>NZ_JCBCUY010000028.1:0-78833 GCF_059862705.1 Pseudomonas sp. MF08817
CAATGCAAACCTGCGTCGCTGCGCTCCGACTGCCTGTCCAAATGGGCGTGGATCAGGTGTCCAAGTGAGCGTGGAACGAGTGTCCAAATGATCGTGGACTGGGTGTCCAAGTGTCGTGGAATCCGCAGCGTTGGCGGAAATTAATCAGTGCAGGGCGACAGCGCCTTTGAAAGAGGGGTTTCGTTGGATTGAAGAATATGAGACAGCTGAAAAAACGACGCCTAATAGATTCAAGGAAGACCAAGCTTTCAAAAGCGCCGAGCACTTTCTGAAGCACGAACAAAATATTCACTTGCAAGCGATGATTTATAGCCACCCTGAATTTGAACTGGCTATCGATAGTAATGACTTGGGGCGCAGGCTTTGGAACTTGGTGGGAACGAAGGATCCGACATTAGTATTTAATACCGCGCCCATGATTACCCGGGAGATTGAAATTCGTGAGTTACAGCCCTATGGGCTTACGGAAGAAGACGTGACGGTCACTATGGGTTTGAAGCAGGGAAAACTCTACGACCCAGAGGCAAGGATGAAATATGTAATGGCCATCCTCAAGCAGTACCATTATCTGATGACAAAAGGTCGTGATTTTGACGGCCAGTTCCGCCTCTACATGATTGAGCAGATGCAGGTAATTGCAGCTTGGAAGGAGGCCTAATCATGCGTCGACATCAGCACCGGTGGTTACTGGGCGTCGGACTGCTACTAATATCTGTCCTTATCGTTAAATTTGCGAGCACCTATTTATCAACTGATAGATCTTCCGCCAACTATAGGAATTCCCTTATGAATACTCGTGTGCTCGAGTTCGCATTAGGCGAACAAGGTGATGCCATTGTCCAACGTGCCAATTTTTCCATTCAACGCTCCGGGGTGAACAGCGTCCTGTTCTATACAGCTCAAAATGCTCAGCCAAAGCTTAGGCATCCAAAATACGGTTTAATATTCCCCTATGCCTACATGGTCCTTTTCTACGACAACGCCCGCGACACTTATGGGGTGGACGAAGTCGATATGAGCATCGAACTTCCCGACGCTCCACTTTTTGAAAAAATGACTGACCCGCAGCTTGAAGCATATGATCGGCAGGTTTATGAATTGGTAATGAATCTTCAGGCCAGCATTCAAGCAGTCGGTTGGCAACGATACATTATGCTGAGTGACCCCCGCCTAACTGGACGTATAACCTATCGTTTCAAAAGCAACTACCAAACACAAACAACCGACATGGACCCGAAGTTGATATCGCCACTTTTGGCCGACCCTAACTATCAACTTACCTGGGAGGAATGGCAAAATCTCAAGGGGGACTTTAATTGGCTATGGCAGGCCGAAGGCATGTTATTGGAAGTCCGCTATATGCGAGACTTCCGTACAGAGAGTTCTAAAAGACGTATTCTTGACAATTTGAATGTCATCCTCCAAACAACTAACAGCCTAAGCGGCGCCAGCCATCCCAACGAAGCCACACGCGCCAAATACGCCACAACCCTAGCAGGCGCCTTACTCCTGCGAATCAAGGCAGAAGAACAAGCACGAGCCCTGGGCTTACCCATCCTGGAAAGTTATCAAGACCCCACCATGGTCACGGGCGTGCCCGTGCCTTCGATGGAGAGCGTGGCAAAAGCCGAAGCCCTAAAACAAGCCCAAACCGCGCCACCGGAGCCGGTGTTACGCAAAGCCGCCGGCGAACTTTGCCCCCAGTCCGGGTGGTGGTTCACCCCCGCCCAAGTCAATTCCCGCCGTTACTTCCAACAAGGCACTCCTTTCCCCGCCATCGGCGACAGCAACTTCGGCACGACTTTCTGGCAGTGGAGTCCCGATCAATCCAACCCGAGGCTGTGACAACTGTCATGCCTTGGGCTTGGCCTTGCGGGGCTTGAGGTATTTGGTCAGGCCCTGGAACCACATCACCAGCGCCGGGTTGCCTTTGATCTGGATCGATTTGTCCTGAATGCCGGTCATGAACGCCAATTGCTTGTTCTTGGCCTGCATCGTGGCGAAGCCATAGGCGGCGTCCTTGAAGGCGATGGCGAACGCCGGTTCCGGGTACAGCCCGGATTTACTGGTGATGCGTTGGTTCTTGACCAGGAAGTGACGCGCCACCTTGCCGTCCAGGGTCTGTAATTGGAACACCAGCTCCTTGTCACCCAATTGCTGCTGAAACGCCGGGTTGGTGCGGCTGGCCTTGCCCATCAGCAAACCCAGCATCCACAGAAGAAAACGAAATTTCATGGGCACAGCCTCAATAGAAAAATGAACGGCCGGCGCAGTTTAGCGAGTTGGTTAAAGAACACCACAGTTACTGATCGTTAGGCGCAGATGGTGTGTTTTTTGCGGCTGATGACTACCAGGTCACGCATTTAAACCTCTCTGGGGTTAATCCGCGCCCACAAAAAATGGGCACCCAACCCGGTTGGCGTGCCCATTTTTCAATTCCGCGGGGGAGTTACGGGTTGACGCTGTCTTTAAGCGATTTGCCCGGTTTGAACGCGACGGTATTGCTGGCCTTGATTTTCACCGGCTCACCGGTCTGCGGGTTTTTGCCGGTGCGCGCGCCACGGTGGCGTTGCAGGAACGTGCCGAAACCTACCAGGGTGACGCTGTCCTTGCGGTGCAGCGCGCCGGTGATTTCTTCAAGCACTGTGTTGAGTACGCGGTTGGCCTGTTCTTTGGTGAGATCGGCTTTTTCAGCGATGGCGGCTGCGAGATCTGGTTTGCGCATAGGTGAAGCCTCTTTGACGGTTTTTTGTTGTTATGTCCGTGCCGCCCCCGGAGGGCGGCGCCAAGGCACCGCAGGCTCTACGCTGCGGCAGACGGGTGTGAGGATGGCACGCGCCCGACAGGGGCGCCAGTCTACTTGGGTGCTTTGTCGGCGCAAAAGCGGGGTGTATCCGACAGAACGACCTGTATTTACGCCAGCAACGCCGGAAGTTCCTTGTTCAGCGCCAGTTTGTCCATCAGCGCCGCGCCAGTGAGGGCATAGCCAAGCAATTGGCCGTCGGCGGCACGGCATAGCACCTTGATGTCGCCGCCCTGGCCTTCGACGGTCCAGTTGCCTTCCGCGCCCCGTGGCGGGGTGGAGACCACGAGCGGGCAGACCGGGGTTTTCACCGTGATCGGCATCGGCCCGTATTTGACCGCCGTCGGGTTGCCCACCAGGGTCTGTGCCAGGGCCTTGGAGCAGCTCATCAACGGCATCACGTACAGAAGGTTCAAGCCATCAACCTCGGCGCAGTCGCCCAGGGCATAGATATTGGCGTGGGACGTTTGCAGGTGGCGGTCCACCACCACGCCCCGGTTGACCACCAGGCCTGCCGCAGCCGCCAGGTCGATACGCGGGCGCAGGCCGATGGCCGATACCACCACATCGCAAGCAATCACCTGGCCATCAGACAGGTGCGCTTCAAGCCCCTCGGGCACCCGTTGCAGGCGATTGAGCACCGGCCCCAGGTGGAAACGCGCGCCAATGCCTTCAAGCCCGGCTTGTACCGCAGCGGCGGCGGCCGGGTGCAGCAGGGTTGGCATCACCTGCTCGCACGGTGCCACCAGTTGCACTTCGTAGCCGCCCAGGATCAGGTCGTTGGCGAACTCGCAGCCAATCAGGCCGGCGCCCAGCACCAGGACGCGGCGCTTGCCGGCCGCTGCGGCGCGAAAGCGCGCGTAGTCTTCCAGGTCGTTGATGGGGAAGATCGACTCGCCGGCGTCGCCCTGCACCGGCACGCGCACGGTTTCCGCGCCCCAGGCCAGGATCAGGTCGCGGTAGGCCACCGCCTCTTCGCCAATCCACAGGCGTTTGTGGCCCGGGTCAATGCCGCTGATGCGCGTATGGGTGCGAACCTCGGCCTTGAGCTGTTCGGCCATGGCGCCGGGTTCGGCCATGCTCAGGCCATCGGCTTCCTTGTTTTTCGCAAAACCGGTGGAGAGCATGGGTTTGGAGTAGGAGCGGCCGTCATCGGCGGTAATCAACAGCAACGGGGTGTCGCTGTCGAGCTTGCGAAACTCCCGTGCCAGGTTATAGCCCGCCAGCCCGGTACCGATGATGACGACAGGTGCGCTCATTGCTTTCTCCTTGTTGTTGGATGAGTGAAATCAGGCGATTTCGATCATTTCAAAATCCATTTTGCCAACGCCGCAGTCTGGGCACAGCCAATCTGCCGGGACGTCTTCCCAGCGCGTACCGGCGAGGATGCCATCATCCGGCCAGCCGTCCGCTTCGTTATAGATCAGGCCGCAGACCACACATTGCCACTTCTTCATTGCTTACTTCCTCGGTTTCTCAGGCTTTTGCTGGCGCGAACGGTCGATAGACGGTTTGGGATAAGGCTTGGGTTGCCGTTCGGCTCAGGGCGTTTTGTACTGATCGGGATCAACAGATGCAAGCACGTTCGACGCACATACCGCAGCCCACCGGGCAAAATCGCCGGGCAGCATGTTAAGCTCGCCGCCTCATTTGCTGCCAATAATGACCCGCCGTGCCGCATTCAATGCTCGCTGTCTGGCTGCCCCGCAGCCAGTTATCGCCCCTCCCCGCTGCGCAAACCCTCGCCTGGTTGTTCGACGAAGGCTCCCTGACCCGGCGCCTGACGGCGCTCTCCCACGACGCCTTCAGCGTCACCCCGCTATTCGAGGGCTGGCAGGTGCTGCGCGACGACGAGTGCGCCACCCTGCAACTGCCCACCGGCAGCGAAGGCTGGGTGCGCGAGGTGTACCTGCGCGGCCACGGCAAGGCCTGGGTGTTCGCCCGCAGCGTGGCGGCGCGCAGCGCCTTACAGGATGGCGGCTTGAACATGGACGAGTTGGGCAGCCGCTCGTTGGGCGAGTTGCTGTTCTGCGACCAGGCGTTCCAGCGGCGCGCCATCGAGGTTTGCCACTACCCGCGCCAGTGGCTGCCGGCCGAGTGCCAGGCCAGTGGTTTGTGGGGCCGCCGTTCGCGGTTCGATCGCGGCGCCCTCAGCGTCCTGGTGGCGGAAATCTTCCTGCCGGCCCTCTGGCACGCCGCCTGTGCCACCGAGGAGAACAGCTGATGTACCAACGCCTGCTCAAATCCCTGAACCACCTCAACCCCCGCGCCTGGGACTTTGTCCAGCTCACGCGAATGGACAAGCCCATCGGCATCTACCTGCTGCTATGGCCTACCCTGTGGGCGTTGTGGATCGCCGGCAAGGGCTCGCCGTCCCTGGCCAACATCGTGATTTTCGTGTTGGGCGTGGTGCTGACCCGCGCCGGCGGCTGCGTCATCAACGACTGGGCCGACCGCAAGGTGGACGGCCATGTCAAACGCACCGAACAACGGCCGCTGGCCAGCGGCAAGATCACTTCTAAAGAAGCGCTGGTGTTTTTTGCGGTGCTGATGGCTATCAGCTTCCTGCTAGTGCTGCTGACCAACGCGGCGACGATCTGGCTGTCGTTCGGCGGCCTGGCCCTGGCGGCCAGCTATCCGTTCATGAAGCGCTACACCTATTACCCGCAAGTGGTGCTGGGCGCGGCGTTTTCGTGGGGCATCCCGATGGCGTTCACCGCCGAAACCGGCAGCCTGCCTGCCACCGCGTGGTTGTTGTGGATCGCCAACCTGCTGTGGACCGTGGGCTACGACACCTACTACGCCATGACCGACCGCGACGACGACCTGCGCATCGGGGTCAAATCCACCGCCATTCTGTTCGGCGACGCCGACCGCGCCATTATCCTGACCCTACAAGTGCTGGCCCTGGGCGGCCTGCTGCTGGCCGGTTCGGCTTTTGAGCTGGGCGCCTGGTTCCACGCCGGGTTGCTGGTGGCGCTCGGCTGCTTTGCCTGGGAGTTCTGGTACACCCGCGACCGCGACCGCCTAAAGTGCTTCCGCGCGTTTCTGCATAACCACTGGGCGGGGTTGGCGATTTTCGTCGGGATTGTGCTGGATTACGGGGTGCGTTGAGGGCTGTGGGCGGGGCCGTGTTTTAGATCGCTATCGCGGGCTGGCCCGCTCCCACAGGGGTAGCACTCTTCAACTGTGGGAGCGGGCGGCGACTCGACCCAAGCTACGGCTTGGCCACTTTCCAGGCGCCGTCCATTTTGCCGTCGCCGGTCTTGTCCCCGGCCTGCTTGTCCATCACGAAGGTGTACAGCGGTTTGCCGCCATAGGCCCATTGCATCGTGCCGTCGTCACGCTTGATCGCCGTCCACTTGCCCATGTCCTTGTCGGTGGCAGCGGCGGCCAGCGGTGGCCAGTTGGTGGCGCACTTGTCGTTACACATGGACTTGCCGTCGGCATCCTTGGCGAAGGTATAGAGGGTCATACCCTGGTGATCGACCAACACGCCGTCCTGGCTCATCGCCGGGTCGGCAGCCAGCGCCAGGCTCGGGAGAATGAGCGCCGCGGCGGCCAGTAGGGCTTTGCAGGAGTAAGTCATGGAAACCGTCCTTTTGTGGTGGTGAGGATTCGGACTCCAAGCTTAGTTCAGGAACCCCTCCTACGCCGGGGGCCAAAAATACTGTCACACGACTGCAATAATTCCGTTATCTAATGCGGCGCAAGACAGTTAAATGACAAGAGGATTGAGCATGGTTGGCAGGAGCATTCTGATCGTTGACGACGAAGCGCCCATCCGCGAGATGATCGCCGTTGCGTTGGAAATGGCCGGCTACGACTGCCTGGAGGCAGAAAACTCCCAGCAGGCCCATGCCATCATCGTCGACCGCAAGCCCGACCTGATCCTGCTGGATTGGATGCTGCCCGGCACCTCGGGCATCGAGTTGGCCCGGCGCCTCAAGCGCGATGAGCTGACCGGGGATATCCCGATCATCATGCTCACGGCCAAGGGCGAGGAGGACAACAAGATCCAGGGCCTGGAAGTGGGCGCCGACGACTACATCACCAAACCGTTTTCTCCTCGCGAACTGGTGGCACGCCTCAAGGCCGTGCTGCGCCGCGCCGGCCCCACCGATGGCGAAGCGCCGATCGAAGTCGGCGGCCTGCTGCTCGACCCAATCAGCCACCGCGTCACCATCGACGGCAAACCCGCCGAAATGGGCCCTACCGAATACCGCTTGCTGCAGTTTTTCATGACCCACCAGGAACGCGCCTACACTCGCGGGCAACTGCTCGACCAGGTGTGGGGCGGCAACGTCTACGTCGAAGAACGCACGGTGGACGTGCATATCCGGCGCCTGCGCAAAGCCCTCGGCGAGGCTTACGAGAACCTGGTGCAAACCGTGCGTGGCACTGGTTATCGCTTTTCGACAAAAGGTTGAAGGCAGTTGCGAGTGGTTAGCGGCCAGCGGCAAGAAAAAGCCGGATCGCTCTAACTTGAAGCTTGCAGCTCAAAACTTGCAGCTGCTTTGAAGGATTCAAAGTGAACCAGAATTGGCATGGCACCCTGATCCGCCACATGCTGCTGTTAACCACCGGTTGCCTGCTGGTGGGGCTGATGAGTGGCTACTACGGCTGGAGCCTGGCCATTGGCCTGGCGGTGTACCTGGGCTGGACTCTCAAGCAGCTCCTGCGCCTGCACGAGTGGCTGCGCCAGCACAAACCCGACGAGCCACCGCCCGATGGCTATGGGCTGTGGGGCGAGGTGTTCGACAGCATCTATCACCTGCAACGCCGCGATCAACGGGTGCGCGGGCGCTTGCAAGCGGTGATCGACCGCGTGCAGGAATCCACCGCCGCCCTCAAGGACGCGGTGGTGATGCTCGACAGCGACGGCAACCTGGAATGGTGGAACCGCGCCGCCGAAACCCTGCTGGGCCTCAAGACCCCACAGGACAGCGGCCAACCCGTGACCAACCTGGTACGTCACCCGCGCTTCAAGGAGTATTTCGAGCAGGACAGCTACGCCGAGCCGCTGGAAATCCCCTCGCCCACCAACGATCGCCTGCGTATCCAGCTCTACATCACCCGCTACGGCAACAACGAACACCTGATGCTGGTGCGCGACGTGACGCGCATCCATCAACTGGAGCAGATGCGCAAAGACTTCATCGCCAACGTCTCCCACGAACTGCGCACGCCGCTGACGGTGATCTGCGGCTACCTGGAAACCCTGCTCGACAACGTCGAGGAGGTGAACCCGCGCTGGGGCCGCGCCTTGCAGCAAATGCAGCAACAGGGCGGGCGCATGCAGACGTTGCTCAACGACTTGCTGCTGCTGGCCAAGCTCGAAGCCACCGATTACCCCTCCGACAACCACCCCGTGGCGGTCGATACCCTGCTGCAATCGATCAAAAACGACGCCCAGGCCTTGTCCGGCCAACGCAACCAACGCATCACCCTGGAGGCCGACCCCGGGCTGGCGCTCAAGGGCAGCGAGGCGGAGTTGCGCAGTGCGTTTTCCAACCTGGTGTTCAACGCGGTCAAGTACACCCCCGCCGAGGGCAACATCCGCGTGCGCTGGTGGGGCGACGAGCAAGGCGCGCACCTGAGCGTGCAGGATTCAGGCATCGGCATCGACAACAAGCACCTGCCGCGCCTGACCGAACGTTTCTACCGCGTCGATTCGAGCCGCAACTCCAACACCGGCGGCACCGGGCTGGGGCTGGCCATCGTCAAGCACGTGCTGCTGCGCCACCGCGCGCGCATGGAAATCAGCAGCGTGCCGGGCCACGGCAGCACGTTCACTTGCCATTTCGCCCCGGCGCAGGTCACGCGGGTGTTGCTGGCCGACCCGGACTGAGCGGGTTAAGGCGCCAGCCTCAAGTGGGCGCTGGCTTGCCTGCGATGGCCGCCAGCAAGTCGCCCAGATTGCCCGCAGCACCTAAAGGCCACTAGGCAAGCGCCCTATCAGCCGCTACATTGCCTGACTTGCGCCTGCTCAGCAGGCCCGTAACACCCCCTTTTTGATTAGACGGAACCCGCAAAACTCCATCATGGACCCTTCCCCTGGCTTGACCTTCGCAACACTGTTCGCCGATTTCGGCATGATTCTTTTTGCACTTGTCCTGGTTCTGCTCAACGGCTTCTTCGTTGCGGCCGAGTTCGCCATGGTCAAGTTGCGCTCGACCCGCGTAGAGGCCATCGCCGAGCAGAACGGCTGGCGCGGGCACATCCTGCGCACCGTGCACAGCCAACTCGACGCCTACCTGTCGGCCTGCCAACTGGGTATCACCCTCGCCTCCCTGGGCCTGGGCTGGGTCGGTGAACCGGCGTTCGCCCACATCCTGGAGCCGCTGCTCAGCGCCGTGGGTGTGGAATCGGCTGAAGTGGTCAAAGGCGTGTCGTTCTTTACCGCGTTCTTCATCATTTCGTACCTGCACATCGTGGTCGGCGAGTTGGCGCCCAAGTCCTGGGCGATCCGCAAACCCGAGCTGCTGTCGCTGTGGACTGCCGTGCCGCTGTACCTGTTCTACTGGGCCATGTACCCGGCCATCTACCTGCTCAACGCCAGCGCCAACGCCATTTTGCGCATCGCCGGCCAAGGCGAGCCCGGCCCGCACCACGAACACCACTACAGCCGCGAAGAACTCAAGCTGATCCTGCACTCCAGCCGTGGCCAGGACCCCAGCGACCAAGGCATGCGCGTACTGGCTTCGGCCGTGGAAATGGGTGAACTGGAAGTGGTCGATTGGGCCAACTCCCGCGAAGACCTGGTGAGCATCGAGTTCAACGCGCCGCTCAAGGAAATCCTCGCCCAGTTCCGCCGCCACAAGTTCAGCCGCTACCCGGTGTACGACACTGAGCGCAACGAGTTCGTCGGCCTGCTGCACATCAAGGACCTGCTGCTGGAACTGGCGGCCCTTGACCACATCCCCGAATCGTTCAACCTGGCTGAGCTGACCCGCCCGCTGGAACGCGTCTCGCGGCACCTGCCGCTGTCGCAGTTGCTGGAACAGTTCCGCAAGGGCGGCTCGCACTTCGCCCTGGTCGAAGAAGCCGACGGCAATGTCATCGGCTACCTGACCATGGAAGACGTGCTCGAAGTGCTGGTGGGCGACATCCAGGACGAACACCGCAAGACCGAGCGCGGCATCCTCGCCTACCAACCCGGCAAGCTGCTGGTGCGCGGCGACACGCCGCTGTTCAAGGTCGAACGCCTGCTGGGCATCGACCTGGACCACATCGAAGCCGAAACCCTGGCCGGGTTGGTCTACGAAACCCTCAAGCGGGTGCCGGAAGAGGAAGAAGTGCTGGAAGTCGAAGGGCTGCGCATCATCATCAAAAAGATGAAAGGCCCGAAAATCGTCCTGGCCAAGGTGTTGATGCTCGATTAATCAACGCCCTCACTGCCCGCCCAACGCAAAGTTGGGCAAAGCCCCCAACGGTTGGTTGAACTGGTAGGGGATCGACACCAGCCCCAGCCCGGTATTGCGCTGCACCACAAAATGCAGGTGCGGGCCGCTGCTGTTGCCGGTGTTGCCCGACAGGGCCAGGGCGCTGCCCACCGCCACCCGTTGGCCTTCGCGCACACTCACCGAACCGCGCTTGAGGTGCAGGTACACGCCCATGGTGCCGTCGTCGTGCAGCACCCGCACGAAATTGCCGGCCGGGTCGGTGCCGCGGCCGCTCTGGCCGTTCTCGGTTTTCACCACCACGCCGCCACGCGCAGCGATGATCGGCGTGCCTTCGGGCATGGCGATATCGATGGCGTAGCGGCTCTTGGCGCCGAAATGGCTGTAGCTGCCATTGGCGCCCTGGCTCACGCGAAACGGCCCGCCCCGCCAGGGCAACGGGTAGCGATAGGCCTGGGCGACGCCTGAGGGGTCGCCCAGCGAGTAACGCAGCCGTGGGGTGTAGGCCAGCGGCTTACCGGCCCGCGTGGCCGTGAGCAGCGCCAGGCGCTGGTTGCTGCGCGCCGGCAGGATCTGGCGGATGGGCCCCGGCGGCGCGCCGCTGACATTTTTCAACCCGGCAAAGCTCAGCTCGATTTCCACCGGGGCGTACAGGTCATTGCGCACGAACACGCTGTCCACGCCCTTGTGCTGCTTGATATCCAGGCGTACCTGGCGCTCCAGGCGTTCAACCATGCGGTCGCGGAACACGAACGGCTGGGCCCCGCGTGACGGTCGGTCGCTGTAGGAAACCACGCCATTGGCGTCGGTGGACTTGTAGATCGTCATGGCCGCCGCCGAGCTGGCGACCACGCACAGACCACAGAAAACAAGCACGCGCGCGAACATGGGACGACGCTCTGTCAGAAAAGACGTGAAAGCAGCCTAGCAGCTGCAATCCATCAGCGTAGGGGGCCAATGTTGCAAGTTCAGGACGCCGGCGCGGCGGCGTTCAATTGCAGTACCGGGTAAGCCGCGCCCGTGTCCACCCAGCGAAAGCTGCCGGGCGCGGGCCGTAGGGTTTCCCAGTGCTCGGCACTCCATTGCAGGGCCAGCCAGGGTTGGCCGTATTCGTCCAGGTGATCGACTTTCCACACCAGCCCCGAGCCCAGCAGCAGTTGATAGCAGCGCCGTTCTTCGTCCGTGGCGTCGTCGGCCACCTGGGTGAGTTGGATGCCCTGGGTCAGCCACACTAGCCGCCCGCCCTCGACAAAGCCTTGGCTCACGCCCTCGCACAGTTCGCAGATCATCGCTGGCATCTCCTCAACGCAAAGGCTCGATGATGGCGCGAACCAGGCACGCTGCAAAAGCCCCAAGGGATGTCTGTCCATGTAGCAAGCGGGTTCGCCCGCTTGCTACGAGGGTCAGGCGCCGGGGACGAAGTGCTTTTGCGCCGTGCCGCGGGCGATGAGGCGGGAGATGTAGTCGAGTTTCTGCGCATCTTGGTCGACGAAGCGGAAGGTCAGTTGCAGCCATTCGCTGTCGGGCTTGGGCTCGTGGGCGACAACGGCGTGCAGGTAGCCGTTGAGGCGGGCGATTTCAGCGTTTTCGCCCTGCTCCAGGTCGAGCACGGCGCTGTCGAGGATCTGCGGCAGGGTGTCGGTGCGTTTAACCACCAACAGTGCTTCCTTGATGCTCAAGGCCTTAATCACGCAGGTTTGGGTGCCGCTGGGCAGGCGCAACTGGCCCTGGCCACGACCGCCAGTGACACTCGGCGCAGCGGACTTGACCGGCGGGCTGTTGAGCAGGCCCTTGGACGGCACCACCGGGGCGGAAGGCTTGACCACTTCGGCCTTGCCGCCGGTCAGGGCGCTGAGGGAGTCGTTGCCGAACGCCGAGTTCATCTTGGTTGGCGCGCTGTTCATCAAGGTGTCGAGCTTGCCGACCTTGTTCAGCGCCTGCTTGACCTTGGTCAGCAGTTGTTCGTTGGTGAAGGGTTTGCTCACATAACCGGAGACCCCAGCCTGGATCGCCTGGACAACGTTTTCCTTGTCACCACGGCTGGTGACCATCACGAACGGCATGCCCTTGAGCTGTTCTTGGCCACGGCACCAGGTCAGCAGTTCCAGGCCCGACATTTCCGGCATTTCCCAGTCGCACAGCACCAGGTCGAACGACTCGCGGGCCAGGATGGCCTGGGCCTTCTTGCCGTTCACCGCGTCTTCGATCTTGATGCCCGGGAAGTAGTTGCGCAGGCACTTCTTCACCAAGTCACGAATGAACGAAGCGTCGTCCACCACCAACACACTGACCTTACTCATCGACCACCCCTTTTAAAATCCCGGCAAGCATAACGCTGGCTGATGGCAATTCGCCAAAACTCTTCAGTCACGCCGGGACTTTTTTCGTTCGCGGGTGCTATGAATTCAAAAACCGCAAACAAAAACGCCCGGCCAGAGGGCCGGGCGCTTTTACTGGGCAACCTTACTTATCGTCAGCTTTGCCCGGAACATTAGCCTTTTCAGCGCTGGTGCCTTCAACTTCTTCCTTCATACGCGCCAGGCCCAAATGGCGCACGTCGGTGCCGCGCACCAGGTAGATCACCAACTCGGAAATATTGCGCGCGTGGTCGCCAATGCGCTCCAGCGAACGCAACACCCAGATGATGCTCAGTACCCGGGAGATGGAGCGCGGGTCTTCCATCATGTAGGTGGCCAACTCGCGCAGGGCGGTCTTGTATTCGCGGTCGATGATCTTGTCGTACTGGGCCACCGACAGGGCCAGTTCAGCGTCGAAGCGGGCGAAGGCGTCCAGGGCATCGCGCACCATGTTGCGTACCTGGTCACCGATGTGACGCACTTCGACGTAGCCACGTGGCGCTTCGCCTTCTTCGCACAACTGGATGGCCCGGCGGGCGATCTTGGTGGCTTCGTCGCCGATACGCTCCAGGTCGATCACCGATTTGGAGATGCTGATAATCAGCCGCAGGTCCGACGCCGCCGGTTGGCGACGGGCGAGGATGCGCAGGCACTCTTCGTCGATGTTGCGTTCCATCTGGTTGATCTGGTCGTCGATCTCGCGCACCTGCTGGGCCAGGCCGGAATCCGCCTCGATCAGCGCCGTCACGGCGTCATTGACCTGCTTTTCCACCAACCCGCCCATGGCCAGGAGGTGGCTGCGCACTTCCTCCAGTTCAGCGTTGAACTGGGCGGAAATGTGATGGGTTAAACCTTCCTTCGAAATCATGGTTTTGCTCCGCAAAAGCTGTAAGTCACAAGCTACAAGCTGCAAGTTGATCGGTGGCGCTGCGTTGAACCGCGCTTACTGGCCGCTTAAAGCTTGCGGCCCGTAGCTGCCCCCCAACTAGCCATAGCGACCGGTGATGTAGTCTTCGGTCTGTTTTTTCGCCGGGTTGGTGAACAGGGTGTCGGTATCGCCGAATTCCACCAGTTTGCCCATGTACATGAACGCGGTGTAGTCGGACACCCGCGCCGCTTGCTGCATGTTGTGGGTAACGATGACGATGGTGAACTTGGATTTGAGCTCGTAGATCAGTTCTTCGACTTTCAGGGTCGAGATCGGGTCGAGTGCCGAGCAGGGTTCGTCGAGCAGCAGCACTTCAGGTTCCACCGCGATGGTGCGGGCGATCACCAAGCGTTGCTGCTGGCCGCCGGACAGGCCCAGGGCCGATTCGTGCAAGCGGTCCTTGACCTCATCCCACAGCGCCGCGCCCTTGAGCGCCCATTCCACGGCTTCGTCGAGCACGCGTTTTTTATTGATGCCCTGGATGCGCAAGCCGTAGACCACGTTTTCGTAGATGGTCTTGGGGAACGGGTTGGGCTTTTGGAACACCATACCGACGCGGCGACGCAGTTCGGCCACGTCTTCGCCCTTGCGGTAGATGTTGTTGCCGTACAGGTTGATGGCGCCCTCGACGCGGCAGCCGTCCACCAAATCGTTCATGCGGTTGAAGGTGCGCAGCAACGTGGATTTGCCGCAGCCGGACGGGCCGATAAACGCCGTCACGCGCTGCTTGGGAATGTTCATGCTGACGTCGAACAGCGCCTGTTTTTCGCCGTAGAACAGGCTCAGGCCGGGCACTTCAATGGCCACGGTTTCCTGGTCCAGGTTCAGGCTCTGCTTGTCGCGGCCCAGGGCCGACATGTTGATGCCGTGGCTGTGTGTTTCGTGTTGCATGGTCGCACTCCGTTTGTAGCTGCAAGCTTCTAGCTGCAAGCCGCAAGATTTGAGCAAAGGCGGCTTGAAGCTTGCCGCTTGTGACTAAACGTACGTTTTAGCTGCAAGTTTTTAGCTGCAAGCTACAAGGTTTGAGCAAAAGCGGCTTGTAGCTTGCCGCTTGCCGCTAACAGCTTCAGCTGTCCAACGCTTTGTATTTTTCGCGCAGGTGGTTACGGATCCACACCGCTGACAGGTTAAGTGTGGCAATCACCAGTACCAGCAACAGCGCCGTGGCGTACACCAGCGGCCGCGCGGCCTCGACGTTGGGGCTCTGGAAGCCGACGTCATAGATGTGGAAGCCCAGGTGCATGATCTTCTGGTCCAAGTGCAGGTACGGGTAGTTGCCGTCCAGGGGCAGCGACGGCGCCAACTTGACCACGCCCACCAGCATCAGCGGCGCCACTTCGCCCGCGGCGCGGGCCACGGCGAGGATCATGCCGGTCATCATCGCCGGGCTGGCCATGGGCAGCACGATCTTCCACAGGGTCTCGGCCTTGGTCGCGCCGAGGGCCAGGGAGCCTTCGCGCACGGTGCGCGGGATGCGCGCCAGGCCTTCTTCGGTGGCCACGATCACCACCGGCACCGCCAGCAGCGCCAGGGTCAGGGACGCCCAGAGCAGGCCCGGGGTGCCGAAGGTCGGTGCTGGCAAGGCTTCGGGGAAGAACAAACGGTCCACCGAGCCACCCAGCACATAGACGAAGAAGCCCAGGCCGAATACCCCGTAGACGATGGCCGGGACGCCCGCCAGGTTGTTCACCGCAATGCGGATCAACCGGGTCATGGTGCCCTGGCGGGCATATTCACGCAGGTACACCGCCGCCAGCACGCCGAACGGGGTGACGATCATGGCCATGATGAGGGTCATCATCACGGTGCCGAAAATCGCCGGGAAGATCCCGCCTTCGGTGTTGGCTTCACGGGGGTCGTCGCTGAGGAACTCCCAGACCTTGCTGAAGTAGAAGCCAATTTTGGTGAAGGTGCCCATGGCGTTCGGCTGGTAGGCGTGCACCACTTTGCCGATGTCGATCTCGATTTCTTTGCCGTTGGCGTCGCGGGCGGTGAGGCTGTCGCGGTTGAACTGGGCGTGCAGGTCGGCCAGTTGTGCCTCGATGGCCTGGTAGCGGTTGTTCAGTTCGGCGCGGTCGGCGTCCATATCAGCCTGGGCGGCGGCGTCGAGGGTGCCGGCCAGTTCCAGTTTGCGGCCGTGCAGGCGCACCCGCTCAAGGCCGGCGTTGATGGCGCCGATATCGGATTTTTCCAGGGTCTTGAGCTGGGCGGCCAGGTTGCTCACGCGCTCGATGCGTGCTTGCAGTTCGGGCCAGGCTGCTTCGCCTTCGGCTACCACCTTGCCGGCCTCCTTGACGTTGACCAGGTAGCCGTAGAAGTTGCCCCACTCGCGGCGCTCCAGCGCCATCAGCTCGCGCGGGGTGGTCTGGTTGGTCAGCCAATCGCCGACGATCCAGGTGAAATCCGTGCCGTTGATGTCGCGGTTGCCGACTTTAATCAGCTCGCGGGTCATGAATTCCGGGCCGTCATCGGGCACCGGCAGGCCGGCGCTCTTGAGACGGGCGCGTGGCACTTCTTCCTTCTGCACCACTTCACCGACGATCAGGTGATTGGCCTGGCCCGGTACGTCGTAGTTGGCGTGGACCAGGTCGGCCGGCCAAAAATGGCCCAGGCCGCGCACCGCGATGACCGCCAGCAGGCCGATGGTCATGATGACCGCGATGGAAACCGCGCCACCGCTGATCCAGACGCCTGGGGCGCCGCTCTTGAACCAACCTTTCAGGGAGTTCTGTTTCACAGACTTCTACCTTTGTTAAAGCGACGAATATTTCTTGCGCAGACGCTGACGAATCAGTTCGGCGAGGGTGTTCATGACGAAGGTGAACAGCAGCAGCACCAGCGCCGAGAGGAAGAGCACGCGGTAGTGGCTGCCGCCGACTTCCGATTCGGGCATTTCCACCGCGACGTTGGCGGCCAGGGTGCGCAGGCCTTCGAACAGGTTCATTTCCATGACCGGGGTGTTGCCCGTGGCCATCAGCACGATCATGGTTTCCCCGACCGCACGGCCCATGCCGATCATCAGCGCCGAGAAAATCCCCGGGCTGGCGGTGAGGATCACCACGCGGGTCATGGTCTGCCACGGCGTGGCGCCCAGGGCCAGCGAGCCCAGGGTCAGGCCGCGCGGCACGCTGAACACGGCGTCTTCGGCGATGGAGTAGATGTTGGGGATCACCGCAAAGCCCATGGCCAGGCCCACCACCAGAGCGTTGCGCTGGTCGTAGGTGATGCCCAGGTCGTGGGAGATCCACATGCGCATGTCACCGCCGAAGAACCAGTTCTCCATGAACGGGCTCATGTACAGCGACAGCCAGCCGACGAACAGGATCACCGGGATCAGCAATGCGCTTTCCCAGCCTTCCGGGACCTTCAGGCGGATCGATTCGGGCAGGCGGCTGAAGGTGAAACCGGCGACCAGGATGCCGATCGGCAGCAGCATCAGCAGGCTGAAAATGCCCGGCAAGTGCCCTTCGACATACGGCGCCAGGAACAGGCCGGCGAAGAAGCCGAGGATCACCGTGGGCATGGCTTCCATCAGCTCGATCACGGGTTTGACCTTGCGGCGCATGCCCGGGGCCATGAAGTAGGCGGTGTAGATTGCGGCGGCAATCGCCAGCGGCGCGGCCAGCAGCATCGCGTAGAACGCGGCCTTGAGCGTGCCGAAGGTCAGCGGCGAGAGGCTCAGCTTGGGCTCGAAATCGGTGTTGGCGGCGGTCGATTGCCAGACGTACTTGGGCTCGTCGTAGTTCTCGTACCAGACCTTGCTCCACAGCGCGCTCCAGGACACTTCCGGGTGCGGGTTGTCCAGCAGCAACGGTTGCAGCTTGCCGCCCGCTTCGACGATCACGCGGTTGGCCCGTGGCGACAGGCCGAAAATCCCGGCGCCGTCGACCACTTGGTCCACCAGCAAGGTGCGGTGCGCGGTGCTGTGGAACACGCCGAGCTTGCCGGCGGCGTCCAGGGCGACAAAGCCCTTGCGGCGCTCTTCGGCGGTGATTTCGAGGATAGGCGCGGTGCCCATCTGGAAGGTGCGGATCTGCTTGAGGCGCTGTTCGCCGTCCGGGTCGCGGGCCATGAACCACTGGGCCAGGCCGCCCTTGGAGTCGCCGACGATCAGCGAGATGCCGCCCACCAGTTGGGTGCTGGCGGTGACCTGCGCCTCGCCGTCCTCAAGCAGTTTGTAGCGGCCGTTGAGGCTCTTGTCGCGCAGGCTGAACACGTCGGCCTGGGCGCGGCCATTGACCACGTACAGCCATTGCTGGCGCGGGTCGATGAAGATGGCTTTGACCGGCTCGGTCATCTGCGGCAGGTCGATGCGCGCCTGCTCGCTGGTGACTTCGCCGGTCATCATGTTTTCTTCGCTGGTCAGCGACAGCACATGCAACTGCGAACCGGTGGAGCCGGCGAGCACCAGGGTGGTGTCGGTGGCATTGAGGCTCACGTGCTCCAGGCTGCGGCCTTGCTCATCGAGGGCAATCGGCGCTTCGCCGTAAGGGTACTCAATGGCGGGCGAGATGGTTTTTTTGCTGTCCGGGTAGGTGACCTTGTAGGTGTGGCGGAACACCAGCGCCTGGCCGTTGGACAGGCCGACCACCACCAGCGGGCTGCCAGGCTGGTCTTCGCCGATGGACGAGACGCTGGCACCGGCCGGGATCGGCAGGCTTACGCGGCTCAGTTCGGCACCGCTGTCGAGGTCAAAAAACAGGGCCTGGCCCTTGTCGGAAACCCGCATGGCAACCTGGTTCTGCTCTTCGAGCGAGATCATCAGGGGCTTGCCGGCGTCCTGCATCCAGGCCGGGGCGAGCGGGTCCTTGGCGGTCAGGTCGGCGCCCTGGAACAGCGGCATCACCACGTAGCCGAGGAAGAAGAAAATCAAGGTGATCGCCGCGAGAACGGCCAGCCCGCCCACCAGAACGTACCAGCGGGTCAGGCGATCTTTAAACGCGCGGATGCGGCGCTTGCGTTGCAGCTCAGGCGTATTGAAATCAATTCGCTTGGGAGGAGAAGTCGTAGTCATGGGGGAATTGGCCAGATCATTCATGCGCACACCCTAGCGATCCTGTATGACAGAAAGATGACAATGCAGTGACGCAACAAATCCGCCGCCCGTGGGTACTGGCAGCGGACCGAAAAATTGAAGGGTGTAGGCGGGCCTGGGTGGGCCCGGCGCTACACCGGGTAATGCAGGCTTATGCGCCTTATTTCAGACCCAGGTCAGCCAGTGCCTTGGCGGCGACTTTGGCTGGCAGCGGGATGTAGCCGTCTTTGACCACAACTTCCTGGCCCTGCTTGGACAGCACCAGTTTCACGAACTCGGCTTCCAGCGGGGCCAGAGGCTTGTTCGGGGCTTTGTTGATGTACACGTAGAGGAAGCGCGACAGCGGATACTTGCCGTTCAGGGCGTTTTCTTCGGTGTCTTCGATGAAGTCAGTACCGCCCTTCTTGGCCAGGGCCACGGTTTTCACACTGGCGGTCTTGTAGCCGATGCCCGAGTAACCGATGCCGTTGAGCGAAGAGCTGATCGACTGCACAACCGACGCCGAGCCTGGTTGCTCGTTGACGTTGGGCTTGTAGTCGCCTTTGCACAGGGCTTCTTCTTTGAAGTAGCCGTAGGTGCCGGATACCGAGTTACGGCCGAACAGTTGCACTGGCTTGTTGGCCAGGTCGCCGGTCACGCCCAGGTCGCCCCAGGTTTTCACGTCAGCCTTGGCGCCGCACAGGCGAGTGGAGGAGAAGATTGCATCGACCTGTTCCATGGTCAGGTGCTTGATCGGGTTGTCCTTGTGCACGAACACGGCCAGGGCATCCACTGCAACCGGGATGGCGGTCGGCTTGTAGCCGTACTTCTGCTCGAAGGCCGCCAGTTCGGTGTCCTTCATCTTGCGGCTCATCGGGCCCAGGTTAGAGGTGCCTTCGGTCAGCGCAGGTGGCGCGGTGGCGGAGCCAGCGGCTTGAATCTGGATGTTGACGTTCGGATATTCTTTTTTGTAATGCTCGGCCCACAACGTCATGAGGTTGGCCAGGGTATCGGAACCGACGCTGGACAGGTTGCCCGACACACCAGTGGTCTTGGTGTAGCTCGGGATAGCAGGGTCAACAGCGGCAACCGCATTGGCAGTCGCTACGCCAGCAGCGACAAACGTCATTGCCGCCATCAAACGCTTCAGTTTCATGCCTTACTCCTAGCAGATAGGGTGTGTTATTCGGGGCCAAGTATCAGCAGGCCGTGTGAACACTCTATGGCTGGAATATGACAATTAGATGAAAGGCCATTATCTGGCTATGGGCCGGCTACCGAGGCATCGTTCATCGCGGGCGGGCCCGCAGGTTCAACGCAGGCCTGTGTGGGAGCGGGCCCGCCCGCGATAAGCCCTCACTGCTAGCGCCCCTGCTTCCACAGGTACGCACCCACCAGCATCCCCACGCCACAGATGATTGCCACGTAATAGGCCGGGCCCATCGGGCTTTCCTTGAGCAGCAGGGTCACCACCATCGGGGTCAGGCCGCCGAAGATCGCGTAGGCCAGGTTGTAGGAGAACGACAACCCGCTAAAGCGCACCACCGCCGGGAACGCCTTGACCATCACATAGGGCACGGCGCCGATGGTGCCCACCAACAGGCCGGTGAGCGAATACAGCGGGAACAGCCAGTCCGGGTGGTTGAACAGGCTGTGGTAGAAGGTCCAGGAACTGAGCAACAGCAGGCCGCTGCCCACCACGAACACCCGCCCGGCGCCGAAGCGGTCCGCCAGCGCGCCGGCGGCGATGCAGCCCAGGCTCAGGAACACGATGGCCAGGCTGTTGGCCTGCAACGCGGTGGTGGGCGCGAAGTGGTAGACGGTTTGCAACACGGTGGGCGTCATCAGGATCACGACGATGATCCCGGCCGACAGCAGCCAGGTCAGCAGCATCGAAATGACGATGGCACCGCGATGGTCACGCAATACCGCCCGCAGCGGCACTTCTTCGGCCAGGGCCTTGCGCAGTTGCAGCTCGGCGAACACCGGGGTTTCGTGCAGCCAGCGGCGTAGGTACACGGAAAACAGGCCGAACACGCCGCCCATCAGGAACGGAATCCGCCAGGCGTAGGCGGCGACTTCCTCGGGGGTATAGAGGCTGTTGATCGCCGTGGCCATCAGCGAGCCCAGCAGGATCCCCGCCGTCAGCCCCGACGTCAGGGTGCCGCAGGCGTAGCCGACATGGCGCCGTGGCACGTGTTCGGACACGAACACCCAGGCCCCTGGCACTTCGCCGCCAATGGCCGCGCCCTGGATCACGCGCATTACCAGCAGCAGGATCGGCGCCCACATGCCGATCTGCGCGTAGGTGGGCAGCAAACCCATAATCAGGGTCGGCACGGCCATCATGAAGATGCTCAGGGTGAACATCTTCTTGCGCCCCAGCAGGTCGCCGAAGTGCGCCATGACGATGCCGCCCAGGGGCCGCGCCAGGTAACCGGCGGCGAAGATGCCGAAGGTCTGCATCAGGCGCAGCCATTCGGGCATGTCCGCGGGGAAGAACAGCTTGCCCACCACCGTGGCGAAAAACACGAAGATGATGAAGTCGTAGAACTCCAGCGCACCGCCCAGGGCGGACAGGGACAAAGTCTTGTAATCGTTGCGCGTCAAGGGACGGGCGGGCTGCACAGGCTGTGCAGTGCTGGAGGGCACGCTGGTCATGGCAAGGCTTCTCTTATAGTCGGTTCTGCAAGCTCAACAACGCTGGTTGAAGCCTGGGCGGGTTCGGCACGATAGCAAATTGTTCTAAAAAGCACATACAGCCGCGTAATAGAGGGCCAAAATGCGAACCGGACGGTCGTCGCGGGGTCTATCCACCGATATACTCGCTGCCTTGCTACCTCAAAGGATTGCTGTGCGAAAACGCCTAATGACGCCCCCGGGCACCGGGCCAGGCGGTTTCGCAGAGTTTTCCTTAGTTCGCCTTATGAAGAACGTGACGAACGCAGTATGTTCGGGGCTGAATCGTTTTTCCTGAAGACGGCTATTCTCCTGATGTATTACGGGTCAGAGGCCCTCCGGCATGATAGAGCTCGAACAAGAAGATCCAATCCCCCAAGGCGACCTGGCCTTGCAAATCACCGCCCTGCCCCGTGAAACCAACGGTTTTGGCGATATTTTCGGCGGTTGGCTGGTGGCGCAGATGGACCTCGCCGGCACGGCGATGGCCAGCAAGGTAGCAGGCGGGCGCGTGGCGACTGTGGCCATCGACCGCATGGCATTCCTGGTGCCGGTGGCGGTGGGCGCGCAGTTGTCCTTTTATACCCAGGCCCTGGAAATCGGCCGCAGCTCGATCCAGATGATGGTCGAGGTGTGGAGCGACGATCCGCTGTCCAGCGAATGGCGCAAAGTCACCGAAGCGGTGTTCGTGTTCGTCGCCATCGACGGCAGCGGGCGCACCCGTTCGGTACCTTCCCGGGCCCGCTGAACCAACGCCCGCCCCTGCCTGCCAAGAGATGCGCACCATGCCCACGCCCACTGTTGAAGCGGTAAAACTCGATGAGCTGAACTGCTGGCGCATCCGCCATGCGGGGGCCGAATTGCTGGTGGCCCAGCAAGGCGCGCATATCCTCAGTTATCAACGGGCCGGGCAACCGCCGCTGGTGTGGCTCAACGACCGCGCCACCTTCACCACCGGCAAAGCCATCCGCGCCGGCGTACCGGTGTGCTGGCCGTGGTTCGGCAACCTGGCGCGCAACCCGCACAGCGTGCAGGCGATGTACAGCGGCGAACAACCGGCCAGCGCCCACGGCTTGGTACGTGCCATGGGCTGGTCACTGAGCGGCATCGAAAGCGAAGGCCAGGCGCTGAAGATCGACTTCGCCCTGCCCCAAGCCGCAACCGGCCTACCGGGCTGGCCGCACCGGGTCGAGCTGAAGCTGAGCATCCGCCTCGACGAGCAGCTGCACATTGACCTCACCAGCCATAACCTGGGCGCCGACGCGGTGACCCTCAGCCAGGCGCTGCACACCTATTTCGCCGTCAGCGACGTGCGCAATGTGCAGGTGCAAGGCGTGGACGGGCTCCGCTACATCGAAACCCTGGACGACTGGAAAACCCTCACCCAACGGGGCGACCTGCACTTTGCCGGGGAAACCGACCGCATCTACCTCGATGCGCCCCCACACCTGAGCATCCTCGACCCGCACTGGCAGCGCCGCATCCAATTGACCAGCCGCGGCTCACGCTCGGCAGTGGTCTGGAACCCCTGGAGCGAACGCGCCGCCCACCTGGCCGACATGGCCGACGACGGCTGGCAGCGCATGCTGTGCATCGAAACCGCCAATGTGCTGGACGACGTGGTGACCTTGGCGCCGGGGGCCAGCCATACGCTGGGGGTGAGTGTTATGGGCATTGCCCTGTAACCGGCGCCAACTCTGTGGGTGCGCAACTACAGCGGCAATCCACTGTGGGAGCAGGCTCGCCCACTCCCACAGACGCTGCTCCCACTCATGACAGAGCCTTCCCCTACAAATCCGCCTCCTGCACCACCTTCACCTTGGCCGCGTCCAGCGCATAGGCCGCGTCGGCCAGGTCGTTGCTGACCGCTTCAACCTTGAGGGTGCCGGTCACCCACAGCGGCGTGTAGATGTCGTCCAGTTTCAAGCCCTTGGGGTAGCGCACCAGCACCAGTTGATTGGGCGGCGGCGGCGGCACGTGGATGCACGCGCCCGGGTAGGGCACCAGAAAAAACAACGTGCTACGGCCCTTGGCGTCGGTTTCCAGCGGCACCGGGTAGCCGCCCAGGCGAATGGCCTTGTTGTTCATCGCCGCCACGGTCTTGTTCGAGTACATCACCGCCGGCAAGCCCTTGCTCTGCTTCAAGCCACCCTTTTCGTTGAAGGTGCCATTGGCCTCGGGGGAGTTGTGGTCGATGTCCGGCATTTGTTCCAGGGCGAGCTGGTCCGACTTGGGCATCAGCTCCAGCCAGTCGGTTTCCGCCAGTTCGCTGGCATGGGCCAGGCCGCAGCCCAGGAGTAGGAAAGTCAGGAGAAGACGGCGCATGAAGGGCTCGGCAAATAGAGGAAGGAACGGTCGCCGGGCATTCTAGCCCTCAACGCCTGCGCAGCGCAGAGGGCCTTGTTGCGATGAATCAGTTCTTTTTCACCAGGCCGTAGATCACCAGCAGCACCACGGCGCCCACCAGCGCACCGAGGAAGCCTGCACCCTGGCCTGCTTCATAAATGCCCAGCGCCTGGCCGCCATAAGTGGCCGCCAGCGAACCGGCGATGCCCAGCAGGATGGTCATGATCCAGCCCATGCTGTCGTCGCCCGGTTTGAGGAAACGTGCCAGCAAGCCGACGATCAGGCCGATAAAAATGGTTCCGATAATTCCCATGGCATTGCCCTCTGGATAAGTGAGATAGATCCAAGCCTAGCCAGACTTTGGCATCCTGCCATCAGAGGGCGGCGGGGCCGCAATGGTTCCCGCCATGCCACACGGGTTACTCGGCGATCAGCGCCTGCACCCTGAGGATCTGGCGCTCCAGCGTGGCCGCATCGGCACAGCGCAGGTTGGCGTGGCCGACCTTGCGCCCGGCCTTGAACGCCTTGCCGTAGTGGTGCAGGTGGCAATCGTCGATGGCCAGCACCTTGTCCACGTCGGGCACGCTGCCGATGAAGTTGAGCATCGCGCTTTCACCGACCTTGGCGGTCGAACCCAACGGCAGGCCGGCAACGGCGCGCAGGTGGTTTTCGAACTGGCTGCACTCGGCGCCTTCGGTGGTCCAGTGCCCGGAGTTGTGCACCCGTGGCGCGATCTCGTTGGCCTTGAGGCCGCCGTCCACTTCAAAGAACTCGAACGCCATCACGCCCACGTAGTCCAGGTGCTTGAGCACACGGCTGGAATAGTCTTCGGCCAGGGCCTGCAACGGGTGGTCGGTACTGGCCACGGAGAGCTTGAGGATGCCGCTCTCATGGCTGTTGTGTACCAGCGGGTAGAAGCGGGTTTCGCCATCGCGGGCCCGCACGGCGATCAGTGAGACTTCGCCGGTGAACGGCACAAAGCCTTCGAGCAGGCAGGCAACGCTGCCCAGTTCGGCGAAGGTGCCGACCACATCGGCGGCGCTGCGCAAAACCTTCTGGCCCTTGCCGTCGTAGCCCAGGGTGCGGGTCTTGAGCACGGCCGGCAGGCCGATGGCGGCCACGGCGGCGTCCAGGTCGGCTTGGGACTGGATGTCGGCGAACGCCGGCGTGGGGATGCCCAAATCCTTGAACATGCTCTTCTCGAACCAGCGGTCACGGGCGATGCGCAACGCTTCGGCGCTCGGGTACACGGGCACGAACTGCGACAGGAAGGCCACGGTTTCAGCCGGTACGCTCTCGAACTCGAAGGTCACCAAGTCCACTTCGTCGGCCAATTGGCGCAAGTGGTCCTGGTCGCCGTAGTCGGCCCGCAGGTGCTCGCCCAAAGTGGCGGCGCAGGCGTCCGGCGCCGGGTCCAGGAAAGCGAAATTCATGCCCAGCGGGGTACCCGCCAGGGCCAGCATGCGGCCCAGTTGGCCGCCACCGATTACACCGATCTTCATCGTCAATAACCTCAGGCGATGCGTGGGTCTGGATTGTCCAGCACGCTGTCTGTCTGCTCAGCACGGAAGGTTTTGAGCACCGCGTGGAACTGCGGGTGCTTGGCGCCCAGGATACTCGCCGACAGCAGCGCGGCGTTGATCGCGCCGGCCTTACCGATGGCCAGGGTGGCGACCGGGATGCCGGCCGGCATCTGCACGATCGACAGCAGCGAATCGACGCCCGAGAGCATGGCCGACTGCACCGGCACGCCCAGCACCGGCAGGTGGGTCTTGGCCGCACAC
The DNA here is from genome assembly GCF_059862705.1 of Pseudomonas sp. MF08817. Lineage (NCBI taxonomy): Bacteria > Pseudomonadati > Pseudomonadota > Gammaproteobacteria > Pseudomonadales > Pseudomonadaceae > Pseudomonas > Pseudomonas sp. MF08817. Next base: position 25,315 of record NZ_JCBCUY010000028.1, read on the forward strand.
ATGCCCGGCAAATGGGCCGCGCCGCCGGCACCGGCGATAATCACCTCGATGCCCCGCGATTCAGCTTCTTCGGCGTACTGGAACAGCAGGTCCGGGGTGCGGTGGGCGGAGACCACTTTCACCTCGTAGGGGATGCCGAGTTTTTCCAGCATATCGGCGGTGTGGCTAAGGGTGGACCAATCGGACTTGGAGCCCATGATGACGCCAACCAATGCACTCATCGTCGTGCCTCTTCTCTCTGGGCGCCCGCAGGCGCGTCAAAAAACAACAAGCCACGCAATGTGCGTGGCTTGTTGTACGAATTATGGCCAGTCGAGCCGGCCGAAGGCCGCGCAGTATACCGCAATGAAACAGATAAACAGCCCCTTTGCTGACCATCCGTCAAACGGCGCAAAGTGGCGGTTTTATTGACCGTGAAGTCAGTACAGGCACCACAAAATCACTCTGGGGGCTGGCTCGCCGGAGGGTGCGCCGCGCCCCCTTCAAGCTTGCGCCACAACAACCGTACGTTGGCCTTGCGCACCAGGGCGCAGCGGTACAGGCGGATCTCCAGCGGCACGTGCCATTGCGGCCCGCCGCACACCACCAACTCACCCCGCGCCAACTCGGCGCGCACGCTCAATTGCGGCACCCAGGCGATGCCCAGGCCTTCCAGGGCCATGCTCTTGAGGCTGTCGGCCATGGCGGTTTCATAAATGGTGGTGAAGCGCAGCGCCCGCTGGCGCAGCAACTGGTTCACCGAACGCCCCAAAAAGGCCCCGGCGCTGTAGGCCAGCAACGGCACGCTGGCCTCGCCTTCGAGGTCGAACAGCGGTTTGCCGCTGGCGTCGGCGGCGCACACCGGGAGCATCTCGGTGTGTCCCAGGTGCAGGGAGGGAAAAATCTCCGGGTCCATCTGCATCGCGGCATCGGGGTCATAGAAGGCCAGCATCAGGTCGCAGCCGCCCTCGCGCAGGGCGTGCACCGCGTCACCAACGTTAGTAGCCACCAGCCGCGTGGCGATGTTCAGGCCTTCGTTGCGCAATTGGGCGATCCAACGCGGAAAAAAACCCAGCGCCAGGGAGTGGGCGGCCGCCACCTGCATGACTTCGCCCTGCCCGCCTTCGAGGTGATGCAAATGGCGCAGCACTTCACCCAACTGTTCGACCACCGTGCGCGCGGTGACCAAAAACAACTGCCCCGCCGCCGTCAGTTCCACCGGCGTGCGCGAGCGGTTGACCAGGGTCAGGCCCAGCGCCGCCTCCAGGCTGCGGATGCGCCGGCTGAACGCGGGCTGGGTGACGAAACGTCGCTCGGCTGCTTGGGAGAAACTGCGGGTGGCGGCCAGGGCGCTAAAGTCCTCGAGCCATTTACTTTCCAGATTCATCACGTCCTCCCGGACACACGCACCAATTTAGGTCACACGCTCGGCATCATACCCGGGTCACACCCACCGTATGCCGTTTGTGCATAGGCCAGTATTTAATGGCATTGGCCCAAAAATGCCGCCAAGCCTAGCATTGGCAGCGTTCCGGCACAGACCGGGTCCATATTGAGATGGTTTCCATCATGTCCTCTGCTGCATCATTCCGCACTGAAAAAGACCTGCTTGGCGCACTCGAAGTACCCGCGCAAGCGTACTACGGCATCCAAACCCTGCGGGCGGTGAACAACTTCCGCCTCTCCGGTGTTCCGATCTCGCACTACCCCAAGCTGGTCGTGGGCCTGGCGATGGTCAAGCAGGCTGCCGCCGACGCCAACTGTGAACTGGGCCACTTAAGTGCGGCCAAACACGCGGCCATCAGCGAAGCCTGTGCGCGCCTGATCCGCGGCGACTTCCACGAAGAGTTCGTGGTGGACATGATTCAGGGCGGCGCTGGCACTTCAACCAACATGAATGCCAACGAAGTGATCGCCAACATCGCGCTGGAGGCCATGGGCCACCAGAAAGGCGAATACCAATACCTGCACCCCAACAACGACGTGAACATGGCGCAGTCCACCAACGACGCCTACCCGACGGCCATCCGCCTGGGCCTGCTGTTGGGCCACGACGCGCTGCTGGCCAGCCTCGACAGCCTGATCCAGGCGTTCGCCGCCAAGGGCGAAGAGTTCAGCCACGTCCTGAAGATGGGCCGCACCCAACTGCAAGACGCCGTGCCGATGACCCTGGGCCAAGAATTCCGCGCCTTCGCCACCACCCTGGGCGAAGACCTGGCGCGCCTCAAGACCCTGGCCCCGGAAGTGCTGACCGAAGTCAACCTGGGCGGCACCGCCATCGGCACCGGCATCAACGCCGACCCGCGCTACCAGCACCTGGCCGTGTCGCGCCTGGCACTCATCAGCGGCCAGCCGCTGGTACCGGCCGCCGACCTGATCGAAGCCACCTCCGACATGGGCGCTTTCGTGCTGTTCTCCGGCATGCTCAAGCGCACCGCGGTCAAGCTGTCGAAGATCTGCAACGACCTGCGCCTGCTGTCCAGCGGCCCGCGTACCGGCATCAATGAGATCAACCTGCCAGCGCGCCAACCCGGCAGCTCGATCATGCCCGGCAAGGTCAACCCGGTCATCCCGGAAGCGGTCAACCAGGTCGCGTTCCAGATCATCGGCAACGACCTGGCCCTGACCATCGCGGCCGAAGGCGGCCAGTTGCAACTCAACGTGATGGAGCCGCTGATCGCGTTCAAGATCTTCGACTCGATCCGCCTGCTGCAACGCGCCATGGACATGCTGCGCGAGCACTGCATCGTTGGCATCACCGCCAACGAAGAGCGCTGCCGCGAACTGGTGGAGCACTCCATCGGCCTGGTCACCGCGCTGAACCCCTACATCGGCTATGAAAACGCCACCCGCATCGCCCGCATCGCCCTGGAAAGTGGCCGCGGCGTGCTGGAACTGGTGCGCGAAGAAGGCTTGCTCGACGACGCCATGCTCGCCGACATCCTGCGCCCGGAAAACATGATCGCCCCGCGTCTGGTGCCCCTGAAGGCCTAAACGCTGTTGCACCGCTCACCAGGTTGAGGGACTAGACACCTCTCACCTTTTGAGGGCTTGGAGATCACTCTCCAAGCCCTTTTTTTTGCCTGTCGATCCCTGGCGCCCTCCTCAGCTAAAGTGCACCCTCTGTGAGCGGGCTGGCCCGCGATGTGGCCAGGCCAATCGGCCCCTCGCGTGCCTGATACACCGCCATCGCGCGCAAGCAGAGCGCCGCCCGGCCCGCTCCCCCGTCATCTCTCGCGGAGACTCGCCCATGCTTCCCAACGCCTACCCCGCCGCCCAGCGCGTGATGGTGCTCTACACCGGCGGCACCATTGGCATGCAGGCCAGCGCCCATGGCCTGGCCCCGGCAGCCGGTTTTGAAGCGCGCATGCGCGAACACCTGCACAGCCAACCCGACCTCGTGGTGCCGGCGTGGCACTTTCGCGAAATGACGCCGTTGATCGACAGCGCCAACATGAACCCCGCGTATTGGCAGCAACTGCGCGAAGCGGTGATCGAGGCGGTGGATGGCCAGGGCTGCGACAGTGTGCTGATCCTGCACGGCACCGACACCCTGGCCTACAGCGCCGCCGCCATGGCGTTCCAGTTGCTCGGCCTGCCGGCGCGGGTGCTGTTCACCGGTTCCATGCTGCCGGCCGGCGTGGCCGACAGCGATGCCTGGGAAAACCTCGGCGGTGCGCTGGTCGCCCTCGGCCAGGGCCTGGCGCCGGGGGTGCAGTTGTACTTCCACGGTGAACTGCTGGCCCCCACCCACTGCGCGAAAATCCGCAGCTTCGGCCGCCACCCGTTCGCCCGCCTCAACCGCCAGGGCGGCGGCGTGCCGGCTTCGTCCCTTCCCGCAGCGCTGGGCTATCGCCAACCCAGGCAACTAGCCAGTGTTGCCGTGTTGCCGCTGTTCCCCGGCATCGGCGCCACCACCCTCGACGCCGTGCTGGGCAGCGGTATCGCCGGGCTGGTGCTCGAATGCTTCGGCAGCGGCACCGGGCCCAGCGACGACCCCTCCTTTCTCGCCAGCCTGCAACGGGCCCATGACGCCGGGATCGTGGTCGTGGCCATCACTCAGTGCCATGAAGGAGGCGTGACGCTGGACGTCTACGAGGCTGGCAGCCGTTTGCGCGGCGTCGGCGTGCTGTCTGGCGGCGGCATGACCCGCGAAGCGGCGTTCGGCAAATTACACGCGCTGCTGGGGGCGAGCCTGCCGACCGCCGAGGTGCGGCGCCTGGTGGAGCTGGACCTGTGTGGGGAGCTGCAACCGGGCCACTAAATAGTTACCGCCGTGCCTGTCTTGCCGCTGCCTAGCCTTGGGAAACCGCAATCCGTCCTTCGGTGCCCCATTCCCAACGGCAAGACAGGAATACTCGATGCCCATACCAACCCCTCCCGCCCCTCAACACCTTTCGCCGCTGATCTCTACAGAAGCCATCGTCACCCAATTGTGCGTCGGCCCGGCCTTTCGTGAGGTCGCGGCAAAATTGCTGCTCGAACCCTTGCAGCAGCTGTATCCAACCCTGGAAATCGACCCGGCCACCACCCTGGTCGGTAGCCCCGCCTGGGACATTGTCGAAGATCAGGTCGTCGCCACGCCTACCCAGTACGAAACCCTGGCCAACATCCTCGCCCGCCAGTCGGTGCAAGACATCCCGTTGATCTACATCGAAGGCGTCCACTTCCTCACCCAACCACCGGTTGTAGAGCCTGCGGCCCAGTTGCCTGTGCGCATCTGCGAAATCGCCAACCTGATAAACATCCTCGCCCCCGTCATGCTCAGCGCTTACCAGGAGCAACAGATCGAATACTGGAACAGCCTTAACAGCGATGGCCAACCGCGCTGGCATGAACTGGCCGGCTCCTTGCGCAGCCTGTGGGGCGTGGAAAAAAGCGACACCTGGAACGACCTCGAGTGCAGCCTGGCGCGCAAGCTGCACGAATACCCGAACCGCATCGACCGCCAGGCTAACGACCCCTTCAACAGCAGGGCGTACCTGATCGATTTCGACCGGGTGGTACAAAGCCAGAACGAACACCTGGAAGCCCCCCCTATCGCGGTGCTGATCGGCGACACTTACGACCGGCGCATCATCCTCACCTACTCCCTGCTGAACGGCTACGAATGGTTCAAGTCCATGGCGGAGCTGGAATTGTCCCTGCCCGGGCATCTGGATTCATCGCTGTCCTACCAGAAACTGAAGTGGCGGCTGGTCGAGCCCGAGGGAAATTTTTTCGACCAGCAGGCCTGCGCCCTGATTGCCTACCAGATCGACGCCATCAAGCGCATCGGGTTTTCCCCCGATCATCCGCTTGACGCAGGCCAGGCCGTGCTCAGCAGCCCGGTCAGTAGCGAGGGCCAAAGCGCTGCAGCAGAGCCCAACCTGTCGTGGTTCTACAGCGCCATGCCGCAGTGGCTGACCGACGCCTCAACCGCCGACCTGACCTTTTACTCAAGGCACCTGAAGGACCTTGCCGCCCTGCACCGCGGCAACGCGGGCCGAACCTACCAAGACGACATCCCGCCAATCCACACCTATGCCTTGGACGCCTTGCGCGCCGCCATCCTCAAAGACCATCCGCAAGCCACGACCCTGCAACTGGAGCGCTACCGGATGCGCGTCGAAAGCCTGTTGATGTGGGGCTCATTTATTCCGGGCCAGGTGCAAACCACGCTATTGAGCTTCGCCGACCTGGCCTTGCAGAATTTGATTGCCCTGCCCTTGGGCAATAAAAGCATCCAGGGCGCCGAGGGAGTCAGCGTGCCCAAATGGATGACCGTGGACTACATCGAAGGTCTCGTCACCGCCATGGACCTGGGCAGCGCCTACCCGGCGCTCGTCAAGCAAAAGCTGCTCGACGACCCCCAGCAATCCCTACGGCGCCAGGCGCTGTTCAGCAACCACCTGCGCATCCAACTGCCGCTCCTGGCCCTGCAAAGCAAGATTTGCAACGAGGCGGGAATAGACGAACGCGGCTATCGCTACGTAGTGGCGCTGATGGCTAGCGAAGCATCCGATCAGCGGGTCAACGGTCAAACCATCGTAATCCGGCCGCTGGCCTTCGCCCCTTCGCGCCGCACCGGCAAACCCGCAGACGTGGTCGCCAACATGTTCGTCATTGGCCCCCGGGACATGACCAGCGGCCCGTGCCTGCTGTACCGCCCGCTCCTGGACCAGCCATTGAGCCAACACCCATCGCCGGCCAACCTGATCTATGCCATCCAGCAATCGGCCAGCCTGCGCGAATCGGTGCTGGCCTGGCTGCCGGATGCGGTGCGCGAGGACTACGCTCGCTACGTCTTTCCCCCACCATTACCCTCGCCCTGGACCGTCGTGGAGGTCCTCGTGGAACCGGACAAACTCTGGAGCATGAGCGGCCCCCTGGCCTTGGGCGAAGACACCGTGGCGGGCGACATCTTCGCAGCTCTGTTCACCGCAAACGCCAAGGCGCTGGTGGAACTGGCCAACCGCCAGTCGGTGTCCAACGCCGATAGCCGCTGGGCCACCTTCAAGCACGCCGGTTGGTTGATCTTCAATTGCGCCCTGCCGTTCCTGGGCCCCACCGTGGGCATCGGCGCCTGGATCTGGCAGGTGCTGGATCAATTGCAAGCCCTCGCCGACGCCCAGGAGCAGCACGACACCGCTGTCCAATGGAGTGTCCTGGCTGACCTGTTTCTCAATTTGGGAATGGCGATCACGTTGCACATCGCCCAACGCAATCGCCCCGCCCTGCGCGCCGCGCCAGAAAGCGAACCGCTTGGCAAGGCGGAAAAAGGCCCGGTTCGGCAACTGGCTACCATGCCCGCCCAGGACCTCCCTCCCGGGCACATCCCGCCGCTCGTCACCAGCGGAGCCCTTAACCGGGCACCCAACGACCTGGTCAGGCTGCTCGACGGTTTGGGGGTGGCCCCGCCCGAAGGCCTGGCCCAGCCAGACCGCACACCCGGCCCTTACCAGCATCTCTACCGCCTCGATAACAAGCTCTACGCGCCTATAGGCGAACGCTGGTTCCAGGTGCAGGAGGAAGACGGCAACGTGATGATCCACAACCCCCGGCAGGAGGGCCGCACCGGGCCACTGCTGACCCATAACGCCAAGGGCGAATGGTTCGTCGATGTCCGCCTGCGCCTGCGCGGCGGCGGCCCCAAGGCCATCATCGTCAAAGCCCGGGCCGAGGCCCAAGCCCAGGCCACGGCGCTGCGCAACGACCTCACCACCTTCGAGCGCAACAAAGCCCAAGCCCGCAAGCAACTGCAACAAAGCCGCAAGGAACTGCTCGATGCCCCGTCCACATCGGCCACGGCCCAGCGCGAGGCGTACCTGCAAACCCTCCAGCGCCAGCGCACCGATTACGAGAACGCTCTGCAAAAGCTCAAGGCGCTCAATGTCCTCGCCACTACAGCCGACTATCAGCAAAAGTCCATCGGCTACCTACGTGTCCAACTGGAACTCACGGGTGCCGGCATCCAGGAGCGCCTCATCACTTTCACCCCGCGGATCAAAGCGGTCCTTGAACAGATCGAGCGCCAGGCCCAGGCGCCCCAGGAACGCCATATCGACGACGCCCGGGAAATGAACGAGATGTGCCAGGACATGATCGCGCGCCTGGACTACGTGCAATCACGCTTCACCGAACTCAAGGAACTGGCCCGCGACGGCATGCTGCTGGTGCGCGAAACCCAACGCCACCTGCCCGCCTACAGCAGCGATGACCTCAAGGCCTTGCAAGTGACCCTGGCCCGCAATCTGTGCCTGGCCCCGGAGTCGGTGCACAGCATGCCGGCTGCCTGGACCACCCTCGACCAGATCGTCGATGCCGCCGACATCGCCATCCAGAGCCTGCGCGACACTGCACAAGAGCGTAACGAAAGCCGCCTGGATGAACGCATCGAAACCCTGGGCAGCCTGATTGAGCAATTTGACGTACTCGACGAACGCATTATCGATTTACCCGAGGATTACACGGAACACGTCGTTCAGGCATCGCTTGACCACCTGCGCACGCGGCTCAAGGAATATCGCAAACACGCCACCCGACGCCTGGCGCGGCTGCACAACGAACGCAGCCTGCTGCGCACTCGAGCCCGCCCGCCGTCCGTCGCGCCACGGCCACGACGCAAGTTCATCAGAACCCGCTACAACGGCGTACTCATCGGCGAGCCACGGATCTCGGCGATCGGCCTGGAAACCGGCCTGGTGGACATCACCTCGCCGTTGACTAACAAGGTGATCGCCACCTTCCATGAAAAACAACCGGGCGTCTGGGTCCAGCACTTGGAAACCGTCGACACCCCCACCGCCACCCCGGATCTGGACACCAGCCTCAACGCAGGCCAGTCCCTGCTCGACAGCCTGGCCGACTTCAAGCAGCGCGCCAACGCCCTTGCTAGCCTGCCGGGCCGCACCGCCATCGGTATCGAGTTCCTGTTTCACCAACACGCCCAGCGCCTGGAGACGGTCCGCGACGCCATCGAACAGGCGTTGACCCGCAGCAATGCCACCGAGAGCGGCTCACGGTCAGCAGCCAACATCCAGAAGGCCCTGGATGAATCCATCGACAGCCTCTACCAACAGGCCAACACCCACATGCTGACGATGCTCAAGCGCCAACCGCCGACCATCGCCAACCTCGAATGGTTGAACAACCAAGGGCGGATCATCATTGAGAAAAACGTCACCCGGCGCCATATCAAGGCGCCACAGCCCGACTTCCTCGACGAATACAGCATCAGCGACGCCAAGACCCACCAAGTCCTGTGGTACGCGCACTTTCGCTATTCCACTTCGTGGACACCGGCCAAGGCCTTCATTTCCGCACGTCTGATCGCCTCCAGCGAACGCATCTGGGTGCCAGCCCCCGAGCCCTTGCAGGGGCTGGATGAGCAACAACGGATCGCCTACTACCGCAGTGAAATCAATCTAGAGCAGGCCACCCGATTGTTTTTCAACGTCAAGAGTTGAGGTACCCGGGGCGTGCCGCGCACGCCCCGGGCCTGGCTAGCGTGGCTCGGACGCCGGATTGAAGATCAGACGCTGGGCCACGTCATTGCTGATCGGCACCCGCAGAATCGGTTCCACCACCCGGCCCTGTGCCTGCTGCGCCCGTTGGTACTCCACGCCCTGGCCTCGCTGCGCGGCGGTTTTCAGATGCCCGGCGAAATAGTCCTGCACGTTCGCATCACGCTGTCGATAGTGAAAGTGGGCATACCAGCACACGCCTTGAGGCAGGCGAATTTCGTACTCCTGTAAAAAGTCGCCCACCGAGCCTTGGGACAGGTCCACCCGCTCGCCTTTTTTGCGCACACTCCGGATCTGGTGCAGCTCCCCCAGCCGCAACAGCGCAGCGATGCTCGGCGGGCGACTCAACGCCATGCTCACCACCAGATCCTGCGCCAGCGTTTCGAGGCGGGCGGCCCCCTTGCGCAACCCGTCGATCAGGGCCACGGGCACCTTGTCGCCCAGGCGGGGAACGAGTGACTCAAGATCCGTCGCCTTGCTGCGCAAGGTCGTTACCTTACTCGTGAGGATGTCTTGCACATCGGCACTCAGGTGCCCGGCATCAGCCAGGCGTTGGGCCTCGTCCATCTCTCCGTCCACGCTGGCGAGCAATTTCCGCCCCTCTAACTCCAGGCTATCGAGACGCTTCACCAGGCGCTGCCTCTGGCTCACCCCACCCAGCAAACGCGGGACGGAGGCCAGCGTCCAGCGGCCAGCGGTATCTGCTTGCAGGTAAGGGCCCCGGCGATGACCGTTGAGCGCGTCGGCCATTACCACCCCGTTGGGCGTGGACACCACGTAGAACCAGTAACCATCGACCTGGGCAAACAGTTGCGTGCCTTCTCGGTAAAGGCCTTTGAGCCCGTCCTCCTCCAGCCGTGTTCCCGTGCGCGGGCCCACTGGCGCACGGAAGGTGTTCAAGCTCAGCAACTGGCGTGGCGAAGCAACTCCTTGGTCTTGGGTGTACTCGTAGAGCAGCCGCCCCTGGCCCCCCGGATGCCGCGCCAGCACGGCGGGCAAGCCCTCACGCAATTGCGCTGCGGATAACCTGGGGGGCATCGCCGGCACTTCCTCGGCAAGCACCCCGCCCGGGTGTTCGTGGCTCAGCAACAGCGCCAGGTTGAGCAGCACGCCGACGGTCATGCCAATGCCTTGGGCCTGCTCGATCTGCGGATCGGTAGAGGCCTTCAGGCTGGCCGCCAGTTGCGTCAGTAACCCCAAGCGGGCCGGTGTACCCGTAGCCAGGGGCAAAAACAGGTCAAACAGGGTCCAGGCCAGGTTTTCATAGCGCTGCCAACGGTCGTCGGCACTCGAGAGCGCGCTCTGGCGGGCCTGTTCCACCAGTTTCACCGCGACATCCCGGTACAGCGAAGTGCAGAAATCCTGCGCCAGGGGCGTGGTGTCGAGCTCGACCTGCGGCGCTTGTATGCTCACCTCCCAATCGCTCTCCAGCAGGCGCGCCAGGTGCGGCTGACGAAAACCGTCGTTGCCATAAACGACCCGCCCCTCGGGCGTCATGGCGGCCAGCACACTGGCCGCCAGCATCGGCTCCTCGCGCAGCGCATCGAGCACTTGGCCCAGTGCCGCGAAACCCCGCATGGCGCCCCCGTTGCCGGCTTGATACAGCACCCACGGGCCTTGGCGCACGTCCCTGGGGCCGACCAAAAACGTCGCGCGCACCTCGTCACGCCGCGAAAGCCCCGACAGGCCAAAGGCCAAAGGCCGCACCACTTGCTCCACGCCACCCACTCGCCGCTGGGCCGCATCGGGCCGCAACACCGCTACCACGGCCTCGTACTGGGCAGGGGTGAGCTGGCCCTTGGCCTTGAGTTCCAGCGCCTGCAACGGCAGCAACACCTGCATGTGGTCGCAGAACACTTGCTGGCGCCAGGTCCGCTCGGCCGGATCGTCCAACAGGCGCTGTTGTAACAACGCCGGGTAGTGCGCGCCGATATCGGCCGCCACCGCCCACTCGCGTAAAAAATCGTAGGTCAGCCACGGCGGCGCTTCACCACCGCCATAGCGGACGCTGGCGCGTACCTGGGGAAAGCCGCTGGCACTGTGCAGCGCCAGTTCCACCAGCCCCGACGTGCGCGGCTCATAACGCACTGGCGGGAACGGCGGGTCCATGGCCTCAAATGGCGTGTTGACGACGTGGTACAGGGTGATTTCGATGTCATCGATGCGCAGGTCCACCTGCCCCGGATAACGCTTGAGCAACTCGGTTTTCAGGGCTTTGGCGCCATAGTCGCCAATGCTTGGAATGCCCCGCAGGTAGGATTGCCCGCCCGAGTGCTCGGCAATCTGCGCCAACGCCGTCAATTGGCGGCTGACTGCCTGGCGCTCGCCCGGCTCGGCCTGCCTCAACCACGGCGGGATCGACCCGCCCGCAGGCTGATGGCCAACACCAAACCCGCCCAACAGGCTCACCACGCTGCCGATCTCGGCCAAAACTTGGCCCAGGGCGGCGCTGTCGGCGTAATGGCTGGGTTCGATGGCCTCGATCAGGCGCAACTGGCGCTCCAGCAACTGCAAGGCGAGGGTGTCGAAAATGTCGTTCGGCGTCTCGTAATTGTGCAAGCGCAGGTCGGCGTCACTGGGCTGGCCCAGCCAGGTGTCCTCCAGCGCCTCAAGAGAGCCGAACACCTCGAGCCCGGCCACCGGCGTGTACAGCAAGACCCGCTCATGCTCACCAAAGGTGCGCGTCAACACCAGCCCCATGACCGTACCCACCGGGCCGCGGTCGGCGTTATCCACCAGGCAGATGTACGCCTGGCTCGTCTCCAGCCCAGGCTGTTGCTGACGCACCGAGGCCAGGGGGAAGTCCAGGACAGCCTGGACCGTCTCCTGCCCCAGGGGGTCGAGCAACCCGGCGGCTTGTTGCACATCACTTTTGAACAGGTTGGACATCCACAACCAGGGGCTAAAGCCGTCGTCCATCGGTTCGCCCCAGTAATCCACCAGGCGTTGCTGGTAGTGCTCCAGCAACAGGGGCGCCCACTCTTGGAGGCAGGCCTTGAGGTCGGCCAGGTCGACAGCGACACCGACCGGGGCTTCCAGCATGGGCGTCAACGACAACAGGCTGTCGGGTGGCCAAGTCGCAGGGGCCACCTGGAGAAACTGCTGGATCAGCACCTCAACCAACGTCAATGTGGTGTAGCCCAGGAAAACCGCGCGGCCCTGCTCCTGGCCCCATTGCGGCAGCAATAGCTGCGCCTTGGCGACGTCGATGTTCAGCTCGGGGAAATCCTCGGCCAGTTGTTGCTGCAAAAAAGCCCGCGCGGTATCGGCCAAAGTCGGGCGCGCAGCAAAGGTGCGCTCCAGGGGCAAGCGCGCAGACAGGTAGATGGCGTTATCCACAGGGGCGTTCGGTATAGCGGTTTCAGGCTGCTCCATCGGCAGGCTCCGTCAATGATAGGAGCCGCCAACTTAGCCCTGCCCACACGCCCGCCAGCGGTAACCGGTTATGCCCTAGCGCCAGGCCCGGCGCAGGCGCGCCAGCGCATCGGCGATGGCCGCCTCGGGCACCGCCGCGAACCCCAGCACCAGCCCCGCGTGCTGGGGCGGCCCGTCCCCCAGGCAATAGCTGCTCAGGCCATTGATTTCCACCCCCACGCGGGCGGCTTGGGCCAACAGTTCTTGCTCGCGGGCCAGGCTCTGGACCCGCACCATCACGTGCAACCCCGCCGCCACGCTGGGCAGGTTGGCGACGCCGGGAATGTCTGCCGGCCACCCCGCCAGCAAGGCGTTACGCCGGCTCAGGGCGGCGCGGCGCATGCGCCGGATATGCCGCTGGAAATGCCCGGCGGCGATAAACTCGGCCATCACCGCTTGGGTGCTGACCTCCGAATGCCGCACATCCAGCGCCCGGCGCCGGGAGAAGGCGTCCACCAGGGTCGGCGGCAGCACCAGGTAACCCAGGCGCAGCGCCGGGAACGCCACTTTGCCGAACGTGCCGACGTACAGCACCCGGCCCTGGCGATCCAGCGCCGCCAAAGGCGCCAAGGGCGCGCCGCTGAAGCGGTACTCGCCGTCGTAGTCGTCTTCCACGATCCAGCCCCCGCTGCGCTCGGCCCAGGCCAGCAACTCCAGGCGCCGGGCCAGGCTCATGATGACCCCCGTGGGGTACTGGTGCGACGGCGTCACGTAGGCCAGGCGGCAATCGCTTAAACGCGCCAGCGCCGCGCAATCGAGGCCTTCGCTGTCCACCGCCACGCCGTGCAGCCGCGCCCCGGCAATAGCGAAGGCATGGCCAGCGGCGCGGTAGCCGGGGTTTTCCACAGCCACCCCGGCGCCAGGCTCCACCAGCAGCTGTGCACAAAGGCTAATGCCTTGCTGCGCGCCACTGGTGATTACTATTTGCTCAGCGCGGCACTGCAAACCGCGGGAGTTACGCAAATACGCGGCGATCATTTCCCGCAGGCGCATGTCCCCCGCCGGGTCGCCATAACACAGTTGCTCTAGATCCGGGTTGCGCCAGAAAGCCGCATTCAGCTTGGCCCACACCTCGAACGGGAACAGATCGAAGGCCGGCACACCCACCCGAAACGCCTTCGGCGCGCCACTGGCCGGGGCGGGCAAATAGTGCCGATCAAGGCGCTCCAGGGCACTGCTGTGGATAACTTTACTGGACGAAAACCCAGGTAAATCCACCGTATTTGTGGATAACCCTGGGGATAAGCCTGTTGAAAACCCTGTGGATAGTTTTGTGGATAACACGTTCGCCGGGCTCAGCCGTTGCGGCAGTTGCGCCACATAAGTGCCATCACCGACCCGGCTCTCGATAAAGCCCTCGGCATACAACTGGTCATAGGCACGCACCACGCTGTTGCGCGAAATCGTCAACGCCAGGGCCAGGTCGCGGCTGGCCGGCAGCCGCGTGCCGCTGCTCAAGCGCCCGTCCAGCACGCGCTGGCGCAATGCCTGGTAAAGCTGAAGGCTCAGGCCCTGGCGGCGGTCGAGTTCGATCCCGGCGGGGTTGAAGGACAGCGGTGGCTGGCTCATGGCATTGGACCTATGAAATGGCGCCTAAGTGGCTCTTACAACGGACCATTAGCCTGCCTAGGATGCAGGCATTCGCCAAGGAGTTTCTCCATGACCACGCCTCCCGACGCCGCCGAGTTCGACCTGCCGCACCTGCACCAGCACATCCACGACACACGCCTGGCGATCGTCATCACCCACGGCGAGCAAGGCCTGCACGCCAGCCATGTGCCGCTGCTGTTCGAGCCCAGCCAAGGCGAGCACGGCACGCTGCACGGGCACCTGGCCAAGGCCAACCCGCAAAGCCGCGACCTAGCCGCTGGCAATCCGGTGCTGGTGGTCTTCCCCGGTGCCGACGCCTACATCAGCCCCTCGTTCTACCCGAGCAAGGCCGAGCACGGCAAAGTGGTGCCCACCTGGAACTTCACCGCCGTGCACGCCCATGGCCAGGCCAAGCTGTTCAGCGACCGCCACGGTTTGCTGGCGCTGGTCAGCCGCCTCACCGACCACCACGAACGCGGCCGCGCCCAGCCCTGGGCGGTAAGCGACGCGCCGCCCGAGTACATCGATGGCATGCTCAAGGCCATCGTCGGTTTCGCCCTGCCCATCCAGCGCCTCAAGGGCCTGCGCAAGCTTGGCCAACAGCGCAGCGCGGCCGACATCGCCGGCGTGCGTGAAGGCCTAGGCGCCAGCACCGATGTACGTGACCACAGCCTCGCCCACCTGATGCGTTAAGGAGCCAACATGCATCCCATTGAGATCCGCCCCGTCACCGCCGCCGACCACGCCGCGTGGCTACCCCTGTGGCAGGCCTATTTGCAGTTCTACAACACCGAACTCGAAGAGGCCGTCATGCACAGCACCTGGCAGCGTATGCTCGACCCCGCCGAGCCGACCCACGCCGCCCTCGCCTGGCACGACGGGCAGGCACTGGCGCTGGTGCACTTCATCTACCATCGCTCCAACTGGAGCATCGGCAACTCGTGCTACCTGCAAGACCTGTTCGTCAGCGCCGCCGCCCGCGGCACCGGCGTGGGCCGCCAGATGATCGAGCATGTCTACGCCACGGCGGCCGCGGCAGGCTGCGCCAAGGTTCACTGGCTGACCCACGAGAGCAACGCCACCGCCATCGCGCTGTACGAACGCATGGCCGAGCGCCCAGGCTTTATCCAGTTCCGCCACGCCCTCTAGGAGAGTTGCATGAGCACTTCACCCGCTGACTTCAAGGGCGCCCCGCCGCCCTCGGCCCAACTGTTGGATGGGCGTTTTATCCGCCTGGAAAAACTCGACCCCGCGCGCCATGGCGATGACCTGTGGCGCGCCCTGCAAGGCCCCGGCGCCGACCCGAAACTGTGGGACTACCTGCCTTACGGCCCGTTTGCCGAGCGCGCGGCGTTCGATGCCTGGCTGGCCAACCACGCGGCGGGCAGCGACCCGTACAGCTTCGCCGTGGTCGAGCGCGCCAGTGGTCAGGCGCAGGGCCTGTTGAGCCTGATGTCCATCGTCCCGGCCCAGGGCCGCATCGAGATCGGTCACGTCGCCTTCGGCGCGCCGATGCAGCGCTCGCCCAAGAGCACCGAGGCGGTCTACCTGCTGGCCCGCGAGGCCTTCGCCCTGGGCTACCGGCGCCTGGAATGGAAGTGCAACAACGCCAACGCCCGCTCCAAACAGGCTGCCGAACGCCTGGGCTTCACCTTCGAGGGGGTGTTCCGCCAACACATGGTGGTCAAGGGGCAAAACCGCGACACCGCGTGGTACTCGATCATCGACGGCGAATGGCCAACGGTAAGGGCCGGGTTTGAGCGCTGGCTGGCGGACGCCAACCAGGTCGACGGCGGGCAACGCCAGACCCTGGTGCAGTGCCGCGCTTGAGTTGCGCGGGGCAATCGGCGAATGTGCTGGGCCACCTTCCCTCGCCGAGACGCCCATGCCCGACTCCATGCCGCAACGCGCCGACTACCGCCACTTCCAGCCCATCACCACGCGCTGGCACGACAACGATGCCTATGGCCATGTGAACAACGTCACCTACTACAGCTTTTTCGACACGGCCGTGAACACCTACCTGATCGAAGTGGGCGGGCTGGATATCCATGACGGTGAGGTGGTGGGCTTTGTGGTGAGTTCGGCCTGCGACTACTTTGCCTCCATCGCCTTCCCCGAGCCCATCGAGGTTGGCCTGCGGGTGGGCAAGTTGGGCAACAGCTCAGTGCAATACGAATTGGCCGTGTTCAAGGCCGGCGAAACCGACGCCTGCGCGGCGGGGCGCTTTGTCCACGTGTTCGTCGACCGCGCCAGCAACCAACCGGTGCCCATCCCGGCGCGCCTGCGCGAAGCGATGGAGCGGTTGGTGGGGTGATTGTTAAGGAGGGGCATGGCGCCCCCCGGTGGGAGCGAGCCTGCTCGCGATGGCGGCCTACCAGGCCGTCATGAAATACCGCCATCGCGAGCAAGGCTCGCTCCCACAAGGGCGTGGCAGGCAGTTATGCCCTCAACGATGACGATAGTGCTTCTTGTGCTTGCGATGGCCATAGGCGTGGCCGCGGCCGGGGTGGTCGTCGCGGTAGTAACGGCGGTCATCACGGCCACGGCTGCTGCTGTGGCGGCGGTCGTCGTCATCGCTTTTGTTGCCCATGTAGTTGCCCAACGCACCGCCCGCGCCGCCGCCAGCGGCTGCGCCGATCAGGCTGCCGGTGCTGCCACCTACGCTGCGCCCGACCACGTTGCCGCCGGCCGCGCCCAGGGCGCCGCCAATGGCCGCTTCGCCGCGGCTGCGTTTGTCCGCACCCACCGCACTACCGCCCGCGCCACCCAGCGCCGCGCCGATGGTCGAACCGGTGTTGCCGCCCAAAGACTGACCGACCACCGAGCCTAAAACCCCGCCCAATGCGCCGCCCACGCCTGCTTCGGTGGTGCCACCGGCAGCGGCGACGCCACTGGCCAGGCTAAGGGACAACAAGAGAATCGAGGAGAACTTCATCAGGGAAACCTCAAGGGAATGACGGCGCGATCCTGAGGCTGTGGCGGGGGGCTTACAATCGAAATCCGACGAGTAGCACGACTTGTACACAATTCACTAAGTTATTGTTTTAACTATGGAACTTAATACTTTTCAGTCGGTCTTTTACTGCTTGCGACAGGCCGCTTTCCTACAGGAAGCGGCCTTTTTTGTGGGAGCGGGCTCGCCCGCGATGGCGATCCTGAGAGCGCCATCACCCGCCGCCTCCCCTCGCCTAAGCCGACCTGGCCATTATCAACCCCGTCTCGCTCGCCGCTTCCAAACGGATGGCGACGAATTTCGAGGTGGGGGTGTGGCTGCCGTCGCCGGTGCTTTCCAGGGGCACCAACGGGTTCACTTCCGGGTAATACGCAGCGGCCTGCCCGGCGGGGATGTCGAAGGCCAGCAGGGTAAAACCCTTGACCCGGCGTTCGCGGCCATCGTTCCAGATCGACACGATGTCGGCCTTCTGCCCCGGCTTGAAGCCTAGGCGGATGATGTCGGCTTCGTTGACGAACAGCACTTTGCGCTGGCCCTTGACCCCGCGATAGCGGTCGTCCAGGCCATAAATGGTGGTGTTGTACTGATCGTGGGAGCGCATCGACTGCATGATGAGGTCCGGCAGCACCCCTGTGGCGCGGGTACGTTCGTCCACCAAGTCGAGCGGCAAGGCGTTGGCGCGGAAGTTGGCGCGCCCCGACGGGGTGTTCCAGCGCCGCGCGCCGGCCGAATTGCCCAGGTAGAAGCCACCGGGGTTGCGCACCCGCTCGTTGAAGTCCTTGAAGCCTGGGATGGTGTCGGCGATCAGGTCGCGGATGCGCCCGTAGTCGGCCACCAACCAATTCCAGTCCACCGGGTGGGCGCCCAGCGTGGCGGCGGCGATGCCGGCGACGATCGCCGGTTCCGAGCGCATCTGCGCTGAAAGCGGCTGCAACTGGCCGTTGGAGGCGTGAACCATGCTGAACGAGTCTTCCACCGTCACCGCTTGCGGGCCTTGGGCCTGCACGTCGATATCGGTACGGCCCAGGCACGGCAAAATCAGCGCCTCCTTGCCGTGGGCCAGGTGGCTGCGGTTGAGCTTGGTACTGATCTGCACCGTCAAATCGCAATTGCCCAGGGCCTGGAAGGTGCGCGGGCTGTCCGGCGTGGCTTGGGCGAAGTTGCCGCCCAGGCCGATAAACACCTTGGCGCGCCCATCGAGCATGGCGTGGATGGCTTCGACCACGTTGTGGCCGTGTTGGCGCGGCACCTTGAACTCAAAGCGCCGCTCCAGGGCATCGAGAAAGAACGCCGGCGGGCGCTCGTTGATGCCCATGGTGCGGTCGCCCTGCACGTTGCTGTGGCCGCGCACCGGGCACAGGCCCGCGCCCGGGCGGCCGAGGTTGCCGCGCACAAGCATGAGGTTGGCGATTTCCTGGATGGTCGGCACCGAATGGCGGTGCTGGGTGATGCCCATGGCCCAGCACATAATCACGTTCTTGCCTTTGGCGTACATGCGCGCCGCTTGCTCGATGTCCGCCAGGCTCAGGCCGGACTGCTCGACAATCGCCTCCCAGGACGTGGCATCGACCACCGCCAGGTACTCCAGCACGCCGGCGGTGTGGGCGTTGAGAAAGTCGTGGTCGAGCACCGCCGGGGCGTTGGCCAACTGCGCCTCGCGCTCCCATTGCAGGAGGAACTTGGCCATGCCGCGCAGCAGCGCCATGTCGCCGCCCAACGCCGGGCGAAAGTAGGCGGTGTTGGTGGGCTTGTCGCCGTTGGTCAGCATCTCGATGGGGTGCTGCGGGTGCTGGAAGCGTTCCAGGCCGCGCTCCTTGAGCGGGTTGACGCACACCACCTGGGCGCCGCGCTTCACCGCTTCGCGCAGCGGTTCGAGCATGCGCGGGTGGTTGGTGCCGGGGTTTTGCCCCAGGACGAAAATTGCGTCGGCGTGCTCGAAGTCATCGAAGGTCACCGTGCCCTTGCCCACCCCGACACTCTGCGCCAGGGCCACGCCGCTGGCCTCGTGGCACATGTTGGAGCAGTCCGGGAAGTTGTTGGTGCCAAAGGCACGCACGAACAACTGGTAGAGGTACGCCGCCTCGTTACTGGCCCGGCCCGAGGTGTAGAACTCGGCCTGGTTGGGGCTGTCGAGGTTGAGCAGGTGCTTGCCGATCAGGGCGAACGCCGCGTCCCAGGTGATGGGCACGTAGCGGTCGGTGGCGGCGTCGTAGCGCATCGGCTCGGTGAGGCGGCCCTGGTATTCAAGCCAATAGTCGCTCTGCTCCAGCAAGGCGCTGACGCTGTGTTTGGCGAAGAACGCGGCATCGACCCGACGCTTGGTGGCTTCCCAGTTGACGGCTTTGGCGCCGTTTTCGCAGAACTTGACCACGCCGCTTTCCGGCGAGTCGCCCCAGGCACAACCGGGGCAGTCGAAACCGCCGTTCTGGTTGGTCTTGAGCATCATGCGCAGGTTTTTCAGAGCGTTGTCGCTGGTCAACCAGGCTTGCGCCACGCTGACCAACGCGCCCCAGCCGCCGGCGGCACCCTTGTAGGGCTTGTAGCGCGGGGTGGGGGGAATATCGGCTTGGTGATGATTGCTCACGCGGGCGTCTCCTGCGCGGGGCTGTACACCCGCGGTGCGCTTTTTTGCGGCAAATGGATGAGGTTGAGCTGATGTCGGCGCGCCCATTGCACGGCAAGGCCTGTGGGCGACGACAGGCTGACGAGGGTTTGGATGCCCGCGCGCAGCACTTTTTGGATCAATTCCAGGCTGCAGCGGCTGGTGACAATCGCCAGCCCCCCGGCCATGGGAATGTTCTGGCGCACCAAGGCGCCGATAAGTTTGTCCAGGGCGTTGTGCCGGCCGATGTCTTCGCGGCCCAACAGCAACTGGCCCTGGCCGTCCATGAACACCGCCGCGTGCACCGCGCCGCAGTGCTGGCCCAGGGGCTGGAATTGGCCGATGCGTTGGCGCAAGCCTTCAAGCCAATGGGCCGGTGGCAACGGTGCGCCGGGCAGCACGGCGAGGTCGGGCAGCGCCTGCTCGACCGCTTCCACGCCGCACAGGCCGCAACCGCTGGTGCCGGCCAATTGCCGGCGTTGTTGCTTGAGGTTCCAGAAGGCACGGCTGGCGATCTGCACCTGGGCGTAGCGGGCGGAGCCGTCGCCGCTCAGTTGCAGGTCATAGATGTCGTGAACGTCTTCGACGATGCCGCTGCCGAGGCTGAAACCGACGATAAAGTCTTCAAGGTCGGTGGGCGTGACCAGCATCACGGCCTGGCTGATGCCGTTGTAGGCGATGGCCAGCGCCACTTCTTCGGCCAGGTCGGTGCCGGCCTGGTGGTGTTGGGTAATGTCGCTGTACTGGTAGGGCTGGCTGGCGGCGGGCGCGGCCACAGGCAGGGCGGGCGCCGCGCAAACCGGGCGCTTGGCGTTCATGGGGGGCGTACCGGCAGGTTAAGTAGCGGTAAGCCTAGGCGCGTCAAAGTGTCGCGTCTAATTGCTACTACCGATGTGCCGATAGATCCGGTCGATCAAACAGCCTCGTCCGATTTCCCGTAAAGCGCAAAACAGGCTTCCGCCAACGCCGAGCGTGGCGCCCCGCGCCGCATAATCAGGCCCAGGCGCGCCAGGGTCTTGGCCTGTTCGATCGGTTGCAGGCGCAGGTGGTCGGTCAGCGCTTCGAGGCCGCCGTCCAGCGGCATCACTGCGCAACACAGGCCACCGTGTACCGCTTGCAGCAACTGATGGACGGCGTCGGTTTGCAGCAGCGGCTGCGGGTTGAGGCCACGGCTGTGGAAGTTGTGGTCGATGGATTGGCGAAAGTGCATGCCGCTGGTGAGCATGCCCAGGGGCAGTTCGATCAGCGCTTCCCAGCTCAGCGGCGCTTCGCCGAAGCTGAAAAACCGCTGATCGTAAAGCAGGCCCATGCGGGTTTCGCCCAGGGCCAGCGCATCGAAACGCTCGGTATCCAGGCGCTCGAGGTACGACACGCCCAGGTCCAGGCGATTGCTCGCCAGTTGCTCCAGGATCTGCTCCGAACTCAAGGCCGACAGCTCGAAACGCAAGCTCGGGTGCTCGGCGTGCAGGCGCTGCATCAGCGATAGCGGGTCGAAGCTCGACAGCGGCACCACGCCCAGGCGCAAGGTGCCCACCAGGTTGCCGCGACACGCCGCCGCCTCGGCCTGCAAACCGTCGTAGGCCGCCAGCACCGTGCGCGCCCAGGCCAGCACGCGCTCGCCCGGCGCGGTAAAGCCTTCAAAGCGCTGGCCGCGATTGACCAGCGGCAGCTCCAATTCTTCTTCCAGGCTGCGCAGGCGCATCGACAGGGTGGGCTGGGTGATATGGCACCGCGCTGCGGCCTGGCCGAAATGCCGGGTTTCGTCGAGGGCGATGAGGAATTTGAGCTGCTTGATGTCCATCTTCACTTCCTGGGCGCGAGTGGCCCGGGATTCTAGCGCGCTTGGGAGGTGAGCGAGGCATTTGGTCGGATCGCAACTTAGCCCCGCGCCGCTGGTCTAGTCTTCTGCGACTGGGCAACAACCCCGGACCTCAACCTAAGGAGCGTGACCATGAGTCTTTTCAGCTTTGTGAAAGAAGCCGGCGAAAAACTGATCGACCTGCTGACCCCCGGCAATGCCAACGCCAGCGAGCAGTTGAAAGAGCACATCAGCAAGGTCGGGCTGGGCAACCCCAACGTGCACGCTGAGGTCGATGGCAGCACCGTCACCCTCACCGGCGAAGTCGCCACCCAGGAAGAGAAAGAGAAAGTCCTGCTGGCCGTGGGCAACATTGCCGGCGTGGAAACGGTCGATGACCAGATCACCGTCACCAGCGCCGCCCCCATCGTGGCCGCCACCCGTTTTGTCGTGGTGAAAAAAGGCGACACCCTGAGCGCGATCTCCAAGACCGTTTACGGCGACGCCAACCTCTACAACAAAATCTTCGAAGCCAACAAACCGATGCTCTCGCACCCGGACAAAATCTACCCGGGCCAGAGCCTGCGGATTCCGCCGCAGTAAGGCATAAACCTGCACTTGAAGCAGATCTGAACCTGTGGGAGCGGGCCTGCTCCCACAGTGTTTTTGGCTAGGCCCTTGCGGCCTACAAACCCTCGATCAATTCCCGATAATCCCCCACCGCCGCGAACTCGGCGGTGTCCTTGGGGCCTTTGCGGCTGTCGGGTTGGCTGACCGCCAGCAAGTGCGCCACGCCGTAGTCCCGAGCACTGCGCAGAATGGGCAAGGTGTCGTCGATAAACAGGCTGCGGGCCGGGTCAAAACCGATGTCGGCGTGCAAAGCATCCCAAAAGTGCGGGCTCTCCTTGGCGAAGCCGTAGTCGTGGGAGCTGATAAGCCGCTCGAAATACGGCGCCAGCTCGACCTTTTCCAGCTTCAGCGACAGCGAGTCGCGGTGCGCGTTGGTAATCAGCACCACACGCTTGCCGGCCCGGCGCAGGGCCGCCAGGAAGGTGTCGGCGTCCGGGCGCAGGGCGATCAGGTGGGCAGTTTCCAGCTTCAGTTCGCGCACCGGCAGTTTCAGTTCCGCACTCCAAAAATCCAGGCAATACCACTGCAACTGCCCGGCGTTGCGCTCGAACAACGGCTGCAACTCCAACTCGGCCATGGCCCGGCTCACACCATGCAGCTGGGCGTAGCGCTCGGGCAGGTGTTCCATCCAAAAGTGGTTGTCGTAGTGCAGGTCCAACAGCGTGCCGTCCATATCCAGCAGAACGGTATCGATGTCGCGCCAGGGCAATAAGGGCATGGGGAGGTTCTCGCACGGTAGACGGGGCACAGACATTCACAAAAGCCGGGGTATAGTACCGCGTTCATGTATAGGAGCCGCCATGCGCCAGAAACCCACCGTCCTCGCCCGCGAAGTTGTCGCCACCACCCGCCTGTTTTGCGTCGAAGAGTTGCAGTTGCGCTTCTCCAACGGCGTGGAACGCACCTATGAGCGGCTGGTCAGCAAAGGGGTCGGGTATGGCGCGGTGATGATCGTGGCAATGGTGGACGACGAGCACGCGGTGCTAGTGGAGGAGTACTGCGGCGGCACGGGCGAGTACGAATTGTCGCTGCCCAAGGGCCTGATCGAGCCGGGCGAAGACATCCTCGCCGCTGCGGTGCGCGAGTTGAAGGAAGAGGCCGGTTTTGGCGCCCATCAACTGGAGCACCTGACCGAGCTGTCGCTGTCGCCCGGCTACATGAGCCAGAAAATCCAGGTGGTACTGGCCACCGAGTTGTACCCCGAGCGCCTCGAAGGCGACGAGCCGGAGCCGATGCGCGTTGACCGGGTCAACCTGCGCGAACTCTCGGCCCTGGCGCAAAACCCCGACTTCACCGAAGGCCGCGCCCTCGCCGCGCTGTACCTGGCCCGCGACCTGCTGATCGAACGCGGAGTGTTCCAGCCATGAGCCCACATTTCCCCCACCCGTTGCTGGCCCCGGTGATTGAGCTCGCGCACCAGGCGGGCGAAGCGATCCTGCCGTTCTGGCGTGCCGATGTGGCCGTTACCGCCAAGGCCGATGACTCGCCGGTAACCGCCGCCGACCTCGCCGCCCATCACCTGATCCTCGCCGGCCTGACGGCGCTGGACCCAAGCATCCCGGTACTGTCCGAAGAGGACGCCGATATCCCCCAAAACGTGCGCGCCACGTGGCAGCGCTGGTGGCTGGTGGACCCGTTGGACGGCACCAAGGAGTTCATCAGCGGCAGCGAGGAATTCACCGTCAACATCGCCCTGATCGAACAGGGCCGCGTGGTGTTTGGCGTGGTGTCGATGCCCAGCAACGGCCGCTGCTACTTCGGCGGTACGGGCCTAGGCGCCTGGCGTGCAGAACCGGGCGCCGAGGCGCAACCGATCCGGGTGCGCGACACACCACCGCCCGCACAGCCGTTCACCGTGGTCGCCAGCCGCCGCCACTCCAGCCCCGAGCAGGAACGCCTGCTCGCAGGCCTGGGCGCCAGCCTGGGTGAACTGCACCTGGCCAATATCGGTAGCTCGCTGAAATTCTGCCTGCTGGCCGAAGGCGCGGCCGATTGCTATCCGCGCCTGGCGCCCACCTCGCAATGGGACACCGCCGCCGCCCAAGGCGTGCTCGAAGGCGCGGGCGGTGAAGTGCTCGACCTCGACGGCGCGCCCTTCTGCTACCCGGCCCGTGCCACCCTGCTCAACGGCTCCTTCCTGGCCCTGCCGGCCAACGCGCGGTGGCGCGAGCAGTTGTTGGCGTTGGCACGGGGGGAGTAGCTCAGCCTGGGGCCCTGGAGGCTTTCGCCCTTGTACTCATCGCCAAGGGGCCCCTTGTGTACGAGCCTGTTCGCAATAACCACGGCCAGCGTTACGAATTGTCGTAGGCCGATTCCCACCAATCGCGTCCGTTTGGTCTGATTTCGCGCAATAAATTGCCTCGCTAGCATCGCGTTTTGTCCTGCGCGAGTGCGTGCCATGCCGCCATCCTCTACCCCAGAACCCACTGTCCCCGCCGACAACATGCGCGTCGCCCTGGCGTACATCACCGGCGCCCCGGAAAAACTCTTCGACGCCAGTGTCGATACCGCCCTTTGGGTGTGGGAGGCGATCCAGGGGGACTTCAACCAAGACCGCAGCACCGGGCAAATCGCCTTCGACGCGGCGGTCTCCATGGTGCCCTTGGTGGACCAGGTCTGCGACATGCGCGACTTGGTCGCCAACTGCCGCGAACTGCAAAAAGACCACAGCAACACCTGGGCCTGGGTCGGCCTGTGCCTGACCCTGATCGGCCTGTTTCCGGTGCTCGGTTCCCTGGTCAAGGGCGTGCTGAAAATCTTCTTCCTGTTTATCCGCCGCTCGGGGGGCCATGCCGTGGAGCAGGCCGTGGACGAGGCGATGACCTGGGTCATCACCCTGCTGCGTAAAAAGGAAGTGGTGAAGTACTGGCGTGGCATGAAATGGGGCCAGGTGTTCCAGACACTGGCCGACGCCATCAAAAAGGTGCGCAACCAAATAGACGTCTTGAGGTTGCTGCACGCCTTCGACCGGGGCATTGCCCTGCTCAACACTTTGCTGGGCAAAGTCAAATACGTCCCTGGGGCCGCCGCCAAGGCCGAGCAAACCCTGAACATGGTCAAGGCCGTGCGTTTGCAAGCCAACGCCCATATCGGCAAAGCCCTGCAACCGATACGCGACGCCCTCGACATCGTGATCCGCCGGTTGGAGATGGAAGACCTGATGCAGCATCGGGCGATCCTGAACACGGTGAATGTGCACTTTCACGGCGGATTGCCCGAGGCGCGGGCGGTGAAATTGATGCGGGATGCGAAGCCGTTGCCGGGGTGGTTGAGTCGGGGGAAGCCGAGGGAGTTTAAGCCGTTGAAACCGGGAGACTACATAGACGAGGTCAACAAAAGAGCCGTCCTAGGCTTTCCCCGCCTTGATAACGATCAAATTTCAAGCTTTGCAAAAGGAATGGAAGCGGTTGTTCTAAAAGGCCCCCTACGCCTTTACCGCATCATAAGCCCCGGCAGTGTCGCCAGTGCCCAGGACTGGGTCACGGAAGCCGTGTTCAAGCAAATCATGGATTCAGCCAACCCCAAGTCTGCCTGGCGCAAGTACCTGGCGGTGTGGCCGGACTGGAACGTCAATGGCCAGTTCGTGGTGTACGAACTCAAGGCCGGGGAAACCCTCAAGGTCTGGAAAGGCCCCGCGGCATCTCAAGTTAAATTGCCGCGGGAGGGCCTACCTGATCGGTATCTGGAGGGCGGTTGGGAGCAGGTCAAGTTCGATGCCAGTCAGGTACGAAATGCTACCGGCGAAAGCATTGGAGGCGCATTCGACACGATGACCTATTACCGCGTGGATCGTCAGACCGGCCGCATGGAGCCAGCCCCCGAAATGACCTACGACCGCTACAACAAAATGTCGCCAGGAGAAAAAGAGTTCTACGAAGGCCTGCGCGAAAAAATCAATCACCCCGCCATCAGCGGTCCCTTTGATACCGCCTGGGGCATGACCGACTTTGATACCCAACTCAGCAATGTGCGCCTCGGTCTGCCCAACTTGCCCGGCCAAGTAACGGAGTTTAAAAAATGAATCCGCTTTATCCGATGACCCCAACTTATCACCTGTCGCTTTGGCAAAAACGCCAAGCGGCGATGCTCTATTACTACTCGTCGCAAAGTTACTTGGACGCGTTGTTGCCGAAGATCGACGAGTTGATCGTTATGGCTGAGATGCTTTTGGAGCGCCGTTCGATTCTCGACCCCCTGATGGTCAGCGAACGCTGGGGCGTGCGCGATACCGCAGCCAACTGGAGCACTGGTGGGTTTCCGGCCCTGATCGAGTTCAGGGAAAACACAATGTGGGATATCGCCAAGCGCGCCGACCAATGCTACGGCATTACGGGCGCCAACCAATGTGCCCGCATGCTTCGAGAGTATGCGATGCAATGGACTACGGCTGAACAGGAAAAGGTATTCCGCGATCAAGCAGAGGACGTATTTAAGTACGCAGGAAATATTGACGGTGTCATGGAACGGGACTGGAGTGATTTAACTTTTTGGATTATTTGGCGGGACCTCAAAGAACAATTTCCTCGTTTGCCGAAATTTAAAGTACATATGGATATTGAAGGTGAAACCGGGAAAGTTCCGCCACGTACCGGTGTTTATGTCTCTCAGGATGATCCTCTGGGTGCCCTGCAATTTGCCTGGACCGGAGGCGGCGAAGGTATGTGGAAAACGCTGGAAGAATGCAAAACGTTCAATGATATAGGCCTGGACGCTTTGAAAACCTTGGGACGCGCAGGCTTGTGGGGCGATGAAAACGGACTTGCAAGGTTCATTGAGCAATCGCCCTATAAAGGCGTCTTTAAAGAGTCGTACTTCTACGCTCGTACCCGAGTACAAGTTCACTCTTTCACCGAACGCCCCTGCAAGTGGTACTTCGTCGAACTTCTCGAAGGCGAGTTCGAAGACAGCGACCCCGACGCCATGGCCGACGCGCCGGGTAGCGAGCCGCAGCACCCGCCGCGCAAAGCCAGCGGCGAGCCGTGCCCCCACGCCGGTTGGTGGTTCAGCCCCGCCCGTGAAGGTTCGCGGCAGTATTTTCGCGATGGCGCAATTTTTCCCAAGCTGGAAGGCGACTACGGCTACACCTTCTGGCTCTGGAGCCCGGACCAGTCCAGGCCAGCACTTTGATCGTTAAATGCAGGCCAAGCGAACCCGCCTGGCCTGCACTGTCCGGGCACACAACATGAACGCTCTTTATCCTATGACCCCGACTTATCACCTGTCCCTGTGGCAAAAACGCCAAGCGGCGATGCTCTATTACTACTCGTCGCAAAGTTACTTGGATGCGTTGTTGCCGAAGATCGAGGAGCTGATCGTTATGGCCGAGATGCTTTTAGAACGCCGTTCGATTCTCGACCCCCTGATGGTCAGCGAACGCTGGGGCGTGCGCGATACCGCAGCCAACTGGAGCACCGGTGGTTTTCCAGCCTTGATTGCCTACAGGCAAAGCACCATGTGGCATATGGCCAAACGCGCCGACCAGTGCTACGGCATCACGGGAACCAATCAATGCGCCCATATGCTGGGCGAGTTTTCAATGCAATGGGCCACTGCAGAACAGGAAAACGAGTTTCGCGAACGGGCCCATGAGGTGTTCTCGTACGGTTACAAGATTGACGGTGTTATGGAGCGGGACTGGAGCGATATGACATTTTGGTCAATTTGGCAGCAAATCAAAGGACAGTTTCCGCGGTTGCCAAAATTCAAAGTGCATATGGATATTGAAGGTAAAACCGGGGAAGTTCCGCCACGTACTGGCGTCTATGTGTCTCAAGATGATCCTCTGGGTGCCCTGCAATTTGCCTGGACCGGAGGCGGCGAAGGGATGTGGAAGACACTGGAAGAATGTCAAACATTCAATGAATTAGGTCTGGATGTCTTGAAAACCTTGGGCCGCGCAGGCTTGTGGGGCGATGAGGACGGTTTTTCGAAATTTATTGCACAAAACCAATATAAGGGTGTTTTTACGGACCCCATTTTTTCGGCTCGTTATCAAGTGCAATCCGACTCCTTCACTTACCGCCCCTGCAAGTGGTACTTCGTCGAACTTCTCGAAGGTGAGTTTGAAGACAGCGACCCCGACGCCATGGCCGACGCGCCGGGTAGCGAACCGCAGCACCCGCCGCGCAAAGCCAGCGGCGAGCCGTGCCCCCACGCCGGTTGGTGGTTCAGCCCCGCCCGTGAAGGTTCGCGGCAGTATTTTCGCGACGGGGCGATTTTTCCCAAATTGGAAGGCGACTACGGTTACACCTTCTGGCTCTGGAGCCCGGACCAGTCCAGGCCAACACTTTGATCGTTAAATGCAGGCCAGGCGAACCCGCCTGGCCTGCACTGCCCCGAATTCAAACACCCGCCACCCGCCCCGTTGGCTGGAGGCGGCGCCTGGTCAACCACGAGGTGCCCCAGGCGCGTCAGTTTGCGTTACGGGTTGCCACGGGCAAGGCGCCCGCCATCACGCCCGGCGCGGGTGGCCCTTACCAGTCATACGTCAAGTTCGACACCACGGTGCGGCCTTCGCCGTAGTAGCAGTCCACCGAACTCCCGCAACTGGCGACGTAGGTTTTGTCGCCCAGGTTTTGCACGGTCAGGCCCAGTTTCACGCCTTTGAGTTTGAGCGGCGATTGGCTCAGGTCGTAGCTCATGTTGGCGTCGTAGACGGTGTAGGACGGGATCTGGAACGCGCCGTCGTAGTCGTCGCCGTAGTTGCCGCGCACGTAGCGTGCGCCGATGCCCGCGCCCAGGCCGGCCAATGGGGTGTCGCCCAGCAGGGTGTAGTTAAGCCACAACGCGGCGGTCACGGGTGGGCGGTTGGCCGGGTGGCGGCCTTCGCGGCCGTCGTTGTCCTTGGTGTACTTGACGTCGTTGCGCGACACCGAGGCGATCACGTTGAAGGCTTCGCTGATTTCGCCCTTGGCTTCCAGCTCGATGCCCTTGGAACGCAGCGCGCCGACCTGTTTGCTATGGCCGGGGTTGGCCAGGTCTGGGGTGAGCATGTTTTCCTGGTCGATCTGGTAGGCCGAGATCTGCACGAAGCTGTTCTGCCCCGGCGGTTGGTACTTCACGCCCGCTTCGTATTGCTTGCCGGTGGTCGGCTCAAAGGGTTTTTCGCCCACGCCAGTGCCCAGTTGCGGCAGGAAGGATTCGCTGTAGCTGACAAACGGCGCGATGCCGTTATCGAACAGGTAGACGATGCCGCCCCGGCCGCTGAATTTTTCGTCGCGGGTGGTGCTGTGGGTTTCCACCGCCGACAGGGTCTGGTAGTTGTCGCCCTTGGCCAGGTCGTAGCGCCCGCCGATGACGAACACCCAACGGTCGAGCTTGATCTGGTCCTGGGCGTAGAAGCCTGTCTGGTCGATGGTGCGGTCCCAGCTCTGCGGCCCGCTCCAGTTCATGCGTTGGCCGTAGGTGGGGGTGAACAGGTCGATGGCCGCGCCGTTGCGGTCATACAAACCGTGGAAGTCGGAGTTGGAGTGGTAGTAGTCCACGCCCAGGATCACGGTGTGGTTCAGGGCGCCGGTGTCGAATTCGGCCTGGGCGATGTTGTCCACGCCAAACACCTGGTTTTCCTGCTTCCAGTTGACCCCGAAGCGCGATTGGTAACGCTGGTCGTTGGCCCCGGTGAGGGGGTTGGTGACGAAGCGGTAGCCGTGCAACGGCGCGCGGTAGTGGTCGTCGACCGTGGCGTAACGGGCGTTTTGCTTGAGGGTCCAGACGTCGTTGAGGCGATGGGACAACTCGTAGCCCAGCACGTACTGCTCGCGGTTGTACTTGTTGATGCCCGGCTCGCCGATGAACACGTCGCGGTCGATCTTGCCGTTGGGGTTGTGGAACAGGGTGCCGGAGGCCGGCAGGCCCTGGGCCTCGGGCACGCCGTCGTCCTTCTGGTACTGGGCGAACACGGTCAGGCGCGTGTCGTCGCTGGCGTTCCAGGTAAAGCTGGGGGCGAGGAACTGGCGCTTCTGCTCGAAGTAGTCGATCTCGCCATTGGAGTCGTTGGCCAGGCCGGTGAGGCGATAGAGGAACTTGCCCTCCTCGTCCAGCGGCCCGCCGAGGTCAACGGCGACGCTTTTATGGTCGTAGCTGCCTGCCTCCAACACCACTTGGCGCACGGCGGTTTCGGTTGGGCGTTTGCTGACCATGTTGACGATGCCGCCAGGCTGGTTCTGCCCGTAGAGCACCGAGGCCGGCCCCTTGAGCACCTCGATGCGCTCCAGGGAATAGGGTTCGATCTGCAACGCACCACCGGTGCTGCCGCCGCCGTAGGGCAGGTGCAAGCCGTCGAGGTAAAGAGGTGTAGGAGAAATACCGCGCGAAGTCGGTTCGTCGAAGAACTTCACCCGGTCGTCAAAGCCACCGCCGGTGATGCCGGGCGTATAGCGCAGGGCTTCGACGATGCTTTGCGCGCCCCGGGACTTGATCTCGGCGGCGGTAACGACGTTGATGGTCTGGGGGATTTCCGTCAGCGCGGCGTCGGTCTTGCTGCCGGTGGCGCTGCGCTTGGCGACGATGCCTTCGACCGGGCCCCAGGCACTTTCCGCGGCCTCGGCGGCGTTGATACGGGTGGCGCCCAGTTGCAGCGAACCGCTCTGGGGCACGGCTTGCAGCGACCAACTGCCTTGGGATTCGAGCGCCAGCAGGCCACTGCCGGCCAACAATTGCTCCAGGCCCTGGGCCGTGTCGTAGCGCCCTTGCAGGCCGGGGCTGCGCTTGCCGGCGGTCAATTGCGCGTCCACCGACAGCAAAATGCCCGCCGTGCTGGCAAAGCGGTTCAGGGCCTGGTCGAGGTTACCCGCCGGGATGTTGTATTGGCGCGCCTCCCCGGCCTGGGCCGACGCGGCCACGGCCAGGGTGGACGCCAGCGGCACGGCGGCCAGCAGGCTGACAAACAGCCCACGGCGCAGGTGGCGGGACAATGTACGAGACGACGTCGGGCGGTGTGGCATTCCAGAACTCCCCATGAGAATGCTTCTTGATTTGCTTTCAAGAGGTATCCCGGATAACTCGGCAAAACCGACAAGGCGCTGGGAAGTTTTTTTTGAAGGCGTGCAGGGCCCGTAGCAGGCGGGCTTGCCCGGGCTGGGGGGGGCCGCAGCAACCCTAAGCTTTTTCTTGGCCGCCACACCGATGTTTGGACCGCTTCGCACCCCAACGCGGGCAAGCCCGCTTGCTCACCCTCGCGCCTTGACCGTCACCCAATACCGCGTCACGGCTTCTACCCGCACCGGTAGCGATTGCTCCAGCGCGGCGAGGATGGCGTCGCTGTCGTCGAGGGGAAATACGCCGGTGAGCAGCAGCCCAGCCACGGCGGCGTCACAGCGCAGCCAGCCCGGGCGATGGCGCGCCAGGTCGGCAATAAACTGCCCCAACGGCTGGCGTTCGGCGGTGAGGCGGCCCTGGCTCCAGGTGCTGGCATTGAGGTCGGCGGCGCGCACCGCACCGGTCTGGGCGGCGTTGAACCACAGGCTGTCGCCGGCGTTGAGGTACTGCGCAGCAGCATGTTGCGGGCGTACATGCAATTGGCCTTCATAGAGATCGACCCGCGTACCGCCCTGCGCATCACGCACCGCAAAGCGGGTGCCCAGGGCCTGGATGTCGCCGGCCTGGGTCTCGACGATCAGTGGGCGGGTGGCGTCGTAGCCGCTGTTGAGCAGGATTTCGCCACTGATGAGGGTGATACGCCGCTCGCGGGCGCTGTAACGCAAATCCACCGCCGTGTCGCTGTTGAGGTCCAGGCGCGTGCCGTCGGCCAGGGTCAGGTGGCGCACCTCGCCCACCGCCGTGCGCTCGCCGGCCATGGCGTTACGCCACGGCTGGCTGCCCTGCACCGCGTAGCCGCCGCCCGCCACCAGCAGCACGCCGAGCAGTTTGAGGGCGGCGCGGCGCTGCTGGTCGGGGGCATCGCGCAGCACCGCCCGGGCGCTTTCGGCGGGCACCCCGCTCAGGGTTTGCTGCAACTGTTGCAGGCGCGCCCAGGCGCGGTGGTGGTCCGGGTGGGCGGTTTTCCAGCGGGCGAAGGCCTGGCGCTGTTCGGCATCCAGCTCACCGCCCCAGTGCAGCATCAGCCATTCGCTGGCCTGCTCGACGATCGCCGGGGCAATCGGCGCTTCGCGCTGCGCCCTCATTGCTCGTAGACCACCTGATAGCAGGCCTGGATGGCGCGGATCATGTACTTCTGCACCGAACTGACCGTCACCCCCAGGCGCTCGGCGACTTCGGCGTAGGTCAGCCCTTCGAACTGCGAAAGCAGGAACGACTGGCGCACTTTTTCCGGCATGCGGTCGAGCATGGCGTCGATCTGCATCAGGGTTTCGAGGATCAAGGCACGGGTTTCCAAGGACGGCGACTCCGGTTCCGGCAGGTGGGCGATGCTTTCCAGGTAGGCGCGCTCGATGCGCAGGCGCCGCCACTGGTCGATCACCAGGTTGCGGGCGATCTGCGTCAGGTAGCTGCGGCTTTCCAGGTGCCCCGGAAAACGCCCCGACACCAGCAGGCGCAGGAAGGTGTCCTGGGCCACATCGGCGGCGTGCTCGCGGTCGCCCAGGCGCTTGCGCAGCCAGCCTTGCAGCCAGCCATGGTGGTCACGGTAAAGGCGATGCAACTGCGCCTTGCCGTCAGTGGTTGCATCCATGGAAGGGTCCACACACATGATTGATAGCAATTATCATTACACTTTTGTATGGGGGCAGGCAAAGGGCCATTTACCCTAGGCGCCGCGAGGGCTTGGTTTACCTCAGCTCTAACGCCACCGAACCCAAGGTGAGGAGCCAGACACACCCCCCCAGCGCCACCCATAGCCTATTGAGGCCGCTGAGCCGGGCATTGGCCTGCCCTTGCGGGTCACCCTCCACCGCATTGATGGCTTTTTGCACGCATAGCAACCAGTAAGTTTGCAGCAGGAACACCCCCAGGCCTGCGGCCAGCCCCAGCAAGTTATCGGGCACCCAGACCTGAATCGAGCCGCCCAGAGCGGTGAGAATGATCGCCAGGGCAAGCAGCCGAGGATGCCAACGGGGAGGCTCGGCCAGCCGTTGCACCTGGCGATCGATCTTCATTACCAGCGAATAGATGAACAAATCGTTTAACACCGCCCGCAGCCACGGGATCACCTTGATGCCAGTGGTATCGCGGTAGCGCCGCCAGTTTCTGTAGCTCCAGTACGGAAAGTAGAAACCAAAGGTCGCCACAAACAGGATGACGAATTTGCTCGGTGCGACGACGTAGAAAAACCGCGCCCTGGCCGGCGCGCAAGGGCTGTCGGCCAGGGGTGGGACACAGGGGGGGTCGATCGTAGGCATGGCTACAAGGGCTCGTGAAGGAAACGGCCCGTGATGTTAAGCCCGCCATCCGGGCATTTTGTGAAGCAGCAGGGAATCAGGAACAACCCTACGCGAGCGCCCTACAAAGCTGCTTCCTCGGCCTGCAACGGGTACACCGACTCCCACCCCCCGCCCAAGGCCTTGTACAACCCGACCATGGCCAGCGACACGTTCACCTGGCTCTCGACCTGTTGTTCCTGGGTGGCGAGCAAGGCGCTTTGCACCGTGAGCACGTTGATGAAGTCCACCACCCCTTCGACATACTGCTGCTGCGCGGCCAACAGGGCGATGCGGTTCTGGCTGACCGCTTCGGCCAGGTGCTCGCGCTGCAACTGGCTGGCGTTGTAGCGCGTCAGTTGATCGTCGATCTCGTGCCAAGCCCGCAGCACCGTGTGCTGATAGCCCAGCGCCGCTTCCTGTTGCTGGGCCTCGCGCAGCTTGAGCATGCCGCGCAGGCGCCCGCCGTCGAACAGCGGCAGGCTGAACTGTGGGCCGATGGCGAACTGACGCGAGCCCCAGGTGCCGAAATCCGACAACTGCATGGCTTGCGAGCCGAAACTGCCCGACAGGGTGATGCGCGGGTAGAAGTCGCCCTTGGCCACGCCGATGCTGGCGGTGGCGGCGTGCAGCCGCGCTTCGGCCTGGAGGATATCCGGGCGGCGGCGCGCCAACTGCGAGGGCAAGCCGATGGCCAGTTGGGCCGGGGCTTGGGGCACCGGCGCGGCGGCGGCCAGTTCGGCTTGCAGGGCTTGCGGGCCCTCCCCCAGCAACAAGCTCAGGGCGTTTATCAGTTGGTCCTGGCGCTGGCGCAGCACCGGCAGGCGCGATTCGATGGCGGCCACTTGCGCGGCGGCTTCGGCCACGTCCAGTTGGGTCGCCACGCCATCGGCCTGGCGCATGCGCGAGAGCATCAGGCTGCGGTTGGCCACTTCCAAGTTCTGCTCAGTGACGGCCCGGGTGCTCTGCACGCCACGCAGTTGGATATAGCTCTGCGCGGTGTCGGCCAGCACGGCGAGCAACACGCCGCGACGGTCGTTTTGCGCCACCTCCAGGGTCGCGTCGGCGGCTTCGGTTTCGCGCCGTACGCGGCCCCAGAAGTCCAGCTCCCAAGCCGCCGCGAAACCGCCCTCCCACAGGTTGAAGGCGCTGTTGCCGTTATGCCCCGAGGGGTCGCTCAAGCCTTCACCACTGTTACGTTTACGCGCGTAGCCGCCGTTGGCGCTGGTGGACGGGTACTGGCTGGCGGTGGTCACCTGCCGCACGGCGCGGCTTTGCTGCAAGCGGCTGCTGGCCAGTTGCAGGTCCAGGTTGTCGCTCAGGGCGCGCCGGCTCAGGCTGGCCAATTGCGGGTCCTGGAACACTTCCCACCAGTGTTCGGCCAGGGCGCTGCTCACCGCTTGGCTGGCGG
This sequence comes from Pseudomonas sp. MF08817, assembly GCF_059862705.1. NCBI lineage: Bacteria > Pseudomonadati > Pseudomonadota > Gammaproteobacteria > Pseudomonadales > Pseudomonadaceae > Pseudomonas > Pseudomonas sp. MF08817. Next base: position 60,012 of record NZ_JCBCUY010000028.1, read on the forward strand.
CCGGAGTGGGTGGGGTGTTCCAGCGTTCGATGGACGGCGCCTCGGGGCGTTGGAAATCCGGGCCCACCGTGCAGGCCGACAACATCGCCAACGTCAGCAGGCCCGGCAGAAGATTGAGGCGTTTCATCGCTGGCTCACCTCGCGCACCTGTGTGGCCGAGCTGTGGGTGTCGATGCTCGCCTCCACCGACATGCCCACCCGCAGCCGCTCAACCAGCGGTTGGCCGGGGTCGAGGAGGATTTTCACCGGGATGCGCTGCACCACTTTGGTGAAGTTGCCCGTGGCGTTGTCCGGTTTAACCGCCGCGAAAGTCACGCCGGTGGCCGGGGCAATGCTCTGCACGCGGCCGCTGAGGGCCTCGCCGTCGAGGCTGTCGACACGCACCTGCACCACCTGCCCCGGCGCCACGTTAATCAGCTGGGTTTCCTGGAAGTTACCCACCACATAGGCCTGTTCCAGCGGCACCACGGCGAGGATCTTGCTGCCCGGCGTAACGTAGGCGCCGACCCGCACCGCCCGTTCGCCGACCATGCCGTCCACCGGCGCGACAATGCGCGTGTACGACAGCTCGTAACTGGCCATCTCCAGCGCCGCATGGGCGCGCTTGAGGCCACCTTCGGCGGCGTCGCACTGGGCGCTGAGGATCTCCACCTGCTTGCGTTCGGCGGCCAGTACCGCCGTGGCATGGGCCAGTTGCGCGGTGGCCTGGTCGATGCGCGTGCGCGCCTGCTGGGCGTTTTGCACCGTGCCCGCGCCCACCCCGGCGAGGTGGTTGTAGCGCGCCAACTCATGCTCGGCGAAGGCCATTTGCGCACGGTCGGCCACCACTTGCGCCTGGGCCTGGGCGATCACCGAGGCCTGGCGTTCCAGGGTGGCGCGGGCGTTTTGCAACTGGGCGCTGGCGACTTCGGTTTGCGCCGCCGCAGCCAGGGCAGCGGCGCGCAGGTCGCGGTCATCGATCAGGGCCAGCAACTGCCCGGCCTTGACCTGCTGGTTATCGTCCACCAGCACTTCCTTGATGAACCCGGCCACGCGGGGCGCCACCAGGGTGAAATCGGCAGCAACGAAGGCGTCGTTGGTGGTCTGGCGCGTGCCGTGGCCGAACAGGCCGGGGGCCAGCACGTAGAGCAGCGCACCCAGGGCCAAAACCGCCGCCGAAGCGGCGACGGTGTGTTTCGTGGAAATCGTCATAAACAACCTTCTGTGTCGTTAAGCATTCAAATGGGCGCGCGCGGTGGGTAGATCCGCGTCGGCAGCCAGAAAATCAGCAGGATCATCGCGCCGGCCAGCACGGCCATGCAGGCGTACAAGTCCGCCGAGGTCAGCACCAGGGCTTGCTGGTGCAGGCGCCGGGCAAGGTCGGCAGGGTTGCCTTCGACCCACGGCGAGTTGCCGAGGCGGTCCACCAGGTGGGTGGAGTGAAAGTGCAGGCGCGCCGTGGTCAGGGCGTCCAGCACCCCGGTGGCGACCACGGCCGCCAGGCCCTTGACCGTGTTGAACCAGGCCGAGGCGTAGGGCCCTTCCATGGGCGTGATGCTGCCGGTGGAGAGCATCAGCAGCGGCAGCACGGCCATGGGCTGGCCGAAGATCTGCAACAGTTGCAGCACGTAGAAGTCGTCGCGGATCCAGGCCGAGGTCAGTTGAGTGCCGCCGGCGCAGGACAGCGCCAGCATCCCCAGGCCAATCCCCAGCACCCAGCGGCAATCGACCCGGCGCTGGTTGCACAGGGCCGCCACCAGCGGCAGCGCGATCAATTGCGGCAGCGCCATCACCAGCATCACCGGCGCCGTTTGCAAGGGCCGATAGCCCTGGACCTGGGCCAGGTAGGCCGACGGAATCAGGATGACCGCCAGCAGCACCATCAGCACCCCGGCCAGGGTCAGCAGGGAGAACGACAAATTGCGCACCCCCAGCATCTGCAACTTGAAAAACGGGATCGGTTGCGACCATTCGTTGACCAGAAACAGCACCAACAGCAGGGCCCCGCCGCCGAGCAAGGTGCAGATCAGGCCTGACTCGAACCAATCCAGGCGATTGCCCTGCAACAGGCCGATCACCAACATGCAGATCGCCGGGAACCCCAGCAGCAGGCCGCGCCAGTTGAATTGCTTGAAGCGCTCCAGGCGCAGCGGGTCTTGGGGCAAGCCGTAGGCCACCGCCGCCATAGCCAACAGGCACGGCGCGACGATCTGCCAGAACGCCCACTGCCACCCGACGTATTCGGTCCACAGCGCCGCCAGCGGCGTGCCCAGGCTGGGGCCGAAGGTGGCGGTCAGGGCATAACCGGCCAGGCCATAGAGCTTGACGTTGGCGGGCAAAAAACGCAGGGCCACGGTCATCAGCATCGGCGGCAGCGCGCCACCGGCCAGGCCTTGCACGGTGCGCAGCAGCAACAGGCTTTCGTAGTTGGGGGCAAAGGGGCACAGCACGCCCAGCACGGTGAACAGGCCCATGGCCGCGAGGGTGAAACGGCGCAGGGAGAACGTCACCGAGCACCAGGGTGCGAAGGCCATGGCCGCCACGGACGTGGCCGTGTAGCAGGCCACCAGCCAGGTGCCTTCGTCGTAACCGATGTACAACGCACCACGGATATCGGCCAGGGCAACCTTGGTGACCATCTCGTTAAGGCCCGACACCAGCACCGCCAGCAACACACCCACCAAACCGATGATGATCCGCGGCCCGAACACCGGCGGCGCCGCGGCTGCCGGCTTGGCGGGTGCCGCAACAGCAGCAGGCGCGGCGACAGCAAGGGAACTCATAAGCAGCACAACTCCGGTTGAGAAATACCGGAGCAGTTTAAGAACGCTGATAGCTGACGAAAACTGACTTATTGGCAGCTTATAAGTGCGTGCCGCGCAGCAATTGCGCAGAACGGTTTAAACACTATCCCTGTGGGAACAATGACCGCGGTGTAACAAATGAACCCTGTGGGAGCGGGCCTGCCCGCGATGGCGGTATTCCATCCGCCGCAGGTGCATCGCCTGCCCCGGCCTCATCGCGGGCCGGGCCCGCCCCCACAGTTCAACTGTGGTGTGGGTGGGATTTATGGCAGGTATTCACTTTCCACTGTGGGAGCGAGCCTGCTCGCGATGGCGGCATTCCAGCCGCCGCAGGTGCATCGCCTGCCCCGGCCTCATCGCGGGCGGGGCCCGCTCCCACAGTTCAACTGTGGTGTGGGTGGGATTTATGGCAGGTGTTCACTTTCCACTGTGGGAGCGAGCCTGCTCGCGATGGCGGCATTCCAGCCGCCGCAGGTGCATCGCCTGCCCCGGCCTCATCGCGGGCCGGGCCCGCTCCCACAAGGGGTGGGGGCTGGCCTTAGGTCCCGTTCCCATGGCGGGTGAAGGCTTTTCTCACCTTGGCTGCGCCTGCGACCAGGTTTCATCGCAGGTGGACTTGAGGGTTTCGCGCAGCCATTTGTGGGCCGGGTCTTTGTCGTAGCGCGGGTGCCAGGCCTGGGTGAGCATCAGGGTCGATAACGGGATCGGCAGGTCGAAGGCGCGCACGCGCAGGCCCAGGCGGGTGACGCTGGAAATGGTTTCCTTGGGCACCGGCAAGATCAGGTCCGAGTCGGGCAAGGCGAACATCGCCGCGTGGAAGCTCGGCGCGATCACCGCCACCCGCCGTTCCAGGCCCATCTCGTTGAGCGCGGTGTCGATGGGCCCGCGGGCGATGCCGCGCCGCGACATGCTGATATGGGCAAACCCGGCAAAACGTTCGGCGGTGATTTCCCCGTCGAACAGCGGGTGATCTTCCCGGGCCAGGCCGACGAAGGTAGTGGAGAACAGGTTCTGCACCTTCACTTCCGGGGTTTGCGGGCGGGAGTTGCTGATGCGCAGGTCGATGCGCCCTTCGCGCAGCGCCTCGTCGTCAGCGTCGCCCTCGGGCACGAAGCGCAGTTCGCAATGGGGCGCCTCGCGGTCCATGGCGGCGAACAGGCGCCCGCCGTACACGCCGACGAAAAAGTCATTGGCGCGGATGTTGAAGCGCCGACGCAAGGTGCGCAGGTCTACCTGGTCGGCCGAGCGGAACACCCGCGCCGCCTGCTCCACCACGGCGCGCACCTGGTTGTGCAGTTCCAGGGCCTTGGGCGTGGGCACCAGGCCACGCCCGGCGCGCACCAGGATCGGGTCGCCCACCGCTTCGCGAATCCGCGTCAGGGTGCGGCTCATCGCCGCCGGGCTGAGGTTCATGCGCCGCGCGGCGCCCACCACGCTGCCCTCGTCGAGCAAGGCGTCGAGGGCGACAAGTAGGTTCAGATCGGGAAGCTGCATGCCAGGCACTCACAAAAGTTGAAGATTGAGCCAGGCGCAATGCTAGCAGCTTGCCTAGCCAGGCACCGTGTCGCCCTCGGTCAGCGCCAGCCGTCGGCTTTGCAGCCAAGGGCCGAATGCCTCGGCCAGCAGGGGCCGGGAGATCAGGTAGCCCTGGGCCACCTGGTAGCCCTGCTGCTGGAGCACCCGTTGTTGGGCTGCGGTTTCGACGCCTTCGGCCACCACACGCAACTTGAGGCTTTCGCCAATACGGATCACCGCCTCGCTGAGGGCCTGGCTGGTGGTGTCGTGTTCCAGGTCGTGGACGAAACTGCGGTCAAGCTTGAGCTCTTGAATCGGGATACGCCGCAAGTAGCTGAGGCTCGAATAGCCGGTGCCGAAATCGTCCATCGCCAGGCAAATGCCCATGGCGTGGACCTCATTGATGGTGGTGAGGGTATCGGGGTTGCTGTCCATCACCACGCTTTCGGTGATTTCCAGGGTCAGGTCGGCCACCGTGAGCCCATGCTGGGCGAGGATTTCGCCGATCAGCATGGGCAACTGCCGGTTGTGGAAATTGGTCGGCGACAGGTTCACCGAGACACAGGGCACCGCCAACCCTTCGCGCCGCCAGGCCGCCAACTGCTGGCACGCCTCGCGCAGCGCCCACTGCCCGAACTCGCCGATCAACCCGCATTCTTCGGCCAGGGGGATAAAACAGGTGGGCGAGATATGCCCCAGTTGCGCGTGATGCCAGCGGGCCAGGGCTTCGACGCCGTACAGGGCCCCGGTGCGCAGGTCGATCTGGGGCTGATACATGAGGAAAAAGGTTTTCTGCTTGATGGCCTGGCGCAGCGCGGTTTCCAGGTTGAGCCGCCCCCGGGCGAGTTGGTCCAGCCCCTCGCTGAAAAAACTCACACTGCCGCGTGCGCGGGTCTTGGCCTGGAACATGGCCATATCCGCGCGATGCAAGAGTGTGGCCATGGTGCGCCCGTCCTCGGGAAACAGGCTGGCGCCGATGCTGGCCGAGGGGGTCAGCACCACGCCGGCGATCTGGCAAGGCGTCGCCAGGCTCTTGCGCAGCTCTTCGATCACCGCCACTGCCTGCTGTGGCCCGCACCGCGGGAGCACCAGCACAAACTCATCGCCCGACAACCGGCTGACAATGTCTACCTGGCGGCGCTGTTCGCTCAAACGCCGGGCGGTGATGCGCAGGAATTCATCCCCGGCCGCATGCCCCAGTGAATCGTTGACCTGCTTGAAGCGGTCCAGGTCAACGAACAGGACGGTCAGCTGCGTATGGTTGCGCCCCGCCTCGGCGATGGCCTGGTCGGCCCGGGCGTACAACAGGTTGCGATTGGGCAGGCCGGTCAATTCGTCGTAGAAGGCCAGTTGCCGGATGTGGGCGCGCGACTCTTCACGCTCCAGGGCCAGGGCACACAACTGAATGCTGGCGTTGACCAGCAAGCGATGCAGCTCGCTGGGCTCGTCGGGTTGCCGGTAATAGAAGGCAAAAGTGCCGAGCACGCGCCCCGAGCTGGATTTTATCGGCGTCGACCAACAGGCCCGTAACCCCAGCGGGAGGGCCAGGTCGCGGAAGTCTTCCCAGTTCGGGTGGCTGGCAATATCGCTGACCATCACGGCTTCGCCGCGAAATGCGGCGGCCCCGCACGAGCCAATGGCCGGACCAATGGCCAGCCCTTCCAGGGCCGCGCCGTAACTCGCAGGCAGGCTCGGTGCCGCCAGGGTATGCAGCGCGCCCTGGGCATCGATACTGAGCACCGTGGCGATCACGTCCGGAGCGATGCGCTCGACCTCCCGGCACGCCAGGCTCATCAATGATTCCAGGCACGCCTCCTGGACCATGGCTTCGAGCATTTTGTGGCGCAAAACCTCGGGCATCCGCGAGTGGGTCACATCGTTGAGGACGCTGACGCTGTTAAGCAGCACACCCTGGGCATCGCACACCGGATGGGAGGTGACGTCGCACCACACCCGCGAACCGTCGAGGTGGTAGCCCACCACTTGGGATTGGTGGGATTGGCCGCGGGTCAGGGCCTCATGCAGGGCGGTTTGCGCCAACGGGTCGAGGTCCGGGGCAATCACCTGGCAGGGGCTTTTGCCGCGCACCTGCTCGGCCTGGTGGCCAAACAGGCGGGTAAAGCCCTCGTTGATGTAAACAATGCGAAATTGATTGTCGGTGAGGATGATGGCGTTTTGCGTGGTATCGACCACCAACGACAGCAGAAACAGCCTCTCGCGCTCCTCATGCTGGTCGGTGATGTCTTTGATAAACGCGGTATAGAGCTGTTGCCCGGGCGTCTCGACCTTGGAGATCGACATCGCGCCCCAGCGCCGCCCGCCGTCGTTGCGCTCGATCAGCACGACGCGGCTGGTGCCGACAATCCGGTTGATGCCCGTCACGCGGTTTTTGTCGATGTAGCTGTCGTGATCGGCGCGGATCAGTTGCGGCACCAACAGGCTGACGTTGTGGCCCAGCACCTCGTCGCGACGGTAGCCCCAGAGCTTTTCGGCTGCGGCGTTGAACAGAATGACCTGATTGCGCTGATCGATGACCACCACGCTATCAATGCTCTGCTCCAACGTCTGGATGAAGATGTGCGAGAGATCTTGGAGGTTCGACATGGGTGCGTCCTGCTGACAACTGTTGTTTTTATCTTTACGCCGGGCCCCATCCCCTGGGATTGCATACCGGTTGCACTGCCCTGTGTGGCAGCCGCCGGGTCAGGTCTTGAAATGCCTGACCATGGCGCTCAACTCCGACGCCAGGCGCGACAATTCGCCGCTGGCGGAACTGGTCTGGTGGGCCCCTTCGGCCGCCACGGTCGATAGCTCGCGGATGTTGAGCAGGTTGCGGTCCACCTCATGGGCAACCTTGGCCTGCTCCTCCGTGGCACTGGCGATCACTAGGTTGCGTTCGGTGATCTGGCTCACCGCCAGGAAGATTTCTTCCAGGCTCTGGCCCGCGGCTTCCGTGGCCAGCAACGTGGTGCCGGCGCGGCGGGTGCTGGCGTCCATGGCCTCCACGGCCTGGTGGGTGCCGGTCTGGATACCGGCAATCATCTGCTCGATTTCCTGGGTCGATTCCTGGGTGCGATAAGCCAAGGTGCGCACCTCGTCGGCCACCACCGCGAAACCACGTCCGGCATCGCCGGCACGGGCGGCCTCGATGGCGGCGTTGAGGGCCAGCAGGTTGGTTTGGTCGGAAATGCTGCGGATCACTTCCAGCACCCGGCCGATATCCCGGGTCTGGACCGCCAGGTCTTGCACCAGGTCGGAACTGGTCTTGATCTCGCGGCTCATGGCATCGACTTCGTCGAGGCTGGTTTGCACCTGGCGCCGGCTCTCCCCGGCCAACTGGTTGGTGGCGCTGGAGGCTTCGGAGGTCGAAACGGCATTACGCGCCACCTCCTCCACCGCCGCCGTCATCTGGGTCACGGCGGTGGCGGCCTGCTCCAGTTCGTTGTGCTGTTGGTGCAGGCCGCGATTGCTTTCCACCGTGACCCGGCTCAGTTGTTCGGCAGAGCTGGCCAACTGATGGGCGCAATGGCTGATCTGTTCGATGGTCTGGCGCTGGCTGGCCTGCATCTGCTGTAAGCCGTTGAACAGTTGGCCGATTTCATTGTTCGACTGGGCGTCGATGGGGTGGCGCAAATCCCCGGCGGCGATTTCCTCGAAATGGCGCCCGGCCTCGCGCAGCGGGCGCAGCACCCGGGTGGCGATAAACCACCAGCAACCGGCCGCCAGCAACCCGGCAATCAGCAGCAACACCACGGCCTGGACCTGGGCCACACTGTAGCGCGTGTGCGCCTCGTCCATGATCGCGACGGTTTGCGCATCCAGGGCCTGCTCGAATGCCGTCAGGGCGGTGTCGAAGCTGTCGTTGGCGGCGCGGGCCTTGAGGTTGACCGCGATGTAGCGCTCCTCGGAGCCGTCCTTGAGGGCCTGCATCTGTTCATTCAGGGTGCTGCGATACACCGCAAAGGCCTGCTGCAGGGCGGCGATGTCTAGGGCCGACGGGTGCTTTTTTTCCTGGGCGCTGAACGCCTCGAAAAACACCAGCGCTTCCTCGAACAAGGTTTTGGCCCGCTGCAGGCTGGCGGCGGCCTTCTCGCTGTCGCCGGCGCGTGCCTCCAGGAAAGCACCCGCCATTCCCACCCGTGAGCGCAGCAAACGCAGGTAGGCCAGGTGCACCCGGCTGTTCTGGGTAACGCCGACCTCATGCAGGCGTTCGATCTGCGCATCGGTGTTCATGGAGCTGCGCCAACTGGTCAGGGAGGAAACCAGCAACGCGCAGACGAACAGCGCCAACACCCAGAGCATCCCTGTTCGTATCTTCAAATGGGTCAGCATGCAGATGAAATCCCATGGTCGAAAAGCTGGAGCCATTTAAAGGCCACTATCTAATATGTCGCCAATCCTACGGCTGTTTTTTGATCTGAATCAAATAAAGCATGACGCAAGGCATCAATACCATAGTCGTATTACATCATTCGTTTGAACGGAGTAAGCCCGGAAACTGTCGCTTAACGATAAGGATGATGACGCAAGAGGTTAAACACACATGAAAGAACGCACGGTGGCACATAGAGTCGGGGCAACCATTGCGTTTCGCCGTAAGGCCAAGGGCCTGACACAGGCCTACATGGCCGAGGCCATTGGAGTGGAGAAGGAAACCATCAGCCGCATGGAAAACGGAGTGATCTCCATCTCCTTGACGCGCCTGCAACAGATGTCGGAAGTGCTGGAGTGTTCGCTGAGCGACCTGGTACGCGCCAGTGCCAATGATGCCCACAGCCACTCACAGAGCGTCAACGAACTGATTCAGAGCCTGCCCACCGAGGAACGGGTGATCGTGGTGAACCTGGTCACGGAAGTGGTCAAGGTGCTCAAGGCCAAGGGCCCGTCCCAACCCTCGTGAACCTGGCACCACCGCCGCGCAGTCGAACCGACGCCTCCCTACCCACCTCGCCCCCAAACCCAGCACCCACCGCTAGGGCGCCGCTCCAATGCCCCATCAGCGCTCGTGCAAGGCCTCGGCGCGGGCGCGGATGATTGGTTTGAGCAGGTAGCTCAAGACGCTTTTCTTGCCGGTGATGATGTCCACCGTGGCCACCATGCCGGGGATGATAATCAGCGGCTTGTCGTCAGTGCCCAGGTGGCTGCGCTCGGTGCGCAGGGTAATCATGTAGTAGGTGGTTTTCTTGTCTTCGTCGGTGATGGTGTCGGCGCCGATCTGCACCAACTTGGCCTTGAGGCCGCCGTAGATGGTGTAGTCGTAGGCGGTGAACTTGACCACCGCCTCTTGGCCCGGGTGCAGGAAGGCGATGTCCTGCGGGCGGATTTTCGCTTCCACCAGCAGGGTGTCGTCCAGGGGCACGATTTCCACCAGGTCGCTGCCCGGCTGAATCACGCCGCCGATGGTATTGACCAGCAGCTGCTTGACGATGCCGCGTACCGGCGAGGTCACCAGGGTTCGGCTGACGCGGTCCTCCAAAGCCTTGCCGGTGGCGCTGGCCTTGCTCAGGTCGGTGCGCGCCTCGTTAAGTTGGCCCAAGGCTTCGCTGCGAAACTTGCCGCGCGTTTCGTCGATCTTGCGTTGCACTTCCTTGATCGCCGATTCGGCGCGGGGGATCGCCAGGGTGGTGGCGTCCAACTGGCCACGGGTTTCGACTTCGGCGCGTTTGAGGCGCAGCACTTCCACCGGCGATACCGCGCCCTGAGCCACCAACGGCTCGGACATGTTGATTTCCTGGCGTTGCAGGTTCAGTTGCTGGCGGTATTGCGCCTGTTTGGAGCTGAACTCACGCAGCTCCTGCTGACGCTGGATCAACTGCTCCTGCAACCCGCCGACCTCGTCGAGCAGTTGCTGGCGGCGGCTTTCGTACAGGGATTTTTCGTTGTCGGCCTGCACCGGCACGGCTTTCATCACGTCATCGGGGAAGCTCAGCGGGCGGTCCTCGACCTCCGCGCTCAGACGCTCCACCCGCAGCAGCATGGCCAGGCGATCGGCCTCGGTCTCGCCGACGTTGGAGACGAACCGGGTGTCATCGAGGCGAATCAGCGGCGCGCCGGCTTCGACGATCTGCCCTTCCTTGACGAACAGCTCGGCGACGATGCCGCCCTCCAGGTTCTGGATTTTTTGCAGCTTGGACGAGGGAATCGCCTTGCCGTCGCCGCGGGTCACTTCGTCGATCACCGCGAAATTGGCCCACAGCAGCATGAACAGGAAGAAGCCGATGATGCCGTAGATGGTCAGGCGCACCACGCGCGGGGCGTCTTCGATCAACGCCTTGTTGACCTCCGGCAGCGGCTGGCCTTGCAGGGAGTCGGAGCCTTTGAAGTAACGCAGAATCGAATCTTTCCAACCGGACTTAAGCAACACTGATCTGCCCCTTCTTCAACGCTTCCATCACAACGGCTTTAGGGCCGTCGGCGAGAATTTGCCCACGGTCGATCACCAACAGGCGATCGACCAGCGACAGCAGGGAGGCACGGTGCGTGACCAGCACCACGGTTTTGTTTTCCACCACCGCTTGCAGGCGTTGCTTCAAGCGTTCTTCGCCGGTGTTGTCCATGGCGCTGGTGGGTTCGTCGAGCAGCAGGATCGGCGGGTTGAGCAGCAACGCCCGGGCCAGGGCGACGTTTTGCCGCTGCCCGCCCGAGAGGTTCTGCCCGCGCTCGCCCACTTGCAGCTCGTAGCCCTGCGGGTGAAGGCGGGCGAATTCGTGCACGCCGGCCAGTTCGGCGGCTTGCAAGACGAGTTCGTCTTCTACATAGCGGGCGCCGGACACCAGGTTATCGCGCAGGGTGCCGGCCAGCAGTTGGATGTCTTGCGGCACGTAGCCGATGTTGTGGCGCAGCTCGCTGATGTCGATCTGGCGGATGTCCACGCCGTCCACCAGCAAAGCCCCATCGTCAGGCTGGTAAAGGCCCACCAGCAACTTGGCCAGGGAGCTTTTGCCCGAGCCGCTGCGGCCGATGATGCCGACTTTCTCGCCGGGCTTGATGACCAGGTTGATGTTCTTGAGCGCAGCGTTCTGCTGGTTCGGGTAGGTGAAGTTGAGCTGGCGGCATTCGATGGCGCCCTGCACCGTTTTGCGGCTCAGGGGGCGCTCTTCGAAATTGCGCTCCTGGGGCAGTTCCATCATCTGGTCGACCGAGACCATGGTCACCTTGGCCTGCTGGTAGCGGGTCAGCAGCCCGGAGAGCGAGGCCAGCGGGCTCAGCGCCCGGCCACTAAGCATGTAGCAGGCGATCAGGCCGCCCATGCTGAGGTGGCCATCGATGATCTGGTACACACCGAAGACGATCATGATGACGCCAGCCAGTTGCTGGATCAGCAGGGTGATGTTCATCGCCAGGCCCGAGAGCATCTTCACGCGCAATTCGAGGCGGCTGAGGGTGCCGATGGTCTGTTCCCACTGGTACTGGCGTTCGCTTTCGGCGTTGTTGACCTTTACCGCGTCCAGCCCGGCGAGGGTTTCGATCAGGCTCGACTGGCGCTCCGAGGCCAGGGCCATGGTGCGCTCCATGGTCGCCATCAGCGGTTTCTGCAAGGCGTAGCCGATGCCCAGGGCAATCGGGAAGGCCAGCACCGGAATCCACACCAAGTGCCCGCCGAGAATGCCGATGACCATGAAGATCAGCAGGGTGAACGGCAAATCGATCAGGCTGGCCAGGGTCAGCGAGGCGAGGAAGTCGCGCAGGCTCTGGAACTCATGGATGTTCTGGGCAAAGCTGCCGACCCGCGCCGGGCGGAACTTCATCGACATGCCGACGATGCGTTCAAACAGCGTGGCCGAGATAATCAGGTCGGTCTTCTTGCCCGCCAGGTCCAGGCACAGGCTGCGCAGGCTCTTGAGGATCAGGTCGAAGATATAGGCGCCGGTGATGCCGATGGCCAGCACCCACAGGGTCGCAGCGGCCTGGTTGGGCACCACGCGGTCGTAGACGTTCATCACGAACAGCGGGGCGGCCATGGCGATGACGTTAATCAGGAAACTGGCGGCGATCGCATCGGCATACAGCCAGCGCGAGCGCTTCAAGGTGTCGCGGAACCAAGAGCGCGCGCGCGGGATCAGCGTGCCGTGGTTCACGTCGAATTTGTGTTGGGGTTGGGCGAAGAACACTTGGCCGCTGTAGTCGTCAGCCAGTTTTTCGCGGTTGACGCTGACTTCGCCGCCATCGCTCTCGCTGAGCAGCAGGCGCGCATTGTCGCCGTCCCAGCCGACGAGCACGGCGCTGCGACCTTCCTTGAGCAACAGGAGGGCCGGCATGGCGATTTCGGGGATCTGCTCCAGCTTGCGTTGCAACACCCGCCCCTGCAGGCCGGCGCGGGCAGCTGCGCGGGGCAGCAATTCGACGCTCAGGCGCTGCGCGGGCAATGGCAGACCGGTGGTCAGCATCGCCGCGCTGGCAGGCTTCTGATGCAGTGTGCACAACGCCATCAGACCATCCAGTAACGGATCGTCGTGCAGCGTGCGTGGATCATGACTGAGATGAACTCGACTAACTTCTGATTCCACGCTGGACACTCTCTACCGATTGGACAATGAGGTTCTACTCAATTCATCCCAGGCAATTGCACCTTGGGCTTCACGTCGTTCTGTACGACGGAGGCCATCGGCGCGACCACTCCCTGGCTCTTGAGCAACTCGCCCATGGTCGCCTTGATTCGATATTGAGTAAATAACTGTGTGTTTTTGATTTCGGCCAAGCGGCGCGAAGCGGTGAACAGTTCGTTCTCACTATCGAGCAAGTCGAGCAGGGTTCGCTCACCGAGGCTGAACTGCTTCTGGTAAGCGGTGCGAACGCTTGTACTGTAGTCCACATACTGCTGGGCAATCGGCACCTGGGCGTTGGCGTTTTCCAGCGCGTTCCAGGCCAGGCCCAGCTCTTCGTTCAACACGCGCAAGGCGTTGTTGCGGATATCCAGGGCCTGGTTGGACTGGTAGGACTTCGATTCCAGGTCAGCCTTGTTGCTACCACCGGCGAACAGGTTGAAGCGCATGCGCAGCATGGCCTGCCATTCGTTGTTGTGCCCTTCGGTGCCGTCCAGGTTGTTGTCGGCGGTGCGGCCCAGCTCAGCGTCGAAGCGCGGGTAGAAGGTCGACTTGGCGGCTTCGTACTGCTTCTCGGCGGCGACGATGTCGGACTCGGCCGAGCGCAGGATCGGGCTGTTTTCCAGCATCTGGCGGCGGGCTTCATCCAGGTTCGCCGGCAGCAACGCCATGAACGGTGCCGGGCGCTCCAGCTGATCGGGCAACTGGCCGACTGCGCTCAGGTAGTTGGTCTGGGCATCGGCCAGGTTGGTCTGTTCGGTAATCAGGTTGTTGCGGGCCTGGGCCAGGCGCGCTTCGGCCTGGTCGAGGTCGGCGCGGCTGCCAACACCGCGCTGGGTGCGCAGCTTGATCTGGTCGTAGACGCGTTCGTGGTTGCTCAGGTTGTCTTCAGCCAGGCGCACGAATTCGCGGCGGGTCAGGACATCCAGGTAAACCTGGGCTACGGTCAAACCCGTACGTTCGGACGAACCGAGCAACGAGTAGGCGCGCGAGTTCACGTTGGCTTGTTGACGCCCCACTTCGCTGGACGTCGCAAAACCGTCAAAAACCATTTGCGACAGGCGCAGGCTCGACTCACTGCGGTTGAGCGTCTCCCAGTCGTTGCGCGGGCTACCGGCACGGGAACCCGGGCTGTCGGTGCCTTCGCGGCCATAACCGGCCAGCAGGTCAACCTTGGGCAGGTAGCCGCCCTTGGCTGCTTTCAACTGATAGTCAGCCGCCAGGCGACTGTTTACGCCAGCCTGGATTTCCGGGTGGACATCCAGCGCTTGCTGCATCGCTTGGGGCAGGCTTTGGGCCTGTACGAAGCCGGCTGCGAGGACGAACGGTATTGCCTTGAACAAGTGCGAACGCATGTTAAAGATTCCTAGGACTTTCTTGTCTCAAATCACAGCTCCATGGGGCGCTGTCTCGGAAAATAGCAACCGTAATGACCGTATGTCGGAAAGTTCAAAATCGGAACTGGATCACACACTGTAGGACAGGTCGCCGCGTAAATATCAATGTGACATTACTGGGGCGATTGTTTAGGATGGCACCCAGAAGGTCAATAGTTTGGCATAAAGTTAATTTCTAAAAAATATAGCCAAATAATTGACGAATAGAAGCGTCAAAACATTTTGAACTTACATCCAGTCTGATCGGGCCAATGCTCATCAGGCACATGGACGTCTACTGAACGGTACCTGGAGAATCTTCAATGAGCAGTGTTGTTGCCATCGTCAAAAGCATTGTTGGCCAAGTTTTCGTTGTGTCCCCCGAGGGCATTCGGCGTGTACTGATTGAAGGTGATCGCCTCTTTGCAGGCGACCAGGTAGACACCGGCCTGTCCGGTGCCGCCACGCTCGAGCTAGCCGATGGGCGCACCCTCGACCTGGGCCGTGACACCCAGTGGAGCGGCACCGCACCGGACTCCACCACCGACCTGGCCCAGGCCACTGCGCAATCGGCGCCGTCAGTTGAAGAACTGCAGCAAGCCATCGTCGCGGGCGTCGACCCGACCACTGACCTGGAAGCCACCGCGGCCGGCAACACCGGCACGGGCAACACCGGTGCGGCAGGCGGCGGCCACAGCTTCGTGGTGCTGGATGCCACCGCAGGCCGGGTTGACCCCACCATCGGCTTCCCTACCGAAGGCCTGGGTAACGGTGCAGCAGCGACCAACCAGATCCTCGGCGGCCAGCCCACCGACACCAGCAACACCCTGGTGCCGCGCGACTCGACCCTGACCCTCAGCGCCACACCGACCATCACTGAAGCCGGCGGCGTACTCGTCTACACCGCCAACGTGACGCAGGCACCGACCACCAACCTGGTCATCACCCTGTCCAACGGCTCGGTCATCGTCATCCCGGCCGGCCAAACCACAGGCAGCGTCAATGTGCCGCTGGCGCCGAACGACAGCGTTTACATCGACCCGGGCCAGATCACCGTCACCGTGACCGGCACCACCGGCGGTGGCGGCCTGGTGCTGACCGTAGACCCGACACCGGCCGTGACCCAAGTCACCGACACCATCGACACCACCACCGTGACCCTGACGTCGAACCCTTCTATTACTGAAGGCGGCGCGATCACCTATACCGCGACCCTGACCAACCCGGCTCAGACGCCGGTCACCGTCACGCTGTCCAACGGCACCACCATCACCATCGACGCGGGCCAGACCACCGGCACCGTCAACGTGCCGACCGCGCCGAACGACGTCTACAACAACGGCAGCACCGTCACCACCACCATCACCGGTGCCACCGGCGGCAACTTCGAAAACCTGGTGCCCAACCCGACGCCAGCGGTGACCACCATCACCGACTCCAAAGACACCACCGGCCTGACCCTGACCGCCACCAATACCGTGGCCGAAGGCGGTTCGATCACCTACACCGCGACCCTGACCAACCCGGCCGGCACCGCGATGACCGTGACCCTGTCCAACGGCGCGGTCATCACCATCGAAGCGGGCCAAACCACCGGCACCGTAAGCTTCCCGACGCCGGCCAATGACGTCTACGTCAACGGCAGTACCGTCGAAACCACCATCACCGGCACCACCGGCGGCAACTTCGAAGACCTGGCGCCCAACCCGACCCCGGCGGTGACCACCATCACCGACACCCCAGACACCGTGACCGTCACCATCGAAGGCGCCGGCGATGTCCTGGAAAACGCCGCCCCGACCTTCACCATCAAAGTCGACCAAAAACTCGACCACGACCTCACCGTCAAACTGAGCAACGGCGAAAGCGTCGTCATCAAGGCCGGCGAAACCCAAACCACCTACACCCTGCCCGTGCAGGGCGACGACGTTTACAAAGACGGCGAAACCGTGGAACTGGGCATCACCGACGCCTCGGTAGACGGCAAGACCTTTGAAAACCTGGTGATCGGCGACAGCGCCGAGGTGCAGATCAACGACACCGAAACCGAAGTGGTCGCCACCCTGACTGTGGATAAAACCACCGTCACCGAAGGCGGCGACGTGACCTACACCGTCACGCTGACCAACAAAGCCGGCCTGCCGATGGAGAGCCATGGTCCGCTGACGTTCACCCTGAGCGACGGCACCAAAATCTCCGTCAAAGCAGGTGAAACCACCGGTACTGCTGTCGTCCAAACCACCAATGACGTGTTCACTGGCGGCCAGCCAGCGCTGGTTAATAAGCTGGTAGGCGTTGAAGGCATGGGCGTGGAGCAGTTTGAAAAACTGACCCTCGATCCAAAAGAACACACCACCACCGTTACCGATCAGCCAACCGGCGAAGGCGACAAGGTGACTGTTTCGATCACTGGCGACGGCCCAGTCTTCGAGAACCAAGCTCAGAAGTTCACCGTCAGCGTCAGCCAGAAGTTGGATCACGATTTGACCGTGACCCTCAAGAACGGCGCAGTCGTGGTTATCAAGGCCGGCGAACTGAGCGTTCCGTACGAACGTGCCGCGCAAGGCGACGACGTCTACAAAGACGGCGAAACCGTCCCAATGGGCATCGACACCGCCACCGTTGACGGCAAATCCTTCGAGAACCTGGTGATCGGCGGTGATGCTTCGGTAGTCGTGAACGACACCGAAACCGAAGTGGTTGCCACCCTGACTGTGGATAAAACCACCGTCACCGAAGGCGGCGACGTGACCTACACCGTCACGCTGACCAACAAAGCCGGCCTGCCGATGGAGAGCCATGGTCCGCTGACGTTCACCCTGAGCGACGGCACCAAAATCTCCGTCAAAGCAGGTGAAACCACCGGTACTGCGGTCGTCCAAACCACCAATGACGTGTTCACCGGCGGCCAACCTTCGCTGGTTAACAAACTCGTCGGTGTTGATGGCGCCGATGACTTCGAGAAACTGACCCTCGATCCGAAAGAACACACCACCACCGTTACCGATCAACCGACCGGTGAAGGCGACAAGGTGACTGTTTCGATCACTGGCGATGGTCCAGTCTTCGAGAACCAAGTCCAGAAATTCACTGTTTCTGTGAGTGAGAAGCTGGATCACGACCTCACTGTCACCTTGAAAAACGGTGATGTGGTCGTAATTAAAGCGGGCGAACTCAGCGTTCCGTACGAGCGTGCCGCTCAAGGCGACGACGTCTACAAAGATGGCGAAACCGTCCCAATGGGCATCGACACCGCCACTGTTGACGGCAAATCCTTCGAAAACCTGGTGATCGGCGGTGATGCTTCGGTAGTCGTGAACGACACCGAAACCGAAGTGGTCGCCACCCTGACTGTGGATAAAACCACCGTCACCGAAGGCGGCGACGTGACTTACACCGTCACGCTGACCAACAAAGCTGGCCTGCCGATGGAAAGCCATGGCCCGCTGACGTTCACCCTGAGCGACGGCACCAAAATCTCCGTCAAAGCAGGCGAAACCACCGGTACTGCGGTCGTCCAAACCACCAACGACGTGTTCACCGGCGGCCAACCGTCCCTGGTCAACAAACTGGTTGGGGTTGATGGCGCCGATGACTTCGAGAAACTGACTCTCGATCCGAAAGAACACACCACTACCGTTACCGATCAACCGACCGGTGAAGGCGACAAGGTCACCGTGAGCATCGCGGGCGACGGTCCTGTGTTCGAGAACCAGGTCCAGAAATTCACTGTTTCTGTGAGCGAGAAGCTGGATCACGACCTCACTGTCACCTTGAAAAACGGTGATGTGGTCGTGATTAAAGCGGGCGAACTCAGCGTTCCGTACGAACGTGCCGCGCAAGGCGACGACGTCTATAAAGACGGCGAAACCGTGCCGATGGGCATCGACACCGCCACCGTTGACGGCAAATCCTTCGAGAACCTGGTGATCGGCGGCGATGCCTCGGTAGTCGTGAACGACACCGAAACCGAAGTGGTTGCCACCCTGACTGTGGATAAAACCACTGTCACCGAAGGCGGCGACGTGACCTACACCGTCACGCTGACCAACAAAGCCGGCCTGCCGATGGAAAGCCATGGTCCGCTGACTTTCACCCTCAGCGACGGCACCACAATCTCCGTCAAAGCAGGCGAAACCACCGGTACTGCGGTCGTCCAAACCACCAATGACGTGTTCACTGGCGGCCAACCGTCCCTGGTGAACAAACTGGTTGGGGTTGATGGCGCCGATGACTTCGAGAAACTGACTCTCGATCCGAAAGAGCACACCACTACCGTTACCGATCAGCCGACCGGTGAAGGCGACAAGGTGACTGTTTCGATCACTGGCGACGGTCCAGTCTTCGAGAACCAAGCACAGAAATTCACCGTTTCGGTCAGCCAAAAACTCGACCATGACCTCACCGTGACCCTGAAAAACGGCGCTGTTGTCGTTATCAAGGCCGGCGAACTGAGCGTTCCTTACGAGCGCGCTGCTCAAGGCGACGACGTCTACAAAGACGGCGAAACCGTCCCAATGGGCATCGACACCGCCACCGTTGACGGCAAATCCTTCGAGAACCTGGTGATCGGCGGTGATGCTTCGGTTGTTGTGAATGACACCG
>NZ_JCBCUY010000029.1:0-78634 GCF_059862705.1 Pseudomonas sp. MF08817
ACGTAAAAAGACGGAAGAAGAAGCGGCATCGTGACCGATGCGGTTAGAATTTAGACCCCGCGCAATCGGGTGGAGAAACCGGTCACGTTGTTAGCGAAATGACCGGTCACGATGAGCGAAATACGCATTCCACACCTTCGAAGAACTAAATGTCTGGCTTGGACAACGCTGTCGTGCGCTCTGGAACGAGTTGCTGCACCCACAGTACAACGGTCTGACGGTGGCGGACGTCCTGGAACTGGAACGGGTGGAAATGATGCCAATGCCCACGGCCTTTGACGGCTATGTCGAACGCACTGTGCGGGTCTCCAGCACCTGTCTGATCAGCGTGACGCGAAATCGCTACTCGGTGCCTTGTGAACGGGTCGGTCAGTGGGTCAGCAGCCGCCTGTATCCCACTCGGGTAGTGGTCATCGCCGATGAAACGATGATTGCCAGTCACGAGCGCCTCTTTGATCGAGACCAGGTCAGTTTTGACTGGCAGCATTACATCCCACTCATCGAACGCAAGCCCGGAGCGCTGCGCAATGGCGCTCCGTTTGCCGATCTGCCGAAGCCGTTGCTGCTTCTCAAGCGCGGTCTGAGACGTCACACCAATGGTGATCGAGTCATGACGCAGGTACTGGCGGCAGTTCCCATCGCCGGGCTCGATGCCGTGTTGGTGGCTGTGGAGTTGGTACTTGAATCAGGCAGCTTGAGCGCTGATCACATCCTGAATGTCCTGGCTCGACTGACATCGACAGCAGCCCCTCCATCTGCCGAAACCAGCCTTCAACTCAAGGTCGCGCCTGTCGCCAATACGGCGCGCTACGACCGGCTCCGTACCACCGACGAGGAGACTCGCAATGCGTGATCTTATGGCGGAACTCAAAGAACTGCGGCTGCATGGCATGGCCAGCGCCTGGGAAGAGCTGGCGTCCCAAGGAGAAGCTTCGACGGCGTCGTCGAAATGGCTGCTCGAACATCTGCTTCAACAGGAACATGCAGATCGCGCCGTACGCTCTGTGAATCATCAGATGAACATGGCCAAACTCCCCATGCATCGTGATTTGGCAGGCTTCGACTTCAGCGCTTCCAACGCAGACGCCCGCTTGGTCAGGGATCTGTCCAGCCTGGAGTTCACCGATACCGCGCAGAATGTCGTGTTCATCGGCGGGCCTGGAACAGGCAAAACACACCTGGCCACCGCCTTGGCCGTGTCCGGGATCACGACGCATAACAAACGCGTGCGCTTCTACTCCACGGTGGATCTGGTCAATTTGCTGGAGCGCGAAAAATACGAGGCTAAGGCAGGCCGAATCGCTCAAGGACTGCTTCGCACAGACCTGGTGATACTCGATGAGCTGGGGTATTTGCCCTTCAGTCAGAGCGGTGGTGCCCTGTTATTTCACCTGCTGTCCAAGCTATACGAGCACACCAGCGTGATTATCACCACCAACCTCAGCTTCTCGGAATGGTCGAGTGTGTTCGGTGACGCCAAGATGACCACTGCGTTGCTGGATCGGCTGACACACCACTGCCACATTGTCGAAACGGGCAACGAGTCCTACCGCCTGCAACACAGCAGCTTGGTCGACCAGACAAAGATCAAATCACGTGAGCGAAAGCGCAAGGACGATGACGGTACAGAGGACGATGAACCGTTTTGATCAACACCGGGAATACCCTGCCGCATGCCTGTATGCGGTGGGGCTTAGTGCCTATGTCAGCAGGACACTGCTGCTAAGCTTATCCACAGTTGCTGATGCAAAAATCAGCAATCCGCCCTGGGTCAATTTTCAACCGGCAGGGTGGGGATGCGGCGGAAATCTTGGACTACCTGGAGGTAGTTCATGTATTCATACGAAGACCGCATCCGAGCGGTCGAGCTCTACATAAAAGTGGGGAAACGCATTGGGGTAACGATTCGTCAGCTGGGCTACCCGACGAAGAACTCTTTGAAGAGCTGGCATGCAGAGTATGAGCGATGCCTCGACCTGCCGCGTGGCTACGAGAACTCGAAGTCGAAGTACTCACTGGCCCAAAGGGAAAAGGCTGTCGAGTACTATCTCGAACACGGTCGCAGCATCGCCGCTACCGTCACGGCGTTGGGCTACCCGGCACGGGATTCGTTGCGTGCCTGGATTTACGAATTGCACCCCGAGTTGCATACGCGTGTCGTTGGCCGATCTGACGGGTTGGCCCGCCCGCCAGCGATGAAGCAGTCAGCGGTCATCGCGCTGTGCACGCGAAAAGAAAGTGCGAAAGCCCTGGCTGAAAAACTAGGCGTATGTAGGCCGACCTTGTACAACTGGAAAAACCAGCTACTCGGCCCAGAGGTATCTGCATCCATGAAGCGCCGACTAGAACCCCCGTCGTCACCGGAGCGAGAAGAGTTGGAACGGCAACTCGAATCTCTCAGGCTCGACGTGCGCCGTCTGCAGCTTGAACACGACCTGTTGATGAAGGCGAATGAACTCATAAAAAAAGATACGGGCATCGACCGGCAAGTCCTGACCAACCGGGAGAAGACATTGCTGGCTGATGCCCTGAGGCAGACATACTCCTTGTCAGAGCTGCTTGAAGCGCTGGGCTTGGCCCGAAGTTCCTATTTCTACCATCGAGCCCGAATGCAGGTCGCGGAAAAATACACCGAAGTGCGTCGTGCCATGGCAGACATCTTCGAGCGCAATCATCGCTGCTATGGCTACCGACGGATGAGGGCTTCGCTGAGCCGGCAGCGCGTGCGTTTGTCAGAGAAGGTGGTGCAGCGCTTGATGAAGCAGGAGTGCCTGGTCGTCGCCAAGCCGAAACGGCGTCGATACGGTTCCTACCTCGGGGAGATCAGTCCCGCGCCGGAAAATCTCGTCAACCGGGACTTCACAGCTGTTGCTCCGAATGAGAAATGGCTGACTGACATCTCGGAGTTCCAGATCCCGGCCGGCAAGGTGTACCTGTCCCCCATCATCGACTGCTTCGATGGG
Organism: Pseudomonas sp. MF08817; assembly: GCF_059862705.1. Classification (NCBI taxonomy): domain Bacteria; kingdom Pseudomonadati; phylum Pseudomonadota; class Gammaproteobacteria; order Pseudomonadales; family Pseudomonadaceae; genus Pseudomonas; species Pseudomonas sp. MF08817. The sequence continues at coordinate 2,964 of NZ_JCBCUY010000029.1, forward strand.
AAGGTCATCAGTTGGTCGATCGGCACGCGTCCCGACGCCGAGCTTGTGAACACGATGCTGGATGCGGCCGTCGAAACGGTGGCCTGCAACGATAAACGGCCTGTTGTTCACTCCGATCGTGGCGCGCACTACCGCTGGCCCGGCTGGTTATCGCGCATCGCTGATGCGAAGCTGATTCGTTCGATGTCGCGCAAGGGCTGCTCACCTGATAACGCGGCGTGTGAAGGCTTCTTCGGCCGGCTGAAAACGGAGCTGTTCTATCCTCGCAACTGGCAGTCAACGAGCATCGAGCAGTTCATTCAGGCCCTGGACTCATACATTCGCTGGTACAACGAGAAACGTATCAAGATTTCCCTCGGCGCTCTCAGTCCCATTGAGTATCGTGAGAGCCTGGGCCTCGCGGCATAACCAGTCCAAGTTTTTGTCCGCATCCCCGGTGGGTCAGTTTTCAATCAGCGCCAACACGCATGGTACTAAATGGTACTAAGTGGCGGACCGCTTATGGCCATTCTCTACCGATCATGGTTAAAAAGCGTGCTGGTCAAATCCGATGCAATCGGTGGTCAGCGCGAATGCAAATGAGCATTAAAGTGGAGTGAAATTTCGCAAAGACTCTAAATAACTCACCATAATCTCATCCCTCTCTCAATAAACCTGTAAAATCTCAGCACTGATCAGTATCAGCGATTGAGTCGAGCTGTCAGGGATTTGTTATTGAGCAACGCCTGCTCCAATTCTCGTACACGCTCCCACAACTGAAGATTCTGTGTAAGAACTCGGTTACTTTGCTTCTGACTCATTGCAAGTTCGTACTCCAATTGCCGCAAGCTTTCTTCGAGACGTTCAATTTTTTTGCGATTTGACGACACTCCACCGTTACAAGCCTCCGCACGACAGATCTCAATCTTGGCCAGTAGCGGCCAATGAGATTTGCGCGATTTTTTTAAATAACCTCGATCGAACCCAGCCTCCAGGCTAACAATACTAGCCGTGATCTTTGCGAGATCCAACCCACCATGACCTGGCACCACAGGATTGCCATCAATAAGGCGTTGCAAGGCCTCCTCGCACGCGATCAGTCCATGGCTCATTCCGAAACCTCCACCCTATTGACCATTCGCGCCTTAAACTTTGAAAGCCGCTCAAGATCAGTCTTTGTGATTTGATACTCCCCTGAATTCTCTGTGTAATTCACGAGCTCCGCGCTTAAAGTTTCGATCACAGCATTAACCTTTTCCGGCTTGATAATTGCTTCTTCGCATGCAAGACACTCGGTGAAGTCACCAAGCAAGAAGGCGTCGCATCGGCCAATTTTTGTGCAACCACCGAGTAGCGTCGCACGATAACTAATATCGCCATTCGTTACCCGATCCAGTGTTTCAGCACGAACGCTCTCAATACATATCTCAGATCTATCTAAGCGCTTCTTTTGCTTTTCCATATAGGAGCCCGTGCCGCCGAAGAGAGGAGTGTCCCTAAACAGCACATCGGAGAGCAGTTGGTTGGCGACAGCCATTGGCATCCCCATCTGAAACTCCAGCGCAACATGCGATGGAGGCAGAACAAACTCTTTTTTCCTCGGATCGTAATATCCAAAAATCGTCCTGAGATTTTGGAACCCATTGCTATAATACCGGCTCATTTCAATAGTCATGTGTTTGTATTGGGATTTCACGCTCGGCAGTGAGACAAAGCCACTGTTGCTGGCATAGAAAGCCAGGGAGCGGCGAAATTGATGACTTGTCAGCGGCCAAGGTTGGCCAACTGCAAATTTAGCCTCACTGTAAAAATCACGCTTAGTATCGGTTTGAGATAGTTCCTGCAAGTCGGATGGCTCGATTAGCAACGAATTAACCGCAGAGAATTTTACGTTAGACGCAGCCAAAGCCCCTATACCAACTTCAGTTTTTTTATGCTTCAGAATAGCTGGATTAAGAAAAAGTGGGCAGTTCTCATCAATATTAATGTCGTACAACCTTGCAAGCCCGCGACAAATCGCCTGTGCGACTTTTACTGCTTTCACAACCTCACCCGGCGCGAACCACGACTCCGATTTTTTGTAGCCCACAAATTTTGTAGTCGCAGAAAGTAAATTTACTGCCTTAAAGCGATCACGTACTACCCCGCCATCGTCAACCACCTCCCTTATATAAATTTCATTAGCGAGACAATCATATGGCATACGCAGTACTTCCTGATCCCGCATCCCCGTATACAAGTGAACAACAAGCTTTAACACATACTGCATTCTGAGCAATACAGAACTTAAATATCTTTTTCGCCCACAAAAAAACTCACCAACAAAAACCTTATCTAAACCATGTTGTTCCAAGGCACCAGCCATAGTCGGCCTGAAACACGTCTTTCCACCAACCCCCAATGAACTCTGATTCGCAAGCTGAAGCCCATAATACTGATCATCAAAATTATGTATGAATGATTCAAAGCGATCAACGCCACCATACATTTGCTCTAACAGATCGGACAGGCTATTGATCAAACCCAAATAGATTCGGGTAGGTATAACCGGATGCTGGTAATAAGTGCCTCTATTAAATTTAAGATCCCCCGCACTGACCACTCGGTAACCCAAGCGATCCTCACCAACAAGAATCAAGGCCCTAAGAAGGCTAGAAACTAGTCTAACGATCATATGGTTGTTTTTATTCTCACTAAGGAATGACGCCAAATAAACGGGGGTAGTTAATAGCTGCCGCAATGTTAACTGGCCCACTGCCAGCTTCTGTTTCTGTCGTTCACAAAACATAAGCATCGCGCGAACCACAAACCAATAATTTGCTATAGTGCTGGCACTGAGCTTACCTATGCGCCCACCACCTACAAAGTAAATTAGGCAGTAGAGGATATATTTCGCTTCATCAATCAACAACCGTGACTCAACGTCGATAGATTCAAAAACCGTATCAAAATAAATTTTGTTCAGTTTTTTCGCACTGAGCCTGTATGGATTGAAATCCCAAATATTCTCCTTATAGACAGCCGTGGGAATACCTTCTTTATCTCGACATAAAACAAAGTCTGGCCCGGGCGCGAAATCCCCGTTCTGTAGGGCAACATCCGGTGCAAAAGCCGTAGACTTATTGACACCATCATACAAACTGCTTACAGAAACAAGACTCAAAAAACCACCCCCATCTGCTCGTAACGCTGCAAGCGACGCTCCCAAAAGCTCGTAAGCACGCCTAGTTCGTATACTCTATTTTTCATTCGCTCAACCATCTGAGCCAGCACATCCGAGCGATCTGAGATGGCATCTAATATAAACTCAACTCTGATGGATAAATCTTTAAATAACGTTTCTGCATGATTTGAATCACCTGCAGTATCACGCACTGCATTGATCACGTAGCTCAGACTAAGAAGCTTATGCACGTCTTCTTCGTCTGAGTGACAGACGTAGTGCATGCAATACAGGCAACCGTATTGGGTGCGACAGTTAGGCTCGATTATAATAGAGCCAGAATCGACAACTGGAGTCGGGGAGCTGAAAGCCTCACAATGGCCCGTAGCGATAGATATTGTCTCCTCGGGGGGATCCTCGCTACGCTCCCTCACCATCTGCGCCGCATGGCGTACAGACTCCCAATAGGTGGTGAACTCAGACTCTTGCTGCTCAATAGTAGCTTCAGCATACGCCAAAAAATTAACAGCTTTGGTATGGTTCAGTGACTCAGCCACAGTGTCTGGCGTAAAGCGGGCTGAGTGCTGCACATTGCTTTTATGCTTACGAATTTTCCTAGATGTTATATTTGGATATTTTGGATCTAGAAATACACCTGAAATTGAATTATAAAAGGTCTGCATAGATTCAGCCGCATGGAGCTTAGAATATACTCGACCAAATTCTTCCCCCTTGCTACTTATCGTAAAAAATAGCTTGTCGACAAACTGACCATCGAGAATCCACTCACGGAGTTTTAAATACTCTTTAAGCAATGGCAAGCCTTCTTTACGACCAATGACATATCCTGTCTCCTTACCGCCAGCTCGAAACTTGATGGCTTTCAGCTCTTTTTTTAACGACGACCTTTCAACCTCCAGCGCACCCTCATACTCAAACTGCTCTAACTCAGTTGGCGATGCACCAGTGATTAGCAAGAATAGGGCTGCATACGCTTTTGCCGCTAAAGCAGCCATTAAGACCCGGTCGTAATGCCGCATATTAGTGTTAGCGGCGTTAAAATTCTCACAAACCTTATCAAGCTCATACTTTATGTTTCCAACGTTAATTTCGCGTCTTTTCTCAACAAGACGCGAAATATACTCATCAAGCGTAGAAATACGCCTACGCTCCGCATTATAACAAGCGGGACCTTTACTGAGTGGACCAATCGCCCCCGACTTTGACGGAAATTTTACTATTTCATAATCCCTAATCTTCACGACGCATGGATATGGCTCATTATTAATCACAAACTTACTGTAGCAACGACCAACTGCTAAACAAACGTCTTTAAACATCTGAACATCGGACTGCCTAGGCGGCCTTATTTCGTTTCTTGTTGGCGAAATAACGAGAGCGCCACGAACTATATATTTAAAATCTTCCGGTATTTGCAATTTTACAAGCTGCTGAAAAACCTTCTGAAGTGCGTTAGCATGCCTAGGCGTAAACCTGCCATTCATTAGCAAGCCATTCAAAAAATTGGTGTAAGCAATATACGCTTTAGACGCTTGAACTGAATCACTGAATATATCTACAAACCCACTTTCATTAAGCCAATCAACAACACTCTCTAATAGTCTCCAACGGAGAAGCACTGTAGTATCGCGAAAGCCTTGAAGCCAATCGAGTAGATTTATAATCAGTTTTCGTCGACTTTTGACCAAAGATGATTCGACGACAGGAACACCTCGACCCATATGATCCCTAGACGTCACGGCACGTTTGCAGTAGGCAAGACTTCCGATATCAATAGGTGTTTTTTTAACTCTTTCATCTCCAAGCTGTAAGCGCAACAATTCAGGGTGCAGAAATTCACGGCCAATTTGATCACGAGTAATAACGTCTGTATCTCGGAACACCATTTTGCCTTGACTATTCATCTTCTGCACTCAGCCTCATATCAGTACAGCTACCAAAAAACAGTGTTGACTCATAAAGCTCCTGAGCCACTAGTTTCTGAGGTAACATCTTGAACAACTGCAAGTAATGCTCAGTCATTTCACGTGAGGCGTGGTGCAAACGTTCTCTTATAAAATCAATGTCGTCGCCTGGCTGCATAACACCTGCCGCAATCAAATCACGCAGGCGCTGGTACAATTGAAACGCGAAAGTGGCTCGTAACCAATGAAACGTGAAGTTCTCGGGAAACTTAGCAGACGCATTCTTTAGTAGTTTTCGCTTAATAGTATCTGCCACCTGCCCCGTAGGCCGTGACTTCACCACTGGATACCGAGGGTCGTCTTTCGCCATGTAATAGCAGCCGCCTTGATCAGAGAGAAAAACATACATATCGTCCTCACCCATGAAAAAGCCCGGATATTTTTTCGCCAGATGCTCACGCAACTTGGCTCGCCGTTTCTTCATCATAGGACTATAAGCCAAAACCTTTAGCTCCTCGACTAACTGTTTTGGTAGGTGCAATCGCTGGCTACGATCTTTCTTTGTATCAATGCCCGTTCCTGGGCCAGCATACAAAAGATAAGTACCATCGGCCTGCAAATTTTCCGACGTAAAACTCTTCAAATGCTTAAGGCGTATCGTCAAAACTGTCTGCTTACGCGCCCCAGTCATCAATGCCGTAAGCAGAATAAGACGTTCCGTAGCTGACCACTCTTTGCTTTTCAGCATTTCCATGAGTTCGTCCAGCTCGGTATTCGAGAGGGGTCGCAGTTCTTCCCCGTCTTCTCGGATATAACCTATTGATACCAAACTTCTGGGAGGCTTCGACTTCGTTTGACTGCGTTTCTCAGCCACAATCACTTTAGCCGCCCCATATGAGTTCTTTACATTAAATTTAATCTCTTTTACCGAGTCAACTCTTTGCATATCAATATCATGCCAATTGGCACTTACAAACCTGTAAAAATCAAATACAACGCCTGTGTACTGATTAACAACAGCCGCACTACGCTTATTTTCACTCACCAAATGAGCGAAGTATTTATATGTTGGTCGTAGCGCAGGACGACGGCCTGAAAAATCCAGCCAATCAAGTCCTTCGTCCTCACAATAGATTAGATAGTCCAGCAATTTGCTGGCCCGGCGTCGGGCCTCATCAGTAGGTCTATTAGTTAAAGCTTTTTCTTCAATTAACCCCCGAAGGTATGAATTAGCCTCAAACCACGGATCGCCGTTCCTGTGAAATAGGAAAGGAAAGTTGTAGATATCGCCTGAACCGTTTAATGCGCCGACTTCATTGACCTGATAAAGCAACTTCGAATCAGATCCTTCAAGCGGCATCTCGATTGAGCCGTTTGGCTTTTCGGTGATGTACAGGCTGGCATAAGCGTCCCGCACCTGGGGGATCAACACCAAGCGGCCTTCGTAACGCGGATTGGAATAGGACATGACTCACCCCTGAAGAAGTGAGTCAATTCTGAACGTTAGGTGTTAGTACAGAAACCCTACCTGTCAATTTCCTTCTTGTTAAGCGATTCAACCCATGGGTCCAACTTATGGAATAGTTTGGGGTAGCGGCCCTTGAGGTCTTTTTTCACTTCGGCGTAGGTGCTGCGCCAGAAGTTGGCCAGGTCCTGGGTGACTTGCACCGGGCGGCGCGCCGGGGATAGCAGGTGCAGCTTGACCACTTGGCGCCCGCCGGCGATGCGCGGGGTGTCGGCCAGGCCGAACAGCTCTTGCAGGCGTACGGCGAGGACGGGCGGGTGTTCGCTGTAGTCCAGACGCACCGAGGAGCCCGAGGGCACTTTCAGGTGATGGGGCGCCAATTCGTCCAGGCGCTGCGGCAGCGGCCAGGGCAGCAGGTTGTGGACGATGCTGGGCAGTTGCAGGTTGGCGAAGTGGCTCAGGCGCGAAACCTTGCCCAGGTACGGCAGCAGCCATTGCTCCAGGCCCGCCAGTAACGCGGCGTCGCTCACATCCGGCCACGGGCTCTGGCCCTGGGCGTCGAGGTCGAGTTGGCGCAGCAAGGCAACGCGCGCCTGCCATTGGCGCAGTTCGGGGGTCCAGGGCAGCAGCTCCAGACCTTTACGCCGCACCAGGCCCACCAGCGCCAGGCTGCGCGCCGCTTCGTCCAGGCCCGTCAGCGGCTCGCGGCTGAGCACCAGTTCGCCGACCTTGCGCTGGCGTTCGGCGCGCAGCACGCCTTCGCGTTCGTCCCAGTCCAGTTGATCCACGGTGCGCACCTGCTCGGCGAGCACCGAGTCGAACAGCGCCGGGTCGAAATCGGCGGCCAGGTAGATGCGCTCTTCGCGCTGGCCCTGGCGGCTGCCCAGGTCGGCGATCACCAGCCAGGGCTGTTTCATCAAGCTATCGGCTTCGGCGAACAGAGCGGCGCGGCCGTTGGCCAGGCGATATTCGACGCCGCCGGCGCGGCGTTGCTGGGCGACGCGGTCGGGGTAGGCCAGGGCCAACAAGGCGCCGAGCCAGCGCGGGTGGGCCGGGTCGGCCACCGGCGCCTGGGCCTGGGTGCGCAGGTAGCCGCGGTACTGGCGCGCCAGTTGCCGCGCCCGCTGCACCCCGCCCTGGGCAGCGCGTGCGGCCCGTTGTTCGCCGCCCAGCAGCGCCAAACGGCTATGCAGGTCAGCCCCGGCGCCGCGCAGGATGTCGCGCTCGCCCAGCAACGCGGCGACGTCGCAGGCCATATCCGCCAACCCCAGGGCCTGGCCGCGCAACAGTAAGTGGGCGATGCGCGGGTGGGCCGGCAGCTCAGCCATGGTTTGGCCGTGGGCGGTGAGCTTGCATTCGCCGCTGCCCGCACCCTGCAGGGCGCCGAGGCGTTCGAGCAGGTCCTGGGCCTGGGCATACGCGGCGGCGGGCGGTTGGTCGAGCCACACCAATTGCCCCGGCGTCACACCCCAGCGCCCCAGTTGCAGGGCCAGGGCGGCTAAATCCGCCGAAAGAATCTCAGCACTGCCATAAGCCGCCAGTTGTTCGTGCTGGTCTTCGGACCACAAGCGGTAGCACACGCCCGGCTCCAGCCGCCCGGCACGCCCGGCCCGCTGGGTGGCGCTGGCACGGGAGATGCGCTGGGTGTCCAGGCGCGTCATGCCGCTGCCCGGGTCGAAGCGCGGCACCCGCGCCAGCCCAGCGTCGATCACCACGCGCACGCCGTCGATGGTCAGGCTGGTTTCGGCGATGTTGGTGGCCAGCACCACTTTGCGCTGGCCGGCGGGGGCCGGGTCGATGGCTGCGCGTTGCGCCGCCAGGTCCAGTTCGCCGTGCAGCGGGCAGAGCAACACGATGTTTTGCTCGCCCAAAGCATCGGCCAGTTGCTGGTGTACGCGGCGGATTTCCGCTTGCCCGGGCAAGAACACCAGCAGGCTGCCGGTCTCGTCATGCAGCGCTTCAAGGATGGTCTGCACCAGGCGTGGCTCAATGAACTCCCCGGCCTGGAACGGCCGCCCCCAGCGCATCGCCACCGGGTACATGCGGCCCTGGCTGCGCAAAATCGGCGCGTCGCCCAGCAAGCTGGCCAGGCGCTCGCCTTCCAGGGTGGCGGACATCAGCAGGATTTTCAGCGGTTGCTCATCGCGAAACAGCTCCCGGCCATTGAGGCTCAGGGCCAGCGCCAGGTCGGCGTCGAGGCTGCGCTCGTGGAATTCGTCGAAGATCAGCAGGCCCACGCCTTCGAGCGCCGGGTCGTCCTGCAGGCGCCGGGTGAGGATGCCTTCGGTGACCACTTCGATGCGCGTGTTAGGGCCGACCTTGCTGTCCAGGCGGATGCGGTAGCCCACGGTTTGCCCGACCTTTTCCCCCAGTTCGCTGGCCAGCCGCTCGGCCGCCGCCCGCGCCGCCAGGCGCCGGGGTTCGAGCATGAGGATGGTTTGCCCGGCCAGCCACGGCTCATTGAGCAGGGCCAGGGGCACGCGGGTGGTCTTGCCGGCGCCGGGCGGCGCTTCGAGCACCGCTTCGTGGCGTTCGGCCAGGGCGGCGCGCAGCGCGGGGATGACGTCATCAATAGGCAGGGAAATCATGCTGGCTCCAAAACAGAGCGGCGAGTATAACGGCGAACTGCGCGGCGTTAATCAGGGTCTGAACGGTTCAGGCCCTGCCCTTTTACTGTTGGCCGCATCTTTACCCAGGAGATTGTCATGCGTATCCCTTCCCGCCTCGTCGGTGGCGTTCTGCTCGCCACTCTGGTGACCCAACTGGCCGCGTGCGGCTCGATTTTCTACCCCGACCGGCGCGGCCAGATCGAAGGCCGCATCGACCCGCTGGTGGCCGGGCTCAACGCTGTGGGCCTGTTGTTCTACGTGATCCCGGGGCTGATCGCCTTCGCCGTCGACTTCGCCACCGGCGCCATTTACCTGGAACCGGGCAAGACCGCGCAGATCGACCCGCAAAAACTCCAGCCCGCGGTGAACGCCGATGGCCAGGTGGACAGGCAAAAGCTGCAAGCCATTCTTGAAACCGAACTGGGCCGCAGCTTCCCGTTGGACGACCCGCGCCTGATCCAGCACAAGGGCAGCGCCCAGCAATTGGCGATGTACGCCCTACCGCCAGCGGCCTGAACCGCCTTCCAAGGAGCCTGATGGCTTATGACCAGTAGCCCCGAACACGCCCGTTTGTTGCGCCTGGCCACCCGCGCTTCGCTGGCGGTGGCCTCGATCCTGATTGTCAGTAAGGCCATCGCCTGGTGGCTGAGCGGCTCCGTCAGCCTGCTGGCGGGGCTGACGGACTCGATGCTCGACGGTGCGGCGTCCTTTCTCAACCTGCTGGCGGTGCATTACGCCTTGCGCCCGGCCGATGACGGCCACCGCTACGGCCACGGCAAGGCCGAATCCCTCGCGGGTATGGCGCAGGCGCTGTTTATCGCGGCGAGTGCGGTGCTGGTCGCGGTACAAGCCATCGATCGCCTGAAAAACCCTGAGCCGTTGGGTGCGCCGTGGATTGGCATCGGCGTGATGCTGCTGTCCCTGGCGCTGACCGTGGCGCTGCTGATGGTGCAACACCGGGTGATCCGCGAAACCGGCTCCACGGCGGTGCGCGCCGATTCGCTGCACTACCGCTCGGACCTGCTGCTCAACAGCAGCATCCTGGTAGCGCTGGTGCTGGCCAGTTTTGGCTGGCAACAACTGGACGCCTGGTTCGGCCTGGCGATTGCTGTGTACATCCTCTGGAGTGCGGTGCAGATCGCCCGGGAAAGCCTGGCGGTGCTGATGGACGAAGAGCTGCCGGCGGATGTCAGCCAGCACATGCTGGAGCTGGCCTGTGGCGTGCCCGGCGTGCTCGGCGCCCATGATCTGCGCACGCGGATCTCGGGCAATCACTGGTTCGTGCAGTTGCACCTGGAGTTGCCGGGGGAGCTGACCCTGTCGGTGGCCCATGGCATCAGCGACCGCGCCGCTGAGGCGATCCACGCCGCCTACCCGCGGGCCGAAGTGCTGGTGCACGCCGACCCACAGGAAGTGGTCCAGCGTCAGTAGGTCACCTGGTAGCCCCGTGAGGCAAGGCAACCGCCCTGCGCCTGGCGGTAGGCCTGCACCACCGCGGGCGCCGGGGCGTAGGTGACGGTAGCGGGGTCGAAGCCGCTTTGCTGCACCGCCCAGCGGTAGCAGTCGTCACCGTCCTGTTGGACTTGCTCGGGGCTTTGGCCATTGGCCGGGTAGGCGAGCACGTCATAGCCATTGCTGGCCGGTGGCGGCGGTTGCACCGGTTCCTGCACCACCACGTACTGGCGGGTGTCCGGCTCGTAGAGGTAGTAGGCGCCGGCGGCGAGGAAAAACAGCGAGCCGCCGATCCACATTTCCCGCGCATAGTCGGGCAAGTAGCTCACACGGATGCCGTAGGGCGGGCGCACCACCACGTAGCGCGGGCCTTGCGGGCGATACCAGTAGCCAGCGGAGTAGAAGTAGTCCTGGCCGTGATAGGGCACCCGGTAGTTGCGCTCGGGAAAGCGGTCCGTCTCATGGCCGGGGCGGTATTGCGGGCCGGGGCCCCAGCCATTGCCATGGCCGCCCGGGCGCCCCGGCCAGCGGTTGTCGCCAGGGCGCGAAGTGCCGTAGTACGAATCGCCAGGGCGCCGCGGCACGTCCTGGTAGTAGCCGCGCTGAGGGTCTTGGGTTTGGCGCACGCTGTCGGGGCGGCTCTGGATCGGCAAGTTGTTTTGCGGTGCAGGGCGGCCCTGGGCGTTGGGGTCCTGGGGTGGTGAATAGAGCTGCTGGCCAGCGCCCGATGGCCGATTTGGCTCGAATTGGCGGCTGTTGTCGCCACGGATGATCTCGTTGCTCTGCCCCTGCTCACGCGGGCCGCCCTGCTGCGGCCCGCGGCCGTTATCCCGCTCGTCGGCCAGCGCTGGGGCGCCCACGCCCATGCACAGCAAACCAACACCTGCCAGACGCCAGATGCGCGACTTCATGCTCTTCCTCACTGCAATTGGGGGGATGTGCTGCATCAGACTGGCATAGCCTGCCACTGTTGCCGCGACAGGTTAGCAGCGCGGCGGGTTATTTCGCAGACAAGAAAAAGGGAGACCCGTCGGCCTCCCTCTGAATGCTTCGTCCGTGCTCGGCGCTTATGACGCCGGCTCACCTCACGCCGTCTTCTGGACAGTGTGTAGCCCGGGGGCCAACTCAGCCCCTGTGGGGGTGGTGGCCGCGGCTGGCCTGATTCGGCGGGCCGCTGTGGACTGTTTGTCCGGGCAGTGATTCTGTTGCAAAGCATAGGCTTGGCGCGCCAGCAGAGGATTGCGAAGATTGCGGAAATAAACATAGCTTGCGCAATTTTTTACTCCAGACAGATAATTCGCCGCAATAGTTATGACAAAGGCCTAATCCATGAGCAAACTTGACCGGTATGACCTGAGCATTTTGGCGGAATTGCAGCGTGACGCCCGTATCTCCAACCAGGAATTGGCCGAACGCATCGGCCTGTCGCCCTCGCCTTGCTCGCGCCGGGTCAAGCAATTGGAAGACGACGGTTACATCGCCCGCCAGGTCGCCTTGCTCGACCGCAAGATGCTCGGCCTGAGCCTCACCGCTTACGTGCTGATCGGCATGGACCGCCACACCCCCGAGCGTTTCGAGAACTTCGAGGCCGCCATCCGCAGCCTGCCGCAAGTGCTCGAATGCAGCCTGGTAACGGGTGTGGACGCCGATTACCAGCTCAAAGTGGTGGTGCCGGACATGGACCACTATCAAAAACTGCTGCTGGGCCACCTGACCCGCATCGATGGCGTGACCAGCGTGCGCTCCAGCTTCGTGCTCAACCAGGTACTCAACAGCACCGAACTGCCGTTGACCCATTTGCGTAGCTGACCAACGCGCTTCGGGTTGGGGGTGGCCTCCTGCGCTGTGGCAGAGCGCCGCAGGTCAATGCGCCGCGCCCAGCCCTTGGCGTATACTCGCCCGGCCTTTTTTGCCGTGCCTGCGTTGGAGTGCCCCGATGGATCCTGCATTACTTGAAGAGTGGATGATGACCGGCCTGGTCAGCGTCCTGATTATTTTCATGGGTTTCATCGTCTGGGACCTGGCGAAGAAGTCCAAGGCCGGGCGTTTCGGTTCGTTCATCCTGTTTTTCGTGCTGGGCCTGGGCGTGGCCGCGTTCATCATTAAAAGCGTGGTGATTGGCCTGATCGAATCCGGCGCCTTATAAGCGCGCCGGCACTTCCCGGTATTGGCCCTGATCGAGCCCCTCGATAGACCAGTCGCCGATCCGCACCCGCACCAGGCGCAAGGTCGGCAAACCGACCGCCGCCGTCATGCGCCGCACCTGGCGGTTGCGCCCCTCGCGAATCACCAGTTCCAGCCACGCGGTCGGTACGCTCAGGCGAAACCGCACCGGCGGGTTGCGCGGCCACAGTTGCGGCGCGTCCAGGCGCCGCGCCTGGGCCGGCAGGGTCATGCCGTCATTCAACTCCACACCCTCGCACAACTGCCGCAATTGCTCGTCCGTGGGCTCGCCCTCCACCTGTACCCAATAGGTTTTCGCCAGTTTGTGCTTGGGGTCGGCGATCCGCGCCTGGAGCTGGCCGTCGTTGGTCAGCAGCAACAAGCCTTCGCTGTCGCGGTCCAGGCGCCCGGCCGGGTAAATACCGGGGATGGGGATGAAGTCCTTGAGCGTCGCCCGCCCTTGCCCGTCGCTGAACTGGGTCAGCACATCGAAGGGTTTGTTGAACAGGATCAGCTTCGGCTCGGCCGGCGGGGCCTTGGCCACGCGGCGCGCGGTGGCGGGCGCAGGCTTGGCGCCGGGGCGGCGCGCAGGGGGACGGGGGGGACGGGGCATGGCAACGACAACATCTAACGGTCAGGGCCGACCATGCTAGTGGCCCCAACGTTAAATGACCACCGCCCTGTCAGCGGAACGGCGGCTCGTCGAAGCTGCGCAGTTTGCGCGAGTGCAGGGAGTTGAGTTCGGTGCGCAGCAGGTCGACCGCTTCGATGCCGATCTTCAAATGCTGGCTCACCGCACGCTCGTAGAACGCATTCGCCGAGCCGGGCAGCTTGATTTCGCTGTGCAGGGGTTTGTCCGAGACGCACAGCAGCGTGCCGTAGGGCACCCGCAGGCGATAACCCTGGGCGGCGATGGTGCCGCTTTCCATGTCCACCGCCACGGCACGGGAGAGGTTAATCAGTGGCCGTTCCTGGGCCCAGCGCAGTTCCCAGTTGCGGTCGTCGTAGGTCAACACGGTGCCGGTGCGCAGGCGTTTTTTCAGCGCCTCGCCCTTCTCCCCGGTGACATTCGCCGCTGCCTGCTGCAATGCCATCTGCACTTCGGCCAGGGCCGGGATCGGGATGTTCGGCGGCACCACGCGGTCGAGGATGCCGTCGCGGCGCATGTAGGCGTGGGCCAGTACGTAGTCGCCGATGGTCTGGGATTGGCGCAGGCCGCCGCAGTGGCCGATCATCAGCCAGCAGTGCGGGCGCAACACGGCCAAGTGGTCGGTGATGTTCTTGGCGTTGGACGGGCCGACGCCAATGTTGACCAGGGTCACGCCGTGGCCGTCGCTGGCCTGCAAGTGATAGGCGGGCATCTGGTAGCGGTGCCAGACCACGCCCGCGGCGATGGCCGAGGCTTCGCCGTGGTCCATGGCTTTTTCGATAATCACGTTGCCCGGCAGCACCATGCGCACGAAACGCGGGTCGTTGCGCAGCCGTTCCAGGCCATGGACGATGAATTGGTCGACATAGCGGTGGTAGTTGGTCAGCAGGATCCACGGTTGTACATGGCGCCAGTCGCTACCGGTGTAATGCACCAGGCGCCGCAGGGAAAAGTCCACGCGCGCGGCGTCGAACAGGGCCAGGGGCAAGGGGTCGGTGTTTTCCCAGTCGTAGAGGCCGTCGGCGATGCCATCGGTGGCGGCCGACAGGTCGGTGCTGGGGAACACCCGCGCCAGCACGGCGGCAGTCACCCCGGAGCCGGCCAGTTCATCGCCCTGCTCGACCACGTAGGGGTAGGGAATGTTCTGCGCGCTGACACCCACTTCCACGGTCACGGTGAAGTCGTGCATCAGCGGTTCGAGTTGCTCCAGCAGGTACTTACGGAACGCCGCCGGGTGGGTCACGGTGACGCTGTAGGTGCCCGGCAGTTGCACCTTGGCGTAAGCGCGGGTGGTTTGTGGGACTTCGCCTTGGCAGAGGTAGGTCAGGCGCAGTTCCGGGTAGCGAAACAAGGCACGCTGCGCGGCGTCGGGTTCGATTCGGTCTTTGAGGTATTGCTTGAGGGCTTGATTCAATGCACGGGTGGCGCGCTCGTGCAGAGCAGCGAGGCGGTCCACGGCTTGCTCGGCGGTTTGAACGACAATAAAAGCTTCGGTCACGGTAAGCATCCTGTGTTCTGACGTGCAGGCCGTTATCTTGCCTGCATCGTCGTGTCACGGGAACACAGGATTTGCAGAACCTACCGTAGCAAGCGAGCGCGGTGGCGTAGCGGCCGCAAAAGATCGTCAGGCCCCACCACCGCCAGGGCTGCTGCGCACCCCAGCGCGGGCGAGCCTGCTGGCTACGCCAACGGCGGGGTGGCGCGCGCGACGATGGCTGCCACATCCACGCCCCGGGGCAAGGTGCCGTAGGCGCGCCCGCCACCCGCCAAGCGGCTGGCGATGAAACCGTCGCTGACGCTGGCATTACCGGCCTCCAGCAGCAGTTTGGCTTGCAGGCCCAGGGCGATGTCTTCGGTCAGTTGGCGGGCGCGGTACTGGATGTCGTCGGTGTCGCGAAAGGCGTTTTTCAGCGCCTCGATATGGGCGGCCAGGCGTTTGTCGCCGTGGCCGTCACCCAGTTCGACGAACAGCGCATCGAGCACCCCCGGCTCTTTGGACAGGGCCCGCAGCACATCCAGGCATTGCACGTTGCCCGAGCCTTCCCAAGTCGAATTCACCGGCGCTTCGCGGTAGAGGCGCGGCAGGATGCTGTCCTCCACATAGCCAGCACCGCCCATGCATTCGGCCGCTTCGTTAATCATGGCCGGGGCACGCTTGCAGATCCAATACTTGCCCACCGCCGTCACCAAGCGGGCGAACTTGGCTTCCTGGCTGTCGTCGAGGTGGTCCAGGGCGCGGCCCATGCGCAGGCTCAGGGCCAGGGCGGCTTCGCTTTCCAGGGCCAGGTCAGCGAGCACGTTCTGCATCAACGGTTGTTCGGCGAGCAGCCGCCCGCCCACTTGCCGGTGGGCACAATGATGGCTCGCCTGGGTCAGGGCCTGGCGCATCAGGGCGCTGGAGCCAACCATGCAGTCGAAGCGGGTCATGGCGACCATTTCGATGATGGTCGGCACGCCGCGCCCTTCCTCGCCCACCATCCAGGCCAGGGCGCCGCGGAACTCCACTTCGCTGGAAGCGTTGGAGCAGTTGCCGAGTTTGTTTTTCAGGCGCTGGATGTAGAACTGGTTGCGGCTGTCGTCCGGGCGGTGGCGCGGCAGCAGAAAGCAGGTCAGGCCCTTGTCGGTGTGCGCCAGGGTGAGGAAGGCGTCGCACATCGGCGCCGAGCAGAACCACTTGTGGCCCACCAGTTCATAGGCCTGGCCCGGGCCCGTCGCGCCCACCGGGTAGGCTTTGGTGGTGTTGGCGCGCACATCGGTGCCACCCTGTTTCTCGGTCATGGCCATGCCAATGGTCACGCCTGCCTTGTGGGCCATGCCGATGTTGCGCGGGTCGTACTCGGTGGCCAAAACCTTGGGCAGCCATTGCTCGGCGATGTCCGGTTGCAGCCGCAGGGCGGGCACGGAGGCGAAGGTCATGGTCAACGGGCAACCGCTGCCCGCCTCGGCCTGGCTGTGCAAGTAGGTCATGGCGGCGCGGGCAACATGGGCGCCGGGCTGCGGCGCGGCCCAGGGCAAGGAGGTCAGGCCATGCTCGATCGCGGTACGCATCAGTTCGTGGTAAGCGGGATGGAATTCCACCAGGTCAACGCGATGGCCATAGCGGTCATGGCTGGCGAACACCGGTTTGTTCTGGTTGGCCAGGAACCCGGCGGCCATCAGTGGCCCACCGGCCAGTTCGCCGTAGTGATCGATGCGCGATTGCGCCCAACCTGCGCCGAACCGCGCGGCCCATTCCTGTAGCGGCAGGTCGATGCGGTAGAGGTTAGTGCCATCCAGGGACGGTGGCTGGTTGGTGACCTCGTGGGTTTCGGCGAACTGATGCAGGTTCATGGCGGGGCTCCTTGGGTGGCTCGAAGGGCCAGTTAAGCACCGCCCCGCGGCCGAACAAAGTGGCATACGCGCCTAAATATCGGCGCTTTCGCCCTCTACCCGACAGAGCACCCGGCGCAGCAGAATCGCCTGCAACGCCTCGAATTTCACCGGTTTGCTCACATACTCGATCGCACCGTCACACCGCTCACGCTCCGGCGCCTGGGTCGCCACCAGCAGCGGCAGGTCGGCGTAGCCCGCCAAGGCGTGCAACTGGCAGCACAGCGAGACGCCATCGGCGCGCAAGCGATGGCCATCGAGCAGCACCGCATCGATCCTTTCGCGCAACATCACGGCCCGTGCGTCCTCACAGCCCTCGGCGGTGCGTACCCGGTAGCCGAGCTTGAGCAACATGCCGCGCATTACCCGTTGGTTGCCGCTGTTGTCGTCCACCAGCAACACCGTGCACGCCTCGGGCATGCGCTGCGCCAACGGCCCCGCCGCACGGGCCGGCGGCGTGGCGGCGCAAGGCAAGGCTTCGACTTCCAGTTCCAGCTCGAAGCGGCTGCCGCGCCCCGGTGTGGACTGGTGATGCAAGCGCCCGCCGAGGAGTTCGACCAACTGGCGGCAAATCGCCAGGCCCACGCCGAGGCCGCCGTAGCCGCGGGTCATCGACCCGTCGAGTTGGTAGAAACGCTGGTACAGCACCGCTTCGTCCCGCTCGGTGAAGCCGATGCCGCTGTCGGTCACCGTGCACGACAGGCGCAAGCGCTGCTCGCCAACGCGCTGGCCAGTGACCCGCAACTCCACGCCGCCGCTGTGGGTGAATTTGATGGCATTGTCGAGCAGGCATTCCAGGCATTGCGCCAGCTTGTCGCGATCACCGCGCAGGCGATCGGCCAGCACCGGGGTCACCTCAATGCGAAAGCCCAATGGCTTGCTCGCCGCATTTCCGGCGAACTGCGCCTGCAAGCCATCGAGCATGCGGCGCAGGCTGAAATCCTCGTGCTGCACGGTGAGCCGCCCAGCCTGCAACTGGGTCAGGGTGAGGATGCCGTTGACCAGGCGCATCATGTCCCGCGCCGAAGTAGCGGCGGTTTGCTGGTATTGGGCCAGCTCGGGGTCCAGTTCCAGGGTCTGCATCAGTTCCAGCGAGCCGATCACGCCATTCATCGGCGTGCGCAGTTCGTGGGTCAGGGTGGCGAGGAATTCGTCCTTGAGGCGGTTGCTGTGGGCCAGCTCCTGGTTGAGCATTTCGAGCGTGTGGCTGGCCTCGGCCAAGGTGCGCGCCTGCTGCTCGCGCATGCCGTTGATGCGGTCGGCCAGGGCCAGGGACAGCAGCGCCACCTCCACCGCCGAGCCGATCTGGCTGGCGTACATGGTCAGGAACACATTGGGCAGGTAGCCCAGCACCATCAGGGTATTGACCACCCCGCCGAGCAAAAACGCCGACCAGGCAATGATGAAGTAGCGCGCCACCCGCAGGCCGCGCCACCAGGCGAACACCCCGGCGGCGAAAATCGCCACAGTGAAGATCAGCGCCAGGGCAGTCGCCAGGCGCAGGGCCAGGGCGTAACTGGTCATCAGCGACAAACCAACGACCACGGCGCTGCCGGCAATCAGCGCCACTAATCCGCCATCAAGCCAGCGGCTGAGGCGAGCAGTTTGTAGGAAGCTGCGGGCGAACTGGCTGCCAAACAGCGCCGCCAAACCGATGAAAAACGGCGTTGCGGCGTTGGCCCACCAAGGGTTGTCGGGCCAGAAATATTCCACCGCCGCGCCGTTGACCGAGAGCTGGTAGAGGCCGAACGCGGCGATATAGAGGATGTAATACAGGTAGCTGGTGTCGCGCACCGCCAGGTAAATGAACAGGTTGTAGACCAACATGCCCAGCAGCACGCCGTAGATCACCCCCAGCACATACAGGCGCAAGGGCTGCGCTTCCAAGTACGCGGTGCTCGACCACAGGGTCAGCGGCGCCTGGATCGAGCCTTCGCTTTGCAGGCGCAAATACAGGGTGCGGGGCTGGCCGGCGGCGAGGTCCAGGTCGAAAAGATAGTTGTTCTGGCGGATCTGCCGTGTGCCGAAGGGCAAGGCGTCGCCGGTGCGCCCGGCCAATTGCAAGCGGCCCATGGCGTCGGCCAGGTACAAATCCAAGTGGTCGAGGGGCGGGTAGGCCAGTTCCAGCAGCCAATTACGCGGGGCGTTGGCCTGGGTCGGGCGGTACAGCAGGTCTACCTTGAGCCAGAACACCGAGCGCGAATAACCGGCATTGAGTGTGGCGCTGTCGTGGGGCTTGAAGCGGTCGGCCAGGGCTGGCGAACTCACGTCTTCGATGCGGGCCTGGCCGCTGGCGTCCTCGAACACTTGCATCGCCCGGCCCAGGGGAAGGCTGCGGGTGGTTTCGTTGAATTCGATGGCGTCGGCCAGCAGGGGCCAGCTCAACAGCAGCATCAGCAAATAGCGCATTAAAGCCCCGGCATAGCTCGTCCGATTGTGTCAGGAAGCCCCCCATTCCTTTTGAGTAGACGCAAACCGGCATGGCCTGTTGTTGGTTTGGATCCACTCTAACATAGCCACTACTGGCCTTTGAACACCATTTAATAGCTCAAGCTAAAGGCTCTAGGACGGGCATTACAGCGATTTCGCCGGTTAATTTACCTCGCCGCCGGATGATGGCATGCAGGCATACACGACAATTCTTACGGCGCTTTCGAAAAAAGCGTTTGGTGGTAAGCTCGCGCACCATGACTATCTACAGCTCTCGCCCCGTTGTCCTCTGTCTCTCCGGCCACGACCCCAGTGGTGGCGCCGGCCTGCAGGCAGATATCGAAGCCCTCATCGCCCAGGGTTGCCATGCCGCCACCGCGATCACCGCGCTGACCGTGCAAGACACCGTCAACGTCAGTGACTTTCGCGTGCTCGAGCGCGAGTGGGTGCTGGCCCAGGCCAACGCCGTGCTCAACGACTCCACCGTCGCCGCCGTCAAACTGGGAATGCTCGGTTCCCTGGAGATGGTCGATACCGTGGTCGAGTTGCTCACGGCCCACCCGCACCTGCCGGTGATCTGCGACCCGGTGCTGCGCGCCGGGGGCGGCGGGCGCCTGGGCAAGGATGAAGTCGGCTATGCGCTGCGCGAACGCCTGCTGCCGCTAGCCGTAATCGCCACGCCCAACCTGCCCGAAGCACGCATCCTCGCCGAACTGCCCGAGGGCAGCGCCGACGCATGCGCGGAAAAACTCCTGCCGTTCATCCAACACCTGCTGATTACCGGCGGCCACGGCGACGAGCAGCAAGTCCACAACCGCCTCTACAGCCGCGACGGCACGCGCCACACCTTTACCTGCCAGCGCTTGCCGGGCAGTTATCACGGCTCCGGTTGCACCCTGGCCAGCGCCCTCGCCGGGCGCCTGGCCCAGGGCGAAGCCTTGGTCAGCGCTGTGCAGTCGGCGCTCAATTACACCTGGCGCACCCTGCGCGATGCCGAACAGTTGGGCCAAGGCCAGTTCGTGCCGCGGCGCCTGCCCCTGGATTTTTGCTCGTAACGCCATGAGGCTCGCCCGATGAAACTACGTGGCCTGTATGCCATCACCGATAGCCAACTGCTGGCCGGCAAGTTCCTCAATTATGTGGAGGCAGCGCTCGAAGGTGGCGTCACGCTGCTGCAGTACCGCGATAAAAGCAGCGACGAGGCCCGTCGCCTGCGCGAAGCCGAAGCCTTGCGTGGCTTGTGTGAACGCTACAAGACCCAACTGATAATCAACGACGACGCCGAACTGGCCGCACGGCTGGGCGTGGGTGTGCACCTGGGCCAGACCGACGGCCCGCTGACCCCGGCCCGGGCCCTGCTCGGGCGCGGGGCGATCATCGGTTCCACCTGCCATGCCCAACTGGCGTTGGCCGAACAAGCCGCCAGCGAGGGCGCCAGCTATGTCGCCTTTGGCCGCTTCTTCAATTCCAGCACCAAACCCGGCGCGCCCACCGCGACCCTCGACGTGCTCGACCAGGCTCGCGCCAAGCTGCACTTGCCGATCTGCGTGATCGGCGGCATCACCCTGGACAACGCCGCGCCCCTGGTGGCCCACGGTGCCGACCTGCTGGCGGTGGTGCATGGCCTGTTTGGCGCCGACACCGCGCAGCACGTCACGCGTCGCGCCCGCGCCTTCAACGACCTCTTCAACTCTTGATCCCGAGACCCCGCTCATGTCCCGTTCCGAAACCCTGTTTGCCAATGCCCAGAAACACATCCCCGGTGGCGTGAACTCGCCCGTTCGTGCGTTCAAGAGCGTGGGCGGCACGCCGCTGTTCTTCAAGCACGCCGAAGGCGCCTACGTCACCGACGAGGACGACAAGCGCTACGTTGACTACGTCGGCTCCTGGGGGCCGATGATCCTCGGCCACAGCCACCCCGACGTACTGGACGCGGTGCGCAAGCAGCTTGAGCACGGCTTGTCGTACGGCGCGCCGACAGAAATGGAAACGCGCATGGCGGACCTGGTGTGCTCCATCGTGCCGTCAATGGAAATGGTGCGCATGGTCAGCTCCGGCACCGAAGCGACCATGAGCGCGATCCGCCTGGCCCGCGGCTTCACCGGCCGCGACAGCATCATCAAGTTTGAAGGCTGCTACCACGGCCACTCCGACAGCCTGCTGGTCAAGGCCGGCTCCGGCCTGCTGACCCAAGGCGTGCCCAGCTCGGCAGGCGTGCCGGCGGCGTTCGCCAAACACACCCTGACCCTGCCGTTCAACGACATCGCGGCGGTGGCGCAGATGCTCAGCGAAGTGGGCCAGGAAGTTGCGTGCATCATCGTCGAGCCCGTGGCCGGCAACATGAACTGCGTACCGCCGGCGCCGGGTTTCCTCGAAGGCCTGCGCAGCCTGTGCGACCAGCACGGCGTGGTGCTGATTTTCGATGAAGTGATGACCGGCTTCCGCGTGGCCCTGGGCGGCGCCCAGGCTCACTACGGCGTCACCCCGGACCTGAGCACCTTCGGCAAGATCATCGGCGGCGGCATGCCGGTGGGCTGCTTCGGCGGCAAACGCGCGATCATGCAGCACATCGCACCGCTGGGCCCGGTCTACCAGGCCGGTACTTTGTCGGGCAACCCGCTGGCCATGGCCGCCGGCCTGACCACCCTGGGCATTATCAGCCGCCCGGGCTTCCACGCCGAACTGACCGACTACACCACCCGCTTGCTCGACGGCCTGCAACAGCGCGCCGACGCGGCGGGCATCCCGTTCGTCACCACCCAGGCCGGCGGCATGTTCGGCTTGTACTTCAGTGGTGCGGACGACATCGTGACCTTCGATGACGTGATGGCCAGCGACGCCGACCTGTTCAAGCGCTTCTTCCATCTGATGCTCGACGGCGGCGTCTACCTGGCGCCGAGCGCCTTCGAGGCAGGTTTCACCTCCATCGCCCACGGCGACACCGAGCTGAAACTGACCCTCGATGCCGCCGAACGCGCCTTCGCTGCACTGAAGTGACCGCTCGCACCTGGCGCATTGCGCCAGGTGCTCGCCTACTCTTACGGTTCTTTTATTCCCTCTTCTGCACGAAAAATCCCACAAACAGAGGGATATCCGGTCATGCAGCAGAAAAACGAGTAAAGACTTTGTAAGGTTGGCCCTGCTTATTTCATAATGCGCGCTTATTGGGCCCCCACTCAGGCCCGCGCGCCCTTCAGAGGTAAGTCGATTCCCATGAACCGCACCGGCCGCACCCTTGCATTGGGCTGCCTGTTGCTCCTTCAGCCCCTGCTCGCGCACGCACAAGCAGGCGGCAACTCGTTGTTGATCCCGGCGATAGGTCGTTGCACCCTCAATACCCAGCCCCAGGACCTTGCCGAGGCACTCACCGCCTGCCAGCAAGCCTCCGACGCCGGGGATGCGCAGGCACAATACGAGTTGGGCGAATTCTATTACGACGGCAAAAACACGCCGCGCGACCTCAACCTGGCCCTGAGCTACTTCGAGAAGGCCTCCCTGCAAGGCCACGCCCAGGCGCAATTCAAACTAGGCAGCATGTTCTTCCACGGCGAAGGCGTCCCGGCCAACAACGTCCAGGCGTACATCGTGCTGAAAATGGCCGCCGTCAACGGCGCCGAAGACGCGCTGGACACCGCTGACGAAGTCGCCGAGCACATGCAGCGCGATGAACTGGAAGTCGCCACCCAAGTGCTGGGCCAGATCTTCCGCAAGTACCTGATGGAACTGCAAAGCGCCGACGGGCGTTCGCCTTTTTCGCCGTTGCCCTAAGTTCGTCCGCCCCTCTGTGACGCCCTACTTCTCCGGCATCGGCATCGGGAACGGCATGACATTGCCCATGCCCCGTGCTTCGCTGATTTTCGGCGTGCCCAGGCGTTCGACTTCATCGATGCGCACGATCGAGTGCATGGGCACGAAGCTGCGCACCACGCCTTCAAATTGGGCCTTGAGTTTCTCTTCGCCGGGGTCGACCACCAATTGCGTGCGCTCGCCGAAGACGAATTCTTCCACTTCCAGGAAACCCCACAGATCGCTTTGATAGATCTGTTTGGCGTACATCTCGAACACCTGGCCCTGGTTGAGGAAAATCACCTTATAGATTGGAGCTTCGCGTTTGGTCATGGTGGGCGGGTAACACATCGGGGGATAAAAAGAGGGCGCGAACTATAGCATAGCCATCGGGCGCGCAACGCTAGGAAGCAACCGCGATGACCACTATAATGCGCGGTTCTTTGAATCACGTGATGACCCCTGTCCATGGCCAAGAAGCTTTACATCGAAACCCACGGTTGCCAGATGAACGAGTACGACAGCTCGCGCATGGTGGACCTGCTGGGCGAACATCAGGCCCTGGAAGTCACCGCCCGCGCCGAAGACGCGGACGTCATCCTGCTTAACACCTGCTCCATCCGCGAGCGCGCCCAGGACCGGGTTTATTCCCAACTCGGCCGCTGGCGTGAGCTGAAATTGGCCAACCCGGACATGGTGATCGCCGTCGGCGGTTGCGTGGCCAGCCAGGAAGGTGCCGCGATCCGCGACCGCGCTCCTTATGTCGATGTGGTGTTCGGCCCGCAGACCCTGCATCGCCTGCCAGAAATGATCGATGCCGCGCGCGTTACCAAGCTGCCGCAAGTGGACGTCTCGTTCCCGGAAATCGAAAAGTTCGACCACCTGCCCGAACCCCGCATCGACGGCCCCAGCGCGTACGTTTCGGTGATGGAAGGCTGCAGCAAGTACTGCACGTTCTGCGTAGTGCCCTACACCCGCGGCGAGGAAGTGAGCCGGCCGTTCGACGATGTGCTGGCCGAAATCATCCACCTGGCCGAGAACGGCGTGCGCGAAGTGACCCTGCTGGGGCAAAACGTCAACGGTTATCGCGGCCAAACCAACGATGGCCGCGTGGCCGACTTGGCCGAATTGATCCGCGTGGTGGCCGCGGTCGATGGCATCGAGCGCATCCGCTACACCACGTCCCATCCGCTGGAGTTTTCCGACAGTTTGATCCAGGCCCACGCCGAGGTTCCAGAACTGGTTAAGCACCTGCACTTGCCGGTGCAATCGGGTTCGGACCGCATCCTGTCGGCCATGAAGCGCAACCACACTGCGCTGGAGTACAAGTCCAAGTTGCGCAAGCTGCGGGCGGCGGTGCCGGGGATTTGCATCAGCTCGGACTTTATCGTCGGCTTCCCCGGCGAGACGGAAAAAGACTTCCAGCAAACCATGAAGCTGATCGAGGACGTGGGTTTCGACTTTTCCTACTCGTTCGTCTACAGCCAGCGCCCCGGCACGCCAGCAGCCGACCTGGCCGACGACACCCCCGAGGAGCTGAAAAAGGAACGCCTGAACGCCTTGCAGCATCGCCTCAACCAGCAGGGTTTTGAGATCAGCCGACAAATGGTCGGCTCGACCCAGCGCATCTTGGTCACCGATTACTCGAAGAAGGACCCGGGCGAGCTGCAGGGGCGCACGGAGAACAACCGTATCGTCAACTTCCGCTGCGATGATCCGACTTTGATCGGGCAGTTCGCCGATGTGCACATCGACGCCGCCCAACCGCACTCGCTGCGCGGCTCGCTGTTGCCCTGAGAGAGGGCTCAGCGTGTGTGAGGCCGCTGTGGGAACGAGCCTGCCCGCGATAGCGATCTATGGGCCAATGAGCGTGGCGGGCCCGGCGCCGTCGCGAGCAGGCTCGCTCCCACAGGGGCAAGAACCAGACGGGCCTGCTTAAGTGCTTTCGTACCCGGCGTGCTGGCGTTATCCTTCATTTCACCTTAATTGCCCCAGGGCGGCTAAAAACGACCTTGAACGCACCTATCGAACCACATCGTTTCATTCTCGAGCCCTTCGAGGCTCGCCGCTTCGCCAACCTGTGCGGGCAATTCGACGAGCATCTGCGCTTGATCGAACAACGCCTGGCGATTGAAATCCGCAACCGCGGCAATCAATTCGAGCTCATTGGCGAACTCAAGCACACCACCTGCGCGGAAACGCTGCTGCGCCGCCTGTACCGGGAAACCCAGAGTACGGAGCTGTCGCCAGACATGGTGCACCTGTTCCTGCAGGAGTCGGCTGTCGAGGAAATGGACAACCACTCCCCTGCCGATGCCGCCATCGCCCTGCGCACCAAAAAAGGCATGATTCGCCCTCGCGGCCTGAATCAGCAGCGCTACGTGAAGGAAATCCTGGGCAACGACATCAACTTCGGCATCGGCCCGGCCGGTACTGGCAAAACCTACCTGGCGGTCGCCTGCGCCGTGGATGCCCTGGAGCGCGAACAAGTGCGCCGCATCCTGCTGGTGCGCCCGGCGGTCGAGGCCGGCGAGAAGCTGGGCTTTTTGCCCGGCGACCTGGCCCAGAAGATCGACCCGTACCTGCGCCCGCTGTATGACGCGCTGTACGAGATGCTCGGCTTCGAGTACGTGGCCAAGCTGATCGAGCGCCAGGTCATCGAGATCGCGCCGCTGGCCTACATGCGCGGCCGCACGCTGAACAACAGTTTCATCATCCTCGACGAAAGCCAGAACACCACCGTCGAGCAAATGAAGATGTTCCTGACCCGCATTGGCTTTGGCTCCACCGCCGTGATTACCGGCGACATCACCCAGGTCGACCTGCCCAAGGGCACCAAGTCCGGGCTGGGCCAGGTGATCGAGGTGCTCAAGGATGTGCCAGGCATCAGCTTCACCCACTTCATGCCCAAGGACGTGGTCCGCCACCCCTTGGTGCAACGCATCGTCGAAGCCTACGAGCGCTTCGAGCACAAAGACGACATGCCCGCCGCCAAGGACAGCCGTCACGATGCTTGAGCTCGATCTGCAATTGGCCACCGAGGCCACCGCGCCCGACGAAAGCCAGTTCCGCCAATGGTGTGAGCTGGCTTTACGCCAGCGCAGCGCCGATTCGGAACTGACCATCCGCCTGGTGGACGAACCTGAGGGCCGCGAGCTGAACCACACCTGGCGGCATAAGGACTACGCCACCAACGTGCTGTCCTTTCCCGCTGACGTGCCGGACGAACTGCTGGATATCCCGCTGCTGGGCGACCTGGTGATCTGCGTGCCCGTGGTCGAGCGTGAAGCGGCCGAGCAAGGCAAGGCGCTGGACGCCCATTGGGCGCACCTGGTGATTCACGGCTGCTTGCATCTACTGGGTTACGACCATATAGATGACGACGAAGCCGAAGAAATGGAAGCGCTGGAACGAACGTTGCTTGCCGAGCTGGGTCATCCCGACCCCTATGCAGACGACGAACCTGACAACCTCTTAACTGAAACAACAAAGGACTTAGAGTAATCGCTATGAGCGAAGACCGATCGAGCAACGGGCAAAAGTCATGGCTGGGGAAACTGACCCAGGCTTTTGCCCATGAGCCGAAAAACCGCCAGGAGCTGCTGGAGCTGCTGCGCGAAGCGCACCAAAACAAACTGTTGGACAGCGAAGCGCTGGCCATCGTCGAAGGCGCCATCCAGGTAGCCGATCTGCAAGTGCGCGACATCATGGTGCCGCGCTCGCAAATGGTCAGCATCAAGGCGACCCAGACACCCCGCGAGTTCCTCCCGGCAGTCATCGACTCGGCGCATTCGCGCTACCCGGTCATCGGCGAAAGCCACGACGACGTCATGGGCGTGTTGCTGGCCAAAGACCTGCTGCCGCTGATCCTCAAGGAGAACGGCGACAGCTGCAACGTCAAGGACCTGCTGCGCCCGGCGACCTTCGTCCCCGAGTCCAAGCGCCTGAATGTGCTGCTGCGCGAGTTCCGCGCCAACCATAACCACATGGCCATCGTCATCGACGAATACGGCGGCGTGGCAGGCCTGGTGACCATCGAAGACGTGCTGGAACAGATCGTCGGCGACATCGAAGACGAGCACGACGTCGAGGAAGACAGCTATATCAAACCGCTGCCCAGCGGCGATTTCCTGATAAAGGCCCTGACGCCGATCGAGAACTTTAACGAGTTTTTCGACAGCGAGTTCTCCGACGACGAGTTCGACACCGTCGGCGGCCTGGTGATGAGCGCTTTCGGCCACCTGCCAAAACGCAATGAAATCACCGAAATCGGCGCCTACCGCTTCCGCATCCTCAATGCCGACAGCCGCCGGATTCACTTGATCCGCCTCACCCCCATTGCTCGCTAAGGATTGATATGCGCCGTCTGACCCGCCCCGGCTGGCCCGGTAACCTGCTGGCCGTGGCGGCCGGCGCACTCACCACCCTGGCATTGGCTCCCTTCGATATCTGGCCGCTGGCACTGCTGGCGGCCGGGTTCTTCTACGCCGGCCTGCGCCATCTGAACCCGCGCCAGGCCTTGGGCCGTGGCTGGTGCTTCGGTTTCGGCCTGTTCGGCGCGGGCACCAGTTGGATCTACTACAGCATCCACCACTTCGGTGGCGCTTCGGTGCTGCTGGCCGGGTTGCTGATGCTGGCCTTCACTGCGGCGATTGCCTGGTTTTTCGCCCTACCCGCGTGGCTCTGGGCACGCTGGTTGCGCCGCAACGAAGCGCCGCTGGCCGACGCCCTGGCCTTCGCTGCGTTGTGGGTGGCCCAGGAAGCCTTTCGCGGCTGGTTCCTGACCGGTTTCCCGTGGCTCTACTCAGGTTACAGCCAACTCGATGCACCGCTGGCCGGGCTTGCGCCGCTGGGTGGGATCTGGCTGATTTCCTTCAGCCTAGCCCTGACCGCCGCGCTGCTGTACAACCTGCCGCGCCTGATAAAAGGCCGGCGCCCGGGTTTCATCGCCGCCGGCCTGCTGCTGTTGGCCGCGCCCTGGGTGATCGGGATCGCGCTCAAGGGCCATGCCTGGACCAGCCCTTCGGGCGAGCCGCTGAGCGTGGCGGCGATCCAAGGCAACATCGAACAAAGCATGAAGTGGGACCCGGCGCAGTTGAACGCGCAACTGGCGCTGTACCGAGACATGAGCTTCAGCACCAAACGCGTTGACCTGCTGATCTGGCCGGAAACCGCGATCCCGGTGCTCAAGGAGTCGGCCGAAGGTTTCCTGAGCATGCTCGGCACCTTCGCCGCCGACCGTAACTCGGCGCTGATTACCGGGGTGCCGATCCGCCAGCAAGTACGCCATGAAAAACGCTACTTCAACGGTATCACCGTGGTTGGCCAGGGCGACGGCACGTATCTGAAGCAAAAACTGGTGCCTTTCGGCGAGTACGTGCCGCTGCAAGACCTGCTGCGCGGGCTGATCGCCTTCTTCGACCTGCCAATGTCCGACTTCGCCCGTGGCCCGGCCGACCAGTCAATGTTGCAGGCCAAGGGCTATCAAATTGCGCCGTTCATCTGCTACGAAGTGGTCTACCCGGAATTTGCCGCCGGCCTTTCGGCCCGCAGCGACCTGCTGCTGACCATCAGCAACGACACCTGGTTCGGCACCTCCATCGGGCCCTTGCAGCACTTGCAGATGGCGCAGATGCGCGCCCTGGAAGCGGGACGTTGGATGATCCGCGCCACCAACAACGGCGTGACCGGCCTGATCGACCCGTTTGGCAAGATCACCGCGCAGATCCCGCAATTCGAGCGCGGCATTCTGTATGGCGAAGTGGTGCCGATGCACAACCTCACGCCGTACCTGCAATGGCGCTCGTGGCCGCTGATTATTGCGTGCCTGCTGCTGTTTGGCTGGGCGCTGCTGGCCAGCCGGATGGCCAAGACCGTGTGACCCCGTGCCAGCGATCGCGCGCCTGATGGCGCCATCGCTGGCAAGCCAGGCCTCTACGCGGCCTAACGATAGAACAGGCGATAACCCACCAGCCCCGCCGCCTCATTGAGCAACTGCCCGGACTGCCAGATCGACTTGAACTCCGGCATCCAACCGCCCAGCGGCCGCGCGTTGTCCACCCCGAGAAACCCCACCGGCGCCGGTACTACGCCAAACCCCGCGCGCTCGAAACTCCACACGCTGCGCTGCATGTGCCAGGCCTGGGTCACGACCACCACCCGCGTGACGCCCTCAGGCAGCAATACCTGGGCGCTGAACTGGGCGTTTTCCCAGGTCGTGCGGCTGCGCCCTTCCTGCCAGCGCACCGCCACGCCAAAGTCATCGCGCAGGGAATCGGCCATCAGCGCCGCCTCGGTGGGCGGCGTGCCATAGTGCAGGCCGCCACTGGTCAGGACCGGCAACCCCGAGGCCTTGGCCAGGCGCGCCGCGTACCGCTCACGCTCCAGGCCCACCCCGGTGGGCTGATCCGCGCCCCAGGCCGGGTCGCCGCGCTCCCGGCCTGAGCCCAACACCACAATCGCATCGGCGCGCTCGGCCAGGGTCGCCCACTCGCTGCGCTCCAGCGCAGGCTCGGTTTCCAGGGCGCGGGCGCTCCACTCCACCACCACCGGCAGGCTCATTAGCCCGAAACCACCAAGCCCCAGCGCAAAACACAAGCCCGCCAAGCGCGGGCGGCTGCGGCGCAACCACCAGGCCAGCGCCAGCAACAACAAAAGAATGCCGGGAGGTAACAGCAACTGTTTGACGAAGTAACGAAAAGGCATCGGGCATCTCCAAAAAATGCCCGAAGCCTAAGGGGGTTGAAGCAAAGCAACAACAGAGGATATCGGCCGTTCTATGGAAAGGCCCTTGGCGGTGACGTCATGCCAGTGCCCTTGCGGGCTGCGTACACTTACTTGAATTGCAGGGACCGGACCTTTACCGCGCCCCCGCTATTAGGCGCCTTGTCTCTCAACCAGATGATCTTGGCCGAATGCGGCGCCTGTGGCGGTGTAACCTGATTGTTGCCCGCACCCTGCGGCGCCTCCTGCCCGCTGCGGTCCAGATAAGCCTGAATCAACTCGAACTCGGCAGCGCTCAAACCACGCAGTTCCAATTCGGCGGGACGCTCGTCGCGTAACCGGCCCGCCGTCTTTGCCGCATCCAGGGCCAGACCCAAACGGTCAATCAGCCGCTCATAGAACTCCGGTTTAATGACTTTTCGCTGCGACTCAACCATCCGTTCACCTCACTAGAAGGATATGACTCACTCCCCAGTTAGAAGCGTAGTCCCGCGCGGCAAACGGGCCGGTCCCCGCGACCAACGGCCCGCCGGGCCGCGCGGGGTGCAATCAGGGTTTCCCTCGGCGGAGTACGGTCATGTATGCTACGGCGCTTCCTGTAATTCCACTTCCAGCTCGCCTGGGCACCGAAAACGCCACAATCTGGCGGCATTTGCGCCCAGCGTCGCATTGAAGAGGATTAGGCCACCCCTATTCAGTTCAAAAGTAGCCATGCACGAACACTATCAGCCCCGTGAAATAGAAAACGCCGCCCAATCCTTCTGGGACGAACAGAAGTCCTTCGAGGTCAGTGAACAGCCAGGCAAGGAGACTTACTACTGCCTATCGATGTTCCCTTACCCCAGCGGCAAGCTACACATGGGGCATGTGCGTAACTACACCATCGGCGACGTGATCTCCCGCTACCAGCGCATGCAAGGCAAGAACGTCCTGCAACCCATGGGTTGGGACGCCTTCGGCATGCCGGCGGAAAACGCCGCGATGAAAAACAACGTAGCGCCCGCCAAGTGGACCTACGAAAACATCGCCTACATGAAATCCCAGCTGCGCAGCCTGGGCCTGGCGGTGGATTGGTCGCGCGAAGTGACCACCTGCAAGCCTGATTACTACCGCTGGGAACAATGGCTGTTCACTCGCCTGTTCGAAAAGGGTGTGATCTACCGCAAGAACGGCACCGTGAACTGGGACCCGATCGACCAGACCGTGCTGGCCAACGAGCAGGTGATCGACGGCCGCGGCTGGCGTTCCGGCGCACTGATCGAAAAGCGCGAAATCCCGATGTACTACTTCAAGATCACCGCCTATGCGGATGAACTGCTGGAGAGCCTCGACGACTTGCCGGGCTGGCCCGAGCAGGTCAAGACCATGCAACGCAACTGGATCGGCAAATCCCGTGGCATGGAAGTGCAGTTCCCCTACCACGTCGACTCCATCGGCGAAGCGGGCGTACTGAAAGTCTTCACTACCCGTCCGGACACCTTGATGGGCGCGACCTACGTCGCCGTGGCCGCCGAGCACCCGCTGGCCACCCTCGCCGCGCAGAACAACCCTGAGCTGCAAGCCTTCATCGCCGAATGCAAAGGCGGCAGCGTCGCCGAAGCCGACGTCGCCACCCAGGAAAAGAAAGGCCTGCCCACCGCCCTGTTCGTCGAACACCCACTGACCGGCGAAAAACTGCCGGTGTGGGTCGCCAACTATGTGCTGATGCACTACGGCGATGGCGCGGTGATGGCTGTGCCGGCCCATGACGAGCGGGATTTCGAGTTCGCCACCAAATACGCCTTGCCAATCAAGCCCGTGGTGCGCACCAGCGCCGGCGACGAGAGCCCGGCGCCCTGGCAGGACGCCTATGGCGAACACGGCACGCTGATTAACTCCGGCGAATTCGATGGCCTGGACTTCCCCGGCGCCTTCGACGCCATCGAAGTGGCGCTCATCAAGAAAAACCTCGGTGCCTCGCGCACTCAGTTCCGCCTGCGCGACTGGGGCATCAGCCGCCAGCGCTACTGGGGCTGCCCGATCCCGATCATCCACTGCGATAGCTGCGGTGACGTGCCCGTACCGCAAGACCAACTGCCCGTCGTCCTGCCCGAAGACGTCGTACCCGACGGCGCCGGTTCGCCCCTGGCACGCATGCCCGAGTTCTACGAGTGCGCCTGCCCCAAATGCGGCGCGCCGGCCAAGCGTGAAACCGACACCATGGACACCTTCGTCGAGTCCTCGTGGTACTACGCCCGCTATGCCTCGCCTCACTACGAGGGCGGCCTGGTGGAAAAATTCGCGGCCGACCATTGGTTGCCGGTGGATCAGTACATCGGCGGCATCGAACACGCGATCCTGCACCTGCTCTACGCGCGCTTCTTCCACAAACTGATGCGCGACGAAGGCCTGGTCAGTTCCAACGAACCGTTCAAGAACCTGCTGACCCAGGGCATGGTGGTCGCCGAGACCTACTATCGCCGCGAGGCCAACGGCAGCTACACCTGGTTCAACCCGGCAGACGTCGAGCTTGAGCGCGACAGTAAGGCCAAGGTCATCAGCGCCAAGCTGATCGCCGATGGCCTGCCGGTGGAAATCGGCGGCACCGAGAAGATGGCCAAGTCCAAGAACAACGGCGTCGATCCACAGTCGATGATCGACCAGTTCGGGGCCGATACCTGCCGCCTGTTCATGATGTTCGCCTCGCCGCCCGACATGAGCGCCGAATGGTCCGACTCAGGCGTCGAAGGCTCGCACCGCTTCCTCAAGCGCGTCTGGCGCCTGGCCCACGCCCATATCAGCCAGGGCTTGCCCGGCAAACTGGACGTGGCCAGCCTGAGCGACGAGCAAAAAGCCATCCGCCGCAGCACCCACCTGGCCATCAAGCAAGCCAGCCAGGACGTGGGCCAGCACCACAAGTTCAACACCGCTATCGCCCAGGTGATGACGCTGATGAACGTGCTGGAAAAAGCACCGCAAACCACCGCACAAGACCGCGCGCTGGTACAGGAAGGCCTGGAAACGGTCACCCTGCTGCTGGCGCCTATTACCCCGCACATCAGCCATGAACTGTGGAACCAGTTGGGCCACAGCGGCGCAGTAATCGACGCCACATGGCCGGTGGCCGATGACAGCGCCCTGGTACAGGACACGCTGCAACTGGTGATTCAGGTCAACGGCAAGCTGCGCGGCCAGATCGACATGCCCGCCAGCGCCAGCCGCGAAGAAGTGGAAGCCGCCGCCCGTGCCAACGAGAACGTGCTGCGCTTCACCGAAGGCCTGACGATCCGCAAAGTGATCGTCGTGCCCGGCAAACTGGTCAACATCGTCGCTAGCTAAATTGGATCAGGTGCCGGGCAACACGCCCGGCACCGCACAGAACCTTACGGGCCGCACGGCGGCCCACCTGGTTTCAAGGGGAGCATCAAGATGATTAAACGCAATTTGCTGGTTATAGGCCTGGCCGTGTTGCTAAGCGCCTGCGGGTTCCAGTTGCGCGGCACCGGCACCAGCGAACTGGCCATCAAGGAACTGGACGTCACGGCCCGCAACGCCTATGGCGACACCGTGGTGCAATTGCGCCAGGTTCTGCAAAGCAGCGGCGTCAAGGTCTTTGCCGGCGCGCCGTACAAACTGGTGCTGGCCAACGAGCAGGAATCCCAGCGCACCCTCAGCTACGCCGGTGCCGGCCGCTCGGGTGAATACGAGCTGACGACTGTGCTCAACTACGAAATCCTCGGCCAGGGCAATCTGTCGCTGCTCAGCGACAAGCTGCAAGTGCAGCAAGTATTCCTGCACGACGGCAACAACCTGGTGGGTTCCGACCAGGAAGCCGACCAGACCCGCAAGGAAATGCGCCGCGACCTCGTCCAGCGCATGGTGCTGCGCCTGCAACAGTTGAGCCCGACGCAACTGGACCAATTGCAGCAAACCGCCACGGCCCGCGCCAAGGCCGAAGCCGATGCACTGGAAGCCGCGCAAAAGGCTGAAGCCGAAACGCCGCGCCAGTCGCCGCTGCAACTGAACCAATAAGTCTTGCGGGGCGCCTCGGTGCCCCGCTTGCCCTCGCCGATGAAACTCGCCCCCGCCCAACTCGCCAAGCACCTGCAAGGTGCCCTCGCGCCCGTCTATATCATCAGCGGCGACGACCCGCTGTTGTGCCAGGAAGCCGCCGACGCCATCCGCGCCACGGCCCGCCAGCAGGGTTTCGATGAACGCCAGGTGTTCAGCGCCGATGCCAGTTTCGACTGGGGCACGCTGCTACAGGCCGGCGCCAGCATGTCGCTGTTCGCGCAAAAACGCGTGTTGGAACTGCGTTTGCCCTCGGGCAAGCCTGGGGACAAAGGCGCCGCCGCCTTCATCGAATACTGCGCCCGCCCGGCCGAAGACACCCTGCTGCTGATAAGCCTGCCAAAACTCGATGGCAGTGCGCAGAAGACCAAGTGGGGCAAGGCCCTGATCGAAGGCGCCCACACCCAGTTTGTGCAGATCTGGCCGGTGGACGCCAACCAGTTGCCGCAATGGATTCGCCAGCGCCTGTCCCAGGCCGGGCTTAGCGCCAGCCAGGATGCGGTGGAACTGATCGCCGCCCGGGTCGAAGGCAACCTCTTGGCCGCCGCCCAGGAAATCGAAAAACTCAAATTGATGGCCGAAAGTGGGCAGATCACCGTGGAAACGGTGCAGGCCGCCGTGGCCGACAGTGCGCGCTTCGATGTCTTTGGCCTGGTGGACGCCATTCTCAACGGCGAAGCCGCCCACGCCCTGCGCATGCTCGAAGGCCTGCGCGGCGAGGGCGTAGAGCCGCCGGTTATTCTCTGGGCCCTGGCCCGGGAACTGCGGGTGCTGGCTAACCTGGCGCTGCAATACAGCCAGGGCACGCCGCTGGACAAAGCCTTCAGCCAGGCCCGCCCGCCGATCTGGGACAAGCGTAAACCGCTGATGAGCAAAGCCCTGCAACGCCACAGCGCGCAACGCTGGGCGCAACTGCTGCAGGACGCCCAGCGCATTGACGCGCAAATCAAGGGCCAGGCCAGCGGCTCGCCGTGGATGAGCCTGAGCCGCCTGTCACTGTTGATGGCCGGGCAACGGCTGGCCTTGCCGGCGGAGTAAGCCTTACTGCAATTCTCTGTGGGAGCGCGCTCTGACAGGGGTTATGCCTAAGGCCGCCGCCCATCACCAGGGCTGGACACTTGCCCCACTTGGGCCGATGATTCGCAGCGCTGCATCCACCTACCTGCGAGAAGCCATCATGAGCAAAAAGCCTTCACGGCATCGGCCCAATAAAGCCAAATCCATCGTCGCCCAGCCACTGTTCCGCAGCCGTCAGGAACAACCGGCCAAGGGCAAAGGCAGCTACCGCCGCGAAGCCTTCCAGTCTAATAGCTGGGAGGCTTCTTACTTTCTGGCCGCTTAAAGGCAAGCACCCGTTCAACATGTTAAGGTCGGCACCTGATTCGTATTCTCTGGACCTGTGCATGCCCCTCTGTATTTCCCGTCGTTGGCACCTGCGCCAATTGATCGCTGCCTCCAGCCTCATTCTGTTAGTTGCCTGTGCGGAAAAACCCACCGCCGCCGACGCGCAACCGCTGCAAAGCATTCCCGACGTGCCCGCGCCCGCCGTCATTCCGCCGGTGATACCGAGCGGCGAAAACCTCGATATCCAGCCGACCCAGACCTTCGCCCAGTGGCAGGAAGCCTTCCGCAAGGACGCCCTGGCCGCCGGCATCCGCGCCGAACTGTTCGACCGCGCCTTCGCCAACGTAACCCCCGACATGAGCGTTATCCGCGCCGACCGCAGCCAGCCTGAGTTCTCGCGCCCGGTGTGGGAATACCTCAACGGCGCGCTCTCCCCCGTGCGCGTGCGCAAGGGTCAGTTGCTGCTGGAGCAATACGGGCCGATCCTGCAAAGCATCGAACAGCGTTACGGCGTGGATCGCCAGGCACTGGTTTCGGTGTGGGGTATGGAAAGCAACTTCGGCAGCTTCCAGGGCAGCCAATCAGTGATCCGCTCCCTGGCGACCCTGGCCTACGAAGGCCGCCGCCCGGCCTTCGCTCACGCGCAATTGATCGCTGCCCTGCAAATCCTTCAACAGGGCGATATCGAGCCGGAAAAAATGCTCGGTTCCTGGGCCGGCGCCATGGGCCAGACCCAGTTCATCCCCACCACCTACAACACCCACGCCGTGGATTTTGACGGTGACGGGCGCCGCGATATCTGGGGCAGCCCCACCGACGCTTTGGCGTCCACCGCCCACTACCTGCAAAGCTCCGGCTGGCAAAAAGGCCAGCCCTGGGGCTTTGAGGTGCAACTGGCCAATGGCTTCGACTACGTGCTGGCCGATGGCGCAATCCGCAAGACCGTCGCCGAGTGGCGGCAACTGGGCGTGAGCCTGCCCAATGGCGCCAGCGTGCCTGCCGGGGCCGAGCAGTTGTCGGCCGCCCTGCTACTGCCGGCCGGCTATCGCGGCCCGGCGTTCCTGATCCTCGATAACTTCCGCGCCATCCTCAAGTACAACAACTCCTCGTCCTATGCATTGGCGGTGGGGCTGTTATCCGAGCGGTTTGGCGGTGGTGGGACGATCAATGGTGAGTGGCCCAAGGATGACCTGCCCCTGAGCCGCTCCGAGCGCATCGAGCTGCAAACCCTGCTCAGCGCCCAGCACTACGACGCGGGTACCGCTGACGGGATCATCGGCGCCAATACACGCAAGGCGATCCGCGCAGCTCAACAGTCGTTCGGCTGGCCGGCGGACGGCTACCCGACGCAGAAATTACTGCAGGGTTTGCGTAATCGCTGAGGCAAAAAACAGGAGTGTCTTGCACTCCCGCACGGGCCAGTCCGCTGGCTACAGGGGCAGTAGCACCACGTCTTGTTCGAGCCGCAGCTCCTGATTACCCGCATCCAACCTGACCATCGCCCCCAACGGCAGGGTCAGGTTCGGGTCGCAATGGCCGCTTCGCCACCCCGCCAGCACCGGAATGCGCAGCGGCGCGAAGGTCTGCTTGAGCAGAGCTTGTAGCGCCTGGCCATCAACCCCCGCCACATCCCCCACCAGAACGCCGCCAATCGTTGCCAACTTGCCCGCCAGGCGCAGGTGCGTCAGCAATCGGTCAATGCGGTACAGCGGCTCGTTGACGTCCTCGATGAACAAAATGATGCCCTCGGCATCGAGTTCATAAGGCGTGCCCAGGGTGGCGGCGATCATCGACAGGTTGCCACCCATCAAGCGCCCCTGGGCGATACCCGGCTCGATGGTGACCAAGGGGTAGGCCGCAGGGTGGGGAAGGACGCTGCCGCGCTTCAATTGCCCGCGCAGCATGCGAAACAGCGACGATTCGGTGGGTTGCTGCTTGTTGCCCAGCAAGTCGGCGTTGAGCATCGCGCCATGGAAGGTGACGAAGCCGGCATAACGGCTGATGGCCACGTGCAACGCGGTGATGTCGCTGTAACCCACAAAGGGCTTGGCGTTGCGCCGCAGCAGGTCGAAGTCGATGCCGTCGAGCAGGCGTGGGCTGCCGTAGCCGCCACGCAGGCACAGGATGGCGTCCACCTGGGGGTCAGCGAATGCGGCATGTAGGTCGTTGAGACGCACCTCATCACTGCCCGCGAGGTAGCCCTCCTTCGCCGTCACACCGGGGAACACCTTGAGCGAATAGCCCCGCGCTTGCATCCACTGCAATGCCTTGTGGGCATCCAGCGTCGCCGGCCCGGCAGGCGCGATCACGCCAATCAAGCCCTCCACAGGCAAGGCCGGCACCGGCATGGACTCACAGTAGGTGGGGGTGTTTGAAGCGCTCATCCATGATTCTCCCTGCGTAGATGGTCCACGCACAGTAGCCACGAAAGGGAATAAAGAGAAGGGACCGGTGACTTCGGGGCTTGCAAGAAAAGGCCCGCGCGCAGCCCATAAAAAACGCCCGCAGGAACCGAGGCTCCTGCGGGCGTTTTGCGGATCAGGACATCAGGCTGGCTTTTACCAGTTTCGCCTGCTCGTCGGCGTGGTACGAGGAACGTACCAGGGGGCCGGACGCGACGTTCTTGAAGCCCATTTTGTAGCCTTCCTCGGCGAACCAGGCAAAGGTGTCAGGGTGCACGAAACGCTGCACCGGCAAGTGGTTGCGCGACGGCTGCAGGTACTGGCCCAGGGTCAGCATGTCGATGTCGTGTTCGCGCATGCGCTTCATGACTTCGATGACTTCCTCGTCGGTCTCGCCCAGGCCCAGCATCAGGCCGGACTTGGTCGGAATATGGGGCATCATCTGCTTGAATTTCTGCAGCAGGGTCAGCGACCACTGGTAGTCCGAACCCGGGCGCGCGGCCTTGTACAGGCGTGGCACGGTTTCCAGGTTGTGGTTGAACACATCCGGCGGCTCGGCAGCGGTGATTTGCAGCGCCACGTCCATGCGCCCACGGTAGTCGGGCACCAGGGTTTCCAGCAGTACGTCGGGCGACAGCTTGCGGATCTCGCGGATGCAGTCGGCAAAATGCTGGGCACCGCCGTCGCGCAGGTCGTCCCGGTCTACCGAGGTGATGACCACGTACTTGAGGCGCAGGTCAGCGATAGCGATGGCCAGGCTCTCGGGCTCGTTGGTATCCAGCGGCTTCGGCCGCCCGTGGCCGACGTCGCAGAACGGGCAACGACGGGTGCAGATGTCACCCATAATCATGAAGGTCGCGGTGCCGCCGGAGAAACACTCGCCCAGGTTCGGGCAGGAGGCCTCTTCGCACACGCTGTGCAGCTTGTGTTTGCGCAACAGGGCCTTGATGCGGTCAACCTCGGGGGACACCGGGATGCGCACGCGGATCCAGTCGGGTTTCTTTGGCAGTTCGGTGGTCGGAATGATCTTCACCGGGATGCGTGCAACCTTCTCGGCGCCGCGCAGTTTCACACCGGCTTCGACCTTGGCACGCGGGGCCGCACGCTCAGTGACATCGAGCGTCGGGATCATGGTTTGCACTGCATCAGTAGTCATATCAGTCGATTCCGCCCGTTAGGGTCGTCTGCTCAGCATAGTCGAGGTGTTTGACGAGCTGCGCGCGCAGCCGGGCACTTACCTCGGCAAATTCAATCGGCCCTGTGTGATCGCACAACTGGGTCATCGCCAGGCCGGCGTAGCCACAGGGGTTAATTCGGCGAAACGGCTCCAGGCTCATGTCCACGTTCAGGGCCAGGCCATGGAAGGAGCAGCCGTGACGAATACGCAGGCCCAGGGAGGCGATTTTCGCGCCGTCGACATAGACCCCCGGCGCATCGGCTTTGGCCGCAGCGGTCACGCCGTAGCTGGCCAGCAGCTCGATCAGGCACTGTTCCATGCGGCTTACCAAGTCGCGTACGCCAAACCCCAGCCTGCGCACATCCAGCAGCAGGTAGGCCACCAACTGGCCGGGGCCGTGGTAAGTCACCTGGCCGCCGCGGTCGACCTTGACCA
The DNA here is from genome assembly GCF_059862705.1 of Pseudomonas sp. MF08817. Lineage (NCBI taxonomy): Bacteria > Pseudomonadati > Pseudomonadota > Gammaproteobacteria > Pseudomonadales > Pseudomonadaceae > Pseudomonas > Pseudomonas sp. MF08817. The sequence goes on from NZ_JCBCUY010000029.1 coordinate 42,085, forward strand.
CCGGGATATCGCCCGGCAGCAGCAGGTGCTCGGCCTTGCCAGCCTGGCCTTGGGTGAACACGGGCGGGTGTTGCACCAGCCAGACTTCGTCCGGCACATCGGTGCCCCGTTCATTGGTGAACCGCTGCATCGCGTGCCAAACCGGCTCGTAGGCCATCTGGCCGAGCTCGCGAAAGCCCAGGGTCTGGTGCATCACAACACCATGTGCACGAAACCGGTGGCCCGCAATTCGCTGTTGATGTTGTAGAGCTGATCCTGGTCGGTGGCGACGATGTGCAACTGGATCGTGGTGTACTTGCCGTTGGTGCTCTGACGCTCGTCCACGCGGTTATGGTTGATCGTGGCGTGCTTGAGCACGATCTCCAGGATCTTGTCCTTGTTACCCGCGCCCGTGTCGCTGATTACCTTGATCGGATAATCGACGTTGGGGAATTCGATCTTTGGCGCCTTTACTTCGGTATCGGTCATGGCGTAACGGCCTCGTAAGCCGTGGCGACAGACATGGCCCCGCGCCGGATCAGCGCGGGGCCATGCAGGTGCACACTAATTCAGTTGAACAAGCCGTAGAAGAATAGCCGGATGCTATCCCACACGCGGCGGAAGATACCACCTTCGTCGACCGCGTCCAGCGCGATCAGGTCGGCGCTGTGCACCACCTTGTCGTCCAACTTGACTTCGACCTTGCCGATCACATCGCCCTTGGCGATTGGTGCGATCAATTGCGGGTTCATGGTCATGCTGGCTTGCAGTTTTTTCAGCTGACCTTTTGGCAGGGTCATGGTCAGGTCCTGGGCCAGACCGGCCTTGACCTGGTTGGTGGTGCCCTTCCAGACCGGCGATTGCGCCAGCTCGGCACCTTTCTGGTAGAAGGTCTGGGTTTCGAAGAAGCGGAAACCATAGGTCAGCAGCTTCTGGGTTTCTGCCGCGCGAGCCTGTTCGCTCACGGTGCCGAACACCACGGCGATCAAGCGCATGCCGTCACGTACCGCCGAGGACACCATGCAGTAGCCCGCTTCATCGGTGTGGCCGGTTTTCAGGCCATCAACGGTCTTGTCGCGCCACAGCAGCAGGTTGCGGTTGGGTTGCTTGATGCCGTTCCAGAAGAACTCTTTTTGCGAGTAGATCGCGTAGTGCGCCGGATCCTCGTGGATGATCGCGCGCGCCAGCACCGCCATGTCGTGGGCCGAGGAGTAGTGCTCGGGGTTCGGCAGGCCGGTGGGGTTCAGGAAGTGGCTGTTGGTCAGGCCCAGTTCGCCGGCCGTTTTGTTCATCATGTCGGCAAAGGCGTCTTCGCTGCCGGCGATGTGCTCGGCGATCGCGACGCTGGCATCGTTACCCGACTGGATGATGATGCCGTGCAGCAGGTCGCTGACGCTGACCTGTGTGCCGACCTTGATGAACATCCGCGAACCGCCGGTGCGCCAGGCGTTTTCACTGACGGTCACCGGATCGTTCTCGCCGATCTGGCCGCGACGGATTTCCAGGGTCGCCATGTAGGCGGTCATCAACTTGGTCAGGCTGGCCGGAGGCAGGCGCTGGTCACCGTTGTTCTCCACCAGCACGTTGCCGCTGCTGGCGTCCATGAGCACGTAGGATTTGGCGGCCAGTTGCGGCGGCGACGGCATCATCTCGACCGCGAATGCGGCAGGCGAGAGGAGCAGCGGGACTAGCAGGCACAGGCGTTTGGCAAAGGTGGTGATGTTCATCCGTCTCTCGAAGTAGCTAATGGAAACTTGCCCTCTCGGGCAAAACTAATCTGACAACCGGTCCCGGCTGTCGCGTATTTCAGTTGTTCACTCTAGGCCCTTTGCCGGGCTTTTGTTCTTGGGTGAGCCAACAACCGGAGCCAGGCCCTAAGGCCCAACCCTCAATCGGGTGTCATTTATTCTGCGGTAACCACGCTTGGCTGGCCGAGATTGGCCAGGCGCACGCTGTTTTGCACTTGCTGGATCTCACCTGGCGTACCGATCGGCCCCAGGCGTACCCGGTGCAGGGTTTGCTGGTTGCGCACGATGGAGCTGATGAACACCGGCGCCTGCACCATGGAACTGAGCTTGGAACGCAGCAGTTCAGCCGCGTCCGGGTTGGCAAAAGCGCCGACTTGTAGGTACTGCCCGCCCGCCGCCTGGCCCTGGGCCAATTGCGGGACCGCCACAACTGGCGCCGCGTGTTGCTGCGGCGGCGGGGTCCACTGCTCGACCTTGCCGGTGGAGGCGGTGATCTGTGGTTGCGCGGCCTGCGGCTCGTTAAGCATCAACGGCGCCGGTTTGCCACGCTGGGCCCAATACTGCTGCGGGTCGATGCCTTCGACCTTGACCCGCGCGGTACCGGTTTCGGCGTAGCCAAGTTTCTTCGCCGCCGCGTAGGACAGGTCGATGATGCGGTCGGAGTAGAACGGCCCGCGGTCATTGACCCGCAGGATCACGCTTCTGCTGTTGTCCAGGTTGGTCACCCGCACATAACTGGGCAGCGGCAGGGTCTTGTGCGCGGCGCTCATGCCGTAGAGGTCATAGACCTCGCCGTTGGCGGTGTTTTGCCCGTGGAACTTGGTGCCGTACCAGGAGGCCGTGCCGGAGGCGACGTAATCCTTGGATTGCTGGATCGGAAAGTAGTTTTTGCCCAGCACCGTGTAAGGGTTGGCCTTATACGGGCCGGTATGCAAGGTAGGCGTGGCATCAGGAATGCGCGAGACGTCCACGTCCCACCAGGGCGCGCCATCTTTATGGGCGCGGTTGATGTCCAGGCCTGGTTTGGCGCGCACCACCGCGGCTGAGGTTTTTTGCTGTGGCGCGCGGCTGGTGGTGCAACTGGCCACCAGCATCGCCAGGGCGGCGATGGCCACCAGCTTCAGGGGTTGTTGAATCGGCATTGCCCGCATTACTTGACGCCCCGTGCTTGAACCAGCGAATCAGACAGCTGATGAACAGCCATCGCGTACATCACGCTGCGGTTATAACGCGTGATTGCGTAGAAATTTTTCAGCCCCATCCAGTATTCCGGACCGTTATCGCCTTCAAGGCGAAACGCGGTGACTGGCAAGTCGTCGCGCAGCGCATCATGACTCGACCAACCCAGGGCTCGCAACTCCCCGACGGTTTTCGTCGGTTCGATACCCGTGGTCAGGCCTTGGTCCACCTGGTCGCCACGCACACTGGCGAGGCTGACTACCGGCTCGCCAGCCACCCAGCCGTGGCGCTTGAAGTAGCTGGCCACGCTGCCGATAGCGTCGTCCGGGTTGTTCCAGATATTGATGTGGCCGTCGCCGTCAAAATCCACCGCATAGGCGCGGAAACTGCTGGGCATGAACTGCGGCAGGCCCATGGCGCCGGCGTAGGAACCCTTGAGAGTCAGCGGGTCAACTTGTTCTTCGCGGGCCAGCAGCAAGAATTCGCGCAGCTCCTTGCGAAAGAACTCGGCGCGCGGTGGGTAATCGAAGCCCAAAGTGGACAAGGCGTCGATCACCCGGAAATTGCCGGTGTTGCGGCCAAAGAAGGTTTCGACACCGATGATCGCCACGATCACCTGGGCCGGCACCCCGTATTCCTGCTCGGCGCGGGCCAGTACGGCCTCGTGCTGGCGCCAGAAATCCACGCCCCGGGCCACCCGGGCATCGGTGAGGAACATCGGGCGATATTCCTTCCATTGCTTGACGCGCTCGGCGGGCCGCGAAATGGCGTCCAGAATGGACTGCTTGCGCTGGGCTTCGCGGAACACCCCCATCAGTTGTTCGCCGGCAAAACCGTAGTCGCGGGTCATTTCGCCGACGAACTCGGCCACCTGGGGTGAGCCTTCGTAATCGCCGGCCAGCACCAGGGGCGCAGTGCCAAGGATGCCTACCAGGCCGACCCATGGCGCGTATCGAGTCGCCCAGCCACGCATTGCTTGCATTGAAATCTTCACCTTATTCAAACCTGCGCGATCCACTTACGATGGGTATGGATCGACATCAAAACCCCAAACGCTGACAGCAGCGTCACCAGCGAAGTTCCGCCATAGCTAATGAACGGCAATGGCACTCCCACCACCGGCAGCAGGCCACTGACCATACCGATGTTGACGAAAACATAAACAAAAAAAACCATGGTCAGCGAACCGGCCAGCAGTTTGCCAAACAGTGTCTGCGCCTGGGCGGTAATCACCAGCCCACGGCCGATCAGCAGCAGGTAGATAAGCAGCAACACGCAGATGCCCACCAGGCCGAATTCCTCGCCCATCACGGCGATGATGAAGTCGGTGTGGCTTTCGGGCAAAAAGTCCAGATGGGACTGGGTGCCCAGCAGCCAGCCCTTACCGAACACGCCGCCCGAGCCGATAGCGGCCTTGGACTGGATGATGTTCCAGCCAGTGCCCAGCGGATCGCTTTCTGGGTCGAGGAAGGTCAGTACGCGCTGCTTCTGGTACTCGTGCATGACGAACATCCACATGGCGATCGCCACCGGCACGGTGGCCGCCAGCACACTGAGGATCCAGCGCCAGCGCAACCCGCCCATGAACAGCACGAACGCCCCGCCCGCCAGGATCAGCAGCGAGGTGCCGAGGTCAGGCTGACGCACGATGAGGATGAACGGGATGCCGATCAGCAACAGGCTGATTATCACGTGCTTGAGCTGCGGCGGCAGGCTGCGCTTGGCCAGGTACCAGGCGATGGTGGCTGGCATGATGATTTTCATGAATTCCGAGGGCTGGAAGCGGATCACCCCGGGGATGTTGATCCAGCGCGTGGCGCCCATGGCGTTGTGGCCCATGACGTCCACCACCACCAGCAACACCACGCCGCAGACGTAGGCCAGCGGCACCCAGCGCGCCATGAAACGCGGTTCGAGCTGGGCGATGATGACCATCGACACCAGGCCGATGCCGAAGGACGTCGCCTGCTTTATCAGCAGGTCCCAGCTCTTGCCGCTGGCCGAATACAGCACGAACAGGCTGCCGGCAGCGAGGATCAGCAACAGCACCAGCAACGGGCCATCAATGTGCATACGCTGCAGGAGCGTGGCGCGGCGGCGCATCACATCCTCGCTGGAGAGAATGCGATCAAAATTACTCTTCACGGGCCGTAGCCTCCGCGCTGATAGGGCTGGCGTACTCGGGTTTGAGCCGACCTTCCTGGTCCAGCAGCCAGGCGTCCATCACCTGACGCGCCACCGGGGCGGCGACGCCGGAACCGGCCTCGCCGTTCTCGACCATCACCGACACCACGATCTTCGGGTTTTCGGCCGGCGCGAAGGCGACGAACAAGGCGTGGTCGCGGTGGCGTTCCTGGACCTTGGAGCGGTCGTACTTCTCGCCCTGCTTGATCGCCACGACCTGGGCCGTACCGCTTTTGCCGGCGATGCGGTACTGCGCGCCGGCCGCAGCCTTGCGCGCGGTGCCACGGGCGCCGTGCATCACTTGCTGCATGCCGTGGTTGACCCGGGTCCAGTCCGCCGGGTCGCGCAGGATGATGTCCGGGATCGGGTTTTCATCCACAGGCTTCTGCCCTTCGATGGACTTGGCCAGGTGCGGGCGCAGCCATTTGCCCTTGCTCGCCACCAATGCGGTGGCCTGGGCCAGTTGCAGCGGTGTGGTCTGCATGTAGCCCTGGCCGATCCCCAGAATCAGGGTTTCACCGGGGAACCAGGCCTGGCGGCGGGTGGCTCGCTTCCATTCCCGTGATGGCATCAGGCCCGGGGATTCCTCGAACATGTCCAGGGACACCTTCTGCCCCAGGCCGAACTTGTTCATATAGGACGAGAGCCGGTCGATCCCCAGTTTGTGGGCCAGGTCATAGAAGTAGGTGTCGTTGGACCGCATGATCGCGGTGTCCAGATCCACATAGCCGTCGCCGGTGCGGTTCCAGTTGCGGTACTTGTGGTCGTAGTTGGGCAGCATATAGTAGCCAGGGTCGAATACCCGGCTGGAAGCCGTAATCACGCCCGCATCCAAACCGGCGATCGCTACCGCTGGCTTGATGGTCGAGCCCGGCGGGTAAAGGCCACGCAGCACGCGGTTGAATAGCGGCCGGTCGATAGAATCGCGCAGCTCGGCGTAGGCCTTGAAGCTGATGCCGGTGACGAACAGGTTGGGGTCGAAGCTCGGCTGGCTGACCATCGCCAATACTTCGCCAGTGGTCGGGTCCAGGGCCACGACTGCGCCACGGCGCCCGCCCAAGGCCAGTTCGGCAGCTTCCTGCAACTTGATGTCCAGGCTCAGGACGATGTCCTTGCCGGGAATCGGGTCAGTACGCTTGAGCACCCGCAGTACGCGGCCGCGGGCGTTGGTCTCGACCTCCTCGTAACCCACCTGGCCGTGCAGCTCGGGCTCGTAGAAACGCTCGATGCCGGTTTTGCCGATGTGGTGGGTGCCGCTGTAGTTGACCGGGTCGAGGGTCTTGAGCTCTTTCTCGTTGATGCGCCCCATGTAGCCCACCGAATGCGCAAAGTGTGCGCCCTGGGGGTAATGGCGCACCAGTTGCGCGACCACTTCGACGCCCGGCAGGCGGAACTGGTTGACGGCGATGCGGGCGATCTGCTCTTCGTTGAGCTCGAACAGGATCGGCACCGGCTCGAATGGCCGGCGCCCCTGCTTCATGCGTTTCTCGAACAGGGCCCGGTCTTCGGGGGGCAATTCCAGCACCTGGACGATCACGTCCAGCACCTGCTGCCAGTCACCGGAGCGCTCGCGGGTCATGCTCAGGCTGAAACTGGGCCGGTTGTCCGCTACCACCACGCCGTTACGGTCGAAGATCAACCCACGGGTGGGCGGAATCGGCTGCACATGGACGCGGTTATTTTCCGACAGCGTGGAGTGGTACTCGTACTGGATGACCTGGAGGAAATACAGCCGGGCAATCAGCACGCCGAACAGCAGCACCACCGTAATGGCCCCGAACACGACGCGGCCGCGCACCAGACGGGCGTCTTTCTCGTGGTCCTTGATGCGGATCGGCTGGGACATGGGGGCAGAACTACTTGTGGTAAGGGTGGCCGGACAACACTGTCCAGGCGCGGTACAACTGCTCGCCGATCAGGATGCGCACCAGCGGGTGAGGCAGGGTCAGGGGCGACAGCGACCAGCGCTGATCCGCCCGCGCACAGACTTCCGGCGCCAGCCCCTCGGGGCCGCCGACCATGAAGTTCACCATGCGCGAGTCCAGGCGCCAGCGGTCCAGTTCCACCGCCAACTGCTCGGTGCTCCAGGGCTTGCCGTGGACCTCAAGGGTGACGATCCGCTCATTCGGCCCGACCTTGGCCAGCATGGCTTCGCCTTCCTGGCGGATAAAGCGCGCCACATCGGCGTTCTTGCCACGGGTATTGAGCGGGATTTCCACCAGTTCCAGCGCCAGTTCCGATGGCAGGCGCTTGGCATACTCGTGCCAGCCTTCTTCCACCCACTTGGGCATGCGGGAACCGACGGCGATCAGACGCAGGCGCACAGCCGTTCCTTATTCCTGGTCTTTGTTGAGCTTGATGAAATGCTCGTGGGTGTTTTCCGGGCTGTGGTGGGCAGCGCTGCTGGCGCGGCTCTGTTCGGCACCCTGCCACAGGCGTTCCAGGTCGTAGAACTGGCGGGCGTTGGAAGTCATCATGTGGACGATTACTTCGTCCATGTCCAGCAGCACCCAGTCGCTGTCGCCCTTGCCTTCTTCGCCCAACGGCTTGATGCCCAGGGCCTTGACCGCTTCGCGCACCTTGTCGAGCATCGCGCCGATCTGACGGTTGGAGGTACCGGTGGCGATAATCATGTAGTCGGTGATGCTTTGCTTGTCGCGCACATCGATGACCAGCACGTCCTGGGCCTTGACATCTTCCAGGGCTGCCACGGCCACATCGACCAGGGCCTGGCCCTTGAGGGGTTCGGTGCTGAGGACTTTCTCAGGCAGCGGAGCGCTCTTGAAGGTGCCTTTGCGCTTAACTTTGCTTACGTCTTTGTTCGTCATATAAAACTCGTTTTGCTCATATGTTCGGGCGCTTCAATACACGTTGATTCGTGCCTTGGAGCACTCCGTTTCAGTTCGGCGCACGGTACAGTCCGTGCGCATCGATGTAGGCCAGGACCGCGTCGGGCACCAGGAAACGTACCGACTTACCGCTGGCCAGCAGTTGACGGATCTGGGTGGCGGAAACCGCGAGCGGTGTCTGCCAGACGAATGCAATCTGTCCGCTCGGCCCCTTGAGGGCCAGCGGGTCGCTCACCGACCGCGCCGCCAACAGGTTGCGCAAGGCATCCGGCGGTTCGCTGTCGGCATCCGGGCGTTGCAGCACCAGGATGTGGCAATGCTGGAGCAACTCCTCCCAGCGGTGCCAAGTAGGCAGGCCGCAAAATGCGTCCCAGCCCAGAAGCAAAAACACCTGGTCGTGCGCGGCCAACTCGGCGCGCATCAGTTCCAGGGTGTCGATAGTGTAGGACGGTTTATCCCGTTGCAGCTCACGCGCGTCCACCACCAGTGGCGCCACGCCCACCACCGCGCACTCGACCATCGCCAGGCGATCCTGCGCCGAGACTTGCGGCGTATCCCGATGGGGCGGCCTGGCGTTGGGGGTCAGGCGCAATTCGTCGAGCCCCAGGCTTTCGGCCACTTCCAGGGCGCCGCGTAAGTGCCCGATGTGCACCGGGTCGAAAGTTCCGCCCAGCACACCGATGCGCCGGGGTTCGCTTGCGATCACGACGCCTGGATCAGGCTGGTCGGCCAAGTCAGAACGACTCCTGTCCGCGCAACTGGCCATCACCGACCACGATGTACTTCTCGCAGGTCAGCCCTTCGAGGCCCACCGGGCCGCGGGCGTGCAGCTTATCAGTAGAAATGCCGATCTCGGCACCCAATCCGTATTCAAAGCCATCGGCGAAGCAGGTCGGGGTGTTAATCATCACCGACGCCGAGTCCACCTCGGCGACGAAACGCCGGGTCTGGCCCTGGTGTTCGCTGACGATCGAGTCGGTGTGGTGCGAGCCGTGGCGGTTGATGTGCTCGATGGCCTCGTCCAGCCCTTCGACCACGCGGATCGACAGGATCGGCGCCAGGTACTCGGTGTTCCAATCGTCCTCGGTGGCCGCAACGGCCTCGATGATTGCCCGGGTGCGCTCACAGCCGCGCAGTTCGACGCCTTTTTCGCGAAATTGGGCAGCCATTGCCGGCAAGAACGCCTCGGCGACAGCCTGGTCAACCAGCAGGGTTTCCATGGCGCCGCAGATGCCGTAGCGGTAGGTCTTGGCGTTGAAGGCAATGCGCTGGGCCTTGGCCAGGTCGGCGTGGGCGGCCACATAGACGTGGCAGATGCCGTCCAGGTGCTTGATGACCGGTACGCGGGCATCGCGGCTGACCCGCTCGATCAGGCCCTTGCCACCGCGCGGCACGATCACGTCGACGTACTCGGGCATGGTAATCAGCGCGCCCACGGCGGCGCGGTCGGTCACTTCGACCACTTGCACCACAGCGGCCGGCAACCCCGCCTCGGCCAAGCCACGCTGGATGCACGCGGCAATGGCGCGGTTGGAATGAATGGCCTCGGACCCGCCGCGCAGGATGGTCGCGTTGCCCGACTTCAGGCACAGGCTCGCGGCATCGATAGTCACATTCGGGCGCGACTCATAAATGATGCCGACCACACCCAGGGGCACGCGCATCTTGCCAACCTGGATACCCGAAGGCCGATAACTCATGTCGCGGATCGCGCCCACCGGGTCCGGCAACGTCGCCACCTGGCGCAAACCAACGATCATGCCGTCGATGCGGGCCGGGGTCAGGGCCAGGCGTTCGAGCATGGCCGGTTCCAGGCCATTGGCGCGGCCGGCGGCCAGGTCCAGCTCATTGGCGGCGGACAACTCGGCGCGCGCCTCGTCCAAAGCAGCCGCGGCGGCGTGCAGGGCGCGGTTTTTCTGCGCGGTGCTGGCACGGCCGATCACGCGGGAAGCTTCGCGGGCGGCGCGACCCAGGCGGGTCATGTAGTCAAGAACGGACTCAGTCATGGTCTGGCGAGGTCTTGGCAAAGAGGAAAGCGGCCGATTATAGCTGCCGCGCCCTTCTACTAACAGCGCAGACAGGCGGATGGTCGAAATCAAGGGTAAATTGCCGAAGTTCAGCTTGAATTAAGCGCGCAATTGCTATCATCGCCGGCCAATTCACACCCACTGCATTCGCCGCCATGCCCATCGCCGCCGCTCCCCACGCCCTCCCGGACAGCTTTTTCGACCGTGATGCCCAACTACTGGCCCGCGACCTGCTGGGCAAAGTCATCCGCCACCGGGTCGGCGACCTCTGGCTAAGCGCGCGCATCATCGAGACCGAAGCCTATTACTGCGCCGAAAAGGGCAGCCACGCCTCACTGGGCTACACCGAAAAGCGCAAGGCACTGTTTCTCGATGGCGGCCACATTTATATGTATTACGCCCGTGGGGGCGACTCGCTGAACTTCAGCGCCCAAGGGCCGGGCAACGCCGTGCTGATTAAATCGGCGTACCCCTGGACCGACGCCCTATCCGGCCCCGCCAGCCTGGCGCAGATGCAGCTCAACAACCCCGACGCCCAGGGCCTGCCGCGCCCGGCGCAACGCCTGTGCGCCGGGCAAACCCTGCTGTGCAAGGCTTTAGGCCTGAAAGTACCAATGTGGGACGCCAAGCGCTTCGATCACGACATGCTCTATGTTGAAGATGTGGGTGCCCAGGTGCCGAGGGTCGTTCAGACTACGCGGCTGGGCATCCCCCATGGCCGCGATGAACACCTGCCCTACCGCTTCATTGATGCCCAGTACGCAGCGTTCTGCACCCGGAACCCCTTGCGCCGTGGCCAGGTCGAAGGACGCGACTACCGACTGCTAGTGCCAACACCCTAACTTGATTGGAGTTGTATGTATGGGCCCATGGCTCGATAGCGTGACCCTTTGGCTGACCGCCAACCCGCAATGGCTGGCGGCGGCGATTTTCATCCTCGCGTGTGCCGAGTGCCTGGCGATTGTCGGGCTTATCGTACCTGGCACTGTGCTGTTGTTCGCGGTCAGTGTCATGGCCGGCAGCGGCGCCTTGCCCCTGGGCCAGGCATTGCTGATGGGCCTGCTGGGCGGGTTGCTGGGCGACGTGGTGTCGTACCTGCTGGGCCGGCGCTTCCACCAGAACATCCGGCGTTTACCGGGCCTGCGCCACCACCCGGAATGGATCAGCGGTGCCGAAAGCTACTTCCAGCGCTACGGCATCGCCAGCCTCCTGGTGGGGCGTTTTATCGGCCCATTGCGGCCCATGCTGCCCATGGTGGCGGGGATGTTCGACATGCCCTCCCCGCGCTTTATCGCCGTCAGCATCCTGGCCGCCGCCGGTTGGACCGTCGCCTACATCCTGCCGGGCTGGGCCACCGGGGCGGCAATTCGCCTGCCGCTGCCCGAGGGTTTCTGGCCCCAGGCCGGTGTGGTCGCCGCCAGCGTGGCGATCATGCTGGGCCTGAGCATCAACAGCACCCTGCGTCATCATCGCAATGCCACCCTGATGATCGGCGGCTTGAGCCTGGCCTTGGTCGGCGCGGTATTTATCGGCTACCCATATCTCAAAGAATTCGACGAAGGCCTGATGGCCCTGGTACAGGAAAACCGCAGCAGCACCCTGGATGCCGTGGCCGTGATGGTCACGCGCCTGGGGGATTTCACCACTCAGGTGTTCGCTGGCACAGTGCTGACACTCCTGCTGCTGGCCTGCCGCCAGTGGCGTCACGGGGTATTCGTCGGTGCGACGCTGCTGTGCACCGCCCTGGTCAACACGGCGGGCAAATGGTTTTTCGCGCGCATCCGCCCCGATGTGCTGCACGAACCGCTGACCACCTTCAGCATGCCCAGCGGCCACAGTTCGGCCTCGTTCGCGTTTTTCCTGGCCCTGGCCGTGCTCGCCGGTTGCCGGCAGCCACCGCGCATGCGCCTGACCTGGTTTCTGCTGGCGAGCCTGCCGGCGGCGTCGATCGCGCTCTCGCGGGTGTACCTGGGGGTGCACTGGCCGACCGACATCCTGGCCGGCGCCCTGCTGGCGACCGGGGTCTGTGCCCTCAGCGTGACGCTGACCCAGCACAGGCAAAAGCTCGAAACCCTGCCGCTACGTATCTGGTGGCTGATCGTGCCTGCATTGGTCGCCCTGCTAGGGTTCTTCGCCCTGCGCCAGTTGCCTGATGCCATCTTGCGCTATGCCTACTAACATTACTTGTGTCATCACTCTTACAGAGTGATGACACAAGATGTTCAGCCCTTCAAAAGTCTGTCACTTGGGGCTCATCAACAACCTTGAGCAAAAACTTTGCCACTCGCCCGTTAAAAGCATCGTGCCCCGTAAAGTTAGGATTGACATCGACAATGATGTTTCTGTAGTCGTTCTTGAGCGTACTACCGTGTTTGTCTCGGTAATTACTGCGCGCCAAGTACATTCCGGATTGCCGCTCCTCACTTACTAAAATCACCTGACTTGGACCCGGCCCAAAATCCCTATACAGCGCCCTTTCCGCTCCCTCGCGTATGAGTGAGAAGGTCGAGAGAGCAGCCTCGTCAGTGACCTCCAGATGGCGACCCTGTTGGTCGATTGCTAAACGCCAGCCGTCATACTTACCTGGCAACTTCGCATACACCTCATACTTCTTTTCCCCTACCGAGACGAACTGAAACAACAACGGGGCATCGTCATCGTAGTCCGCCAGCGTCACAAACCGCGGAAATACCTTGTCAGCCAAGCCGGCTTCAAACTCGACACGTTGTTCAGCTGTAAGACGTTTGTTCAGAAGCTTGGTTTGAAGGTATTGCTGATTCAAAACCAGCGGATAACCATTAATATACAAATGCGCGGTAAATACGTCCGCACGCCCTTCGAAAGACATAAGACCACCTAAAATATCTATATAAAATGCAGACTAAAAAATGAACCCAACGAAGAGAGAGCATCACTTCGCAACATTCTCCACTTCAAAATAAAAACCCTAGTCACTCAGGAACTTTCTCAATTTTTAGTTCGCGACGCGCTTTAATCATGAGTTCCGCGTAAAGAACAGCCGCCTCAACAATATAGTCTGCACGGCCACCTGCCGTAGCGTTCGCCTGAATAAAGCGAGCAGTAATCTCATCCCAATAAGCAACTTCATCCGTAAAAATTCGCATCGTAAATCCTTTCTTAGTTAGTCAGCCGCCCACTTCCTGCGAGCAACTTAAAACTAGACAAGCCATACCGAAAAATCCACAAAACAACTCAATACAAAATATAACTAGGGAAGGTCTGAAGTAAGCAGCCGTTTTTAACGGCCTCGCTGTTTTAGGTTCAAAAAACGCCGACTTGCTCGGAAATCAGGCCTTTCCTCCTCTCAGTTCGCGTTTTTTTGCGAGATAGCACCTTTTCAAGGCTCATTGTCCGCATCACAGGCGCACCTCGCCTGCATTCAACAGCCGTTTTCGCATCATCCACAGGTTCGACAAGGCAAACAGTGTGGTCTGCTGCGCAGAGTTTTTAACCAAGCCTCGGAAGCGGACTTTCGTATAACCAAACTGGCGCTTGATTACCCGGAATGGATGCTCAACCTTGGCTCGTACTTGTGCTTTCGCGTATTCGATTTTGCGGCGCACACGACCGATCAGGCTCTTTTTTGCATGCTTCTTATAGCTGCTTGGGCGCGCGGCAATCGACCAGATCATCTCGCGATCCTGATGCTCGGGACGCTTTTCTACACCGGTGTAACCGGCATCGCCAGAGACGTAAGTTTCCTCGCCATGCAGCAACTGGTCGACCTGGGTCACGTCCGCCACATTCGCCGCCGTGCCCACTACGCTATGCACCAAACCGGATTCCGCATCGACACCGATGTGCGATTTCATCCCAAAAAAGTACTGATTTCCTTTCTTGGTCTGGTGCATTTCAGGGTCGCGTTTACCGTCCTCGTTCTTGGTCGAACTGGGTGCATGAATGATCGTCGCATCGACCACTGTACCTTGGCGCAGCAGCAAACCACGATCACACAAATAGCCGTTGATGACCTGCAAAATACCACCGGCCAGCTCATGCTTTTCCAACAGCCGGCGGAAGTTGAGGATCGTGGTTTCATCCGGAATCCGATCCAAATGCAGCCCGGCAAACTGGCGCAGAATCGTGGTTTCGTAGAGGGACTCTTCCATCGCCGGGTCGCTGTAGCCGAACCAGTTTTGCATCAGATGAACCCGAAGCATGGCCATCAACGGATACGCCGGACGACCGCCTTCGCCCTTCGGATAGTACGGCTCGATCAACGCAATCAGACCTTTCCAGGGCACAACCTGATCCATCTCAATCAGGAAACGCTCGCGGCGGGTCTGCTTACGTTTGCCTGCGTACTCGGCATCAGCGAAAGACATTTGCTTCATCGGGGCTCAACCGTTCAGTTCGTGGGACAGGCGTATTTCACCAGAGTTGGAAGTCTTTTTCAGAGTTTCCCTAGGCAAATAACTCGCCCTGCAACTCATCTAACAGAGCCTGGATCGCATCCAAACGCTGCTGTGGATCGTCCAGTTGCAGCAAGTCGATCTTGTCCAACTCGGTGAATGGCAGCAGGTAGGCCAACTGATTGGCCAGGGACTGCTGGCCGGCGGCGTCGGTGCCCATGTCCAAAGCTTCGACCATCGGGTGTTCGGCCAACGCCTTGAGCAGCGCCATCAAGTCGGCATCTTCGTCTTGCAGGGGCTGCTCGGGAAGCTCTTGGAGCCACTCGACATCGGCAACGGTCAATTGGTCGCGCTGCACCTGGGCGCTCAGCACCCGAAACCGCCGTCCTCCCATCACGCGAATACCCAGCAAACCGTTGTCCTGCTGCTTGAAATCGATAATCCGCGCCTCACAACCGACCAGCGCATAGCCTTCGGGGGCGATGCCCATTTCGTCGCCGTCTAGCAGGCAGACCACGCCAAAACCGCTGCCCTGCTTCATGCAGCGGCCGATCATGTCCAGGTAGCGCGCCTCGAAAATCTGCAAATCCAGGGTGCAACCGGGGAATAGCACCGTATTGAGAGGGAATAGCGCCAGGCTCATAAAAGCTTCCTTAAACCACCATCGATACCGCCAACGGCAGCAGCACCGCCGTGGCCACGCCCATCAGGCTCATTGCCAGCGCGGCGAAGGCGCCGCACTCGTCACTTTCCTGCAGGGCCACCGAAGTCCCCACCGCATGGGCGGTGATGCCCAGGGCCATGCCCCGCGCTTCGGGACCGTGGACGCCGAGGCGAGTGAGGATCGCCGGGCCGAAAATGGCGCCGATCACCCCGGTAATCAGCACGAACACCGCCGCCAGGGCGGCAACGCCACCGATCTGCTCGGCCACTAGCATGGCAATGGGCGACGTCACTGACTTGGGCGCCATGGTCATCAGGATCATGTGCTCGGCACCAAACCACCAACCCAGCGCCACGCCCAGTACGGTGGCCACCACGCCGCCAACCACCAGCGTAGTAAAAATCGGCCAGAACAACTGCCGGATACGCCGCAGGTTGAGGTACAGCGGCACGGCCAGGGCTACCGTCGCCGGGCCCAGGAGGATGCTGAGGATCTCGGTGCTTTTGCGATATTCGGCGTAGCTTAGGCCGCAGGCCAGCAGCACGCCGATCACCAGCAGCATCGACACCAGCACCGGTTGCAGGAAGATCCAGCGGGTTTTCTCGAACCCCGCCAGCACCAGTTGATAAGCGCCCAGGGTAATGCCGATGCCGAACAGCGGATGGTGCACCACTGCGGCCAAGGCGCCGTGCCAGTCGAGGATCATTGGTCGGCCTCCCGGTGGGCCTGGCGTTTGACCAGCCAGTTCATCAGCACGCCGATAAAAGCCATGGAAAGCACCAGCGACAGCACCAGCGCGCCGGCGATGGCCCAGAAATCCGCGGCGATGTCGGCGGCGTAGACCATCACCCCCACCGCTGGCGGCACCAGCAGCAGGGGCAGATAGCGCAGCAGGCTGCCAGCGGCCAGGCTCAGCGGCTCGCCCACTTCGCCCCGGGTAATCAGGAATGCCAGGAGCAGCAGCAGGCCGACAATCGGCCCCGGCAGCACCGGCAGGAACAGGTGATTGATCGCCGTGCCAAGCAATTGGAACAGCACCAGCCAGGTCAGCCCTCGCAGCAACATCCGCTATCTCCCGAAAAAAAGCGCCGGGCATTATAAGCACGCCGGGCGCTATGAACGGGTATTCGCCGGGGCGATGAAGGGTTGACCGGGACAAATGGCCATGATGATCTAAAGTGGTTCTGCTGCGGTGACACGCGCAGGACGGTGCGTCACCCACAAAAACGATAAAAACGATGAACCCAAGGAGAGTCTCAATGCCCTATGTCCCTGTTGCAGAGCTCAAAGATTATGTCGGCAAGGAACTTGGACGTTCCGACTGGCTCACTATCGATCAGGAACGCATCAACCTGTTCGCCGAGGCCACTGGCGATTTTCAGTTCATCCACGTTGACCCGGTCAAAGCCGCGCAAACCCCATTTGGCAGCACCATCGCCCACGGCTTTTTGTCGCTGTCGCTGATCCCCAAGCTGATGGAAGACATCCTGGTCCTGCCCGAAGGCCTGAAGATGGTGGTCAACTATGGCCTGGACAGTGTGCGTTTCATCCAACCGGTCAAGGTCAACTCCAAGGTACGGCTCAAGGTCGAATTGACCGAAGTCAGCGAGAAGAAACCCGGCCAATGGCTGCTCAAAGCCACCGCCACCCTGGAAATAGAAGGCCAAGAAAAACCGGCGTACATCGCCGAGCCCCTGTCCCTCGCGTTCGTCTAGGCCCCGCGCCCGCGAAACAGCCCGCGCTGTTTCACTCGCCTCTTATGTAAGCCCCTTCGCTGCGGCATACTCGGTCGCTTAATTGCCGGGAACCCGCTATGCGCCCATTTGCACCCCTGTTGCTGACCCTGTTGCTCACCGCGTGTGGCGATGGCGAATCGCTATTGCCGCCCGACGCACGCCTGCCCGACGGCGGGCGCTATCGCGGTGACCTGGTCGCAGGCTTGCTCCAAGGCCAGGGCCGCATCGACTACCCCAATGGCAGTTGGTACGCCGGCCAATTCGACAAAGGCCTGTGGCACGGCCAAGGCGAATGGCACGGCAGCGACGGCGAGGTTTACCGCGGGCAGTTCGAGCAAGGCCTGTTCCACGGCCAAGGGACCCTGACCACCCGCGACAGCAGCTACAGCGGCGGCTTCAAACTGGGCCGGCGCGACGGCGAAGGCACCCTCAAAGAGCCGGGCATGCTCTATCGCGGCGAGTTCAAGGCCGACCAGTATGCTGGCCTCGGGCGTCTGGAGCTGGACGACGGCAGCCAGTACCAAGGCCAGTTCGCCCGCGGCAAGCCCAACGGCGAGGGCCAGCGCGGCGACGCCAGCGGCAACCAGTTCAGCGGGCGCTTCGTCGATGGCCAACTGGAAGGCAATGGCACCTTCAACAGCGCCGATGGCGACATGTACGTCGGCGCCTTCAAAAACAACCAGCTCCACGGCAAGGGCCGCTACGAGAACGCCGACGGCGATGTCTGGATCGGCCAGTTCAGCGAAGGCGCGCTGAGCGGCAAGGGCGAGTTGATCGGCGCCGATGGCAGCCACTACGTCGGCCAGTTCAGCGACTGGCGCTTCACCGGCCAGGGCCGTTTGAACCTCAGTGACGCCAGCTTCTATATCGGCCAGTTCGACAACGACAGCTACCAGGGCCAGGGCACCTTGGTGCTCAGCGACGGCACGGTACAACGCGGCGTGTGGGCCAATGGCCAGCGCGTGCGCGATGAAAGCGGAAAATGGCTGCCCGACCCCCTGGAGGTAGGCCTGCTGGCCCAGGGCCACCTGCTGGAGCAGGTCCTGGCCGCCGTGCCTGCCTCGACCCCGGCCATCGAGCTGTACAGCTTGACCCTGGGCGGCGACGGCAAGCAAAGCGTGTTTTTGCGCGAATCGGACTACGTCAGCAACATGCTTGCCAGCCGCTTCGGCGCCCACGGGCAGATTCGCCTGGTCAACCACCGCGACCACCTCGCCGACCGCCCCATGGCCAGCCGCGAAACCCTGCGCCGCGCCGTCCTGACCCTGGCCGAACGCAGCGGCCCGGAAGACCTGGTGTTCATCTACCTGACCAGCCACGGCAGCGCCAGCCATGAACTGGTGCTCGACCAACCGCGCATGGAACTGGCCGACCTGCCCGCCGCCGAACTGGCCACCGTGTTGGCGCCGCTGAAAAACCGCGACAAAGTCGTGGTCATTTCCGCCTGTTATTCCGGCGGTTTCATCGCCCCGCTCAAAGACGAACGCACCCTGGTAATGACCGCCTCGCGCGCCGACCGCGTGTCGTTCGGTTGCTCCGAAGAGGCCGATTTCACCTACTTCGGCGACGCCCTGTTCGCCCAAGCGCTGAACCAGACCGACGATTTACAGCACGCCTTCGCCCTGGCCCAGGCCACCGTGGCCGAGCGCGAACTGCAAGACAATTTCGATCCATCCGAGCCCCAGATCTGGGCACCCAAGGGCGTACTAGCGCACTGGCAGCAGCTACGCAAACAACAAGCAAGATCGGCGCTCGAAAGCGCCAAGGTGGCAAACAGCAACTAAGCTCACTTGTAACAAGGGGGAAACACCATGTACCTGACACCTGCCCATGTCCTGCTCGCCGGCGCCACCGGCCTGACCGGCGAACATCTGCTCGATCGGCTGCTCAACGAGCCGACTGTCACCCGCGTACTGGCACCCTCGCGCCGCCCATTGGCCGCACACCCGCACCTGGAAAACCCGGTGGGCGACCCGGCGGCGTTCCTCCCTCAACTCAGCGGTCGTGTCGACATCGCCTACTGCTGCCTGGGCACCACTCTCAAGCAGGCCGGCAGCGAAGCGGCGTTTCGTGCGGTGGATTTCGACATGGTCGTGGCCTTCGCCCAACGCGCCCGGGACATGGGCGCCCGGCACCTGATCGTCATCAGCGCGATAGGCGCCGACCCCACGTCTTCGGTGTTCTACAACCGGGTCAAAGGCGAAATGGAGCAGGCCCTCAAGGCCCAAGGCTGGCCGCAACTGACCATCTGCCGCCCTTCCCTGCTACTGGGCGAACGCCTGGAGCCGCGCCTGGGCGAACAACTGGCGGCGCCCCTGGCCAAACTCATCCCCGGCAAGTACCGCGGTATCGAAGCCTGCCACCTGGCCCGCGCCATGTGGCGCCTGGCCCTGGAGGAGCAGGACGGCGTGCGGATTGTGGAGTCGGACGAGTTGCGGCGCCTGGGCAAGTAGCCCTACAACCCACCCGTGGCCTGAACGCCAACGCCCAGCACGGTCAACACCGACAGGGGCAACAGCAGGGTGTCGAGCAAAGCGCTGGCCGGCAGGTCCAGGCCCGGATAACTCGGTGCCGGCGCGCCAAAGCGGTCCATGGCGCAGCAACCGCCCTGCAAGGCGTATACGTCCAGCCGCGTTCCCGCATACACCACCGGCGCCCCGGGTTTGGCGGCGTCCAGGGTGCGCACCGTGGCACAGCCGCCCAGTTGCAGGGCGAGCAACAGCGCTAGCAGGCCTTTACTCATCGCTACTCAAATGGTGCTCGCCCCAGCGCGGCAGCATGTCCTGGGGAATGTCGAGCAGGTTGAGAATGCGTGCCACCACGAAATCGATCAAATCATCGATGGTCTGCGGCTGGTGATAGAACCCGGGCGAGGCCGGCAAAATGGTCACGCCCATGTTCGACAGTTTGAGCATGTGCTCCAGGTGAATGCTCGAATACGGCGCCTCGCGGGGCACCAGAATCAACTGGCGGCGCTCCTTGAGGGTGACATCGGCGGCGCGCTCGATCAGGTTATTGCACGCGCCAGTGGCAATCGCCGACAAGGTGCCGGTGGAACACGGCACCACCACCATGGCCGCCGGCGCGCTCGAGCCGGACGCCACCGGCGACATCCAATCCTCCTTGCCGTACACGCGGATCTGCCCGGCGGCCGCGCCCGTGTACTCGGTGAGGAAGGCTTGCATCATCTGGGTCTTGGGCGGCAGCGAGACGTCGGTCTCGGTGGCCATTACCAGTTGCGCCGCCTTGGAAATCAGGAAGTGCACCTCGCGGTCTTCGCGCACCAGGCAATCGAGCAGGCGCAAGCCGTACTGCGCGCCGGAAGCCCCGGTCATTGCCAGGGTGATGCGCTCCGGGCCGCTCATTGCAGCGCCTCGGCGAGCTTGCCATGCAGGCCGCCGAAGCCGCCGTTGCTCATGATGACCACGTGGGTGCCGGGGCGGGCCTGGCTTTTCACCCGCTCGATGATGCCTTCCAGAGAGTCGCTGACAATCGAGGGCACCGTGCACAGCGCCGCGATGCTGGCCAGGTCCCAGCCCAGGTTGGCCGGGGCGAACCAGATCACCTGGTCGGCATCGACCACGCTTTGCGGCAAGCCGTCGCGGTGGGCGCCGAGTTTCATCGAGTTGGAACGCGGCTCGATGATGGCGATCACCGGCGCATCGCCCACGCGCTTGCGCAGGCCATCGAGGGTGGTGGCAATGGCGGTGGGGTGGTGGGCGAAGTCGTCGTAAATGGTAATGCCGCGCACCTCGGCGACTTTTTCCATGCGCCGCTTGACGCTCTTGAACGCGCTCAGCGCGGCGATACCCATGGCCGGCACAACGCCGACGTGGCGTGCGGCGGCCAGGGTGGCCAGGGCATTGGCGACGTTGTGCTGGCCGGTCATGTCCCACTCGACCACGCCATGGGCCACGCCCTCGAACAGCACCTCAAAGCGCGAGCCGTCCTCGCTGAGCAGCTTGGCCTGCCATTGCCCACCTGCGCCGGTGGTTTGTACCGGGGTCCAGCAACCCATCTCGATCACCCGCTGCAACGCCGGTTCGGTGGTGGGGTGGATAACCAGGCCTTCGCTCGCAATGGTACGCACCAAATGGTGGAATTGCCGTTCGATAGCCGGCAGATCGGGGAAGATGTCCGCATGATCGAACTCAAGGTTATTGAGGATCGCGGTGCGCGGGTGGTAATGGACGAATTTCGAGCGTTTGTCGAAGAAGGCGCTGTCGTATTCATCCGCCTCGATGACGAAGAACGGCGTATCGCCCAGGCGCGCCGACACCGAAAAATTCTGCGGCACACCGCCGATCAGGAAACCCGGGCTCATGCCCGCGTGCTCCAGCACCCAGGCGAGCATGCTGCTGGTGGTGGTCTTGCCGTGGGTGCCGGCCACAGCCAAGACCCAACGGCCTTGCAGCACATGGTCGGCCAGCCACTGCGGGCCGGAGACGTAGGGCAAGCCCTTGTTCAGCACATACTCGACCGCCGGGTTACCCCTGGACATGGCGTTGCCGATGACCACCAGGTCCGGAGCCGGGTCGAGCTGCGCCGGGTCGTAGCCCTGGGTCAGGACAATGCCCTGGGCCTCCAGTTGCGTGCTCATCGGCGGGTAGACGTTAGCGTCGGACCCGGTGACGTGATGGCCCAATTCTTTGGCCAACACCGCCATCGAACCCATGAAAGTGCCGCAGATACCGAGAATATGAATGTGCATAGTCGACCTCGTAAAACATCGCGGCAGGTTAGCGCAGGGTGGCTGGATGCGCACCTGGAGTTTGCCCCTCACCTCCCACCACCCCATCACTGTGGAGCGGGCCTTGCCCGCGATGGGCCGGTGCAGGTGCTGCATGTCTACCCGCCCATCGCGAGCAGGCTCGCTCCCACAGCGGAAAAATGAACATCCCAGCCACACCACCGTTCAACTGTGGGGGCGGGCCTTGCCCGCGATGGGCTGGTGCAGGTGCTGCATATCTACCCGCCCATCGCGAGCAGGCTCGCTCCCACAGCGGAAAAATGAACATCCCAGCCACACCACCGTTCAACTGTGGGAGCGGGCCTTGCCCGCGATGGCGGCATTGCTGCCAATACACATCTGGCAGATACACAGTCAGCACACCCGGGCAAACCGCCCGCTACCGCGCAATCCCATGCTTGCGCAGTTTGCGATAGAGGGTGTTGCGGCTTACCCCCAGTTGGGCGGCGGTGTGAGTCATGTGCCAGCGCTGCTGCTCCAGGGCCGTGAGCAAGGCCAGGCGTTCGGCGTCGTCGAGGGGGAATTCGCCCGGCACGGTGCTTTCATTGGCGGCCGCAGGCACTGGGGCTTGGCGGATCAGCGCCGGCAAGTCCGGCAAACCGATGCGCCCGTCCTCGCACAACGCCGCCAGGGTGCGCAGCACGTTGCGCAGTTGTCGCACGTTGCCCGGCCAGGCGAAATCCAGCAGCGCCTGGCGCGCCGGGGCGTCGAGCAGCACGCTGTGGCCGCCCGCCTCCTCGGCCAGGAGAAAGTCGAGCAACTGGGATTTGTCGCTGCGCGCACGCAACGCCGGCAAGGCGATTTCCAGGCCATTGAGGCGGTAATACAAGTCTTCACGGAAACTGCCTTCGCGCACCCGCTCCAGCAGGTCGCGGTGGGTTGCGCTGATGATGCGCACGTTCACCGCCACAGGTTCGCCGCCAATGGGCACCACCAGCCGATCCTCCAGCACCCTTAATAGCCGGGTTTGCAACGCCAACGGCATATCGCCGATTTCATCGAGGAACAAGGTCCCGCCGTCGGCCTGTTGCAGCTTGCCGCGCATGCCATCCTTGCGCGCGCCGGTGAAACTGCCGCCGCGATAGCCGAACAGTTCGCTCTCGATCAGGCTTTCCGGGATCGCCGCACAGTTGAGGGCGACGAACGCTTTGTCCGCGCGCTGGCTGGCCTGGTGCACAGCCTTGGCGAACGCCTCCTTGCCGGAGCCGGTTTCGCCATGGATAAGCAGCGGCACATCGCGCTCGAACACCCGCAGGGCCTTGCGAAAATCCTCCTGCAAACCCGCATCGCCCAGGCACAGGCCCGGCAGCGTCGCCCGTGGCGTAACGGGCGGCGCCACTTGCGGGGCGGGGCTCGGCACGCGACGCGCCTGGCCGCGCAACAGGGCGAACAAGCCACGCCCGTCGCGGGTGCGCAGCGGCCAACTGGCGCTGGCGTCGACGCTGGCCCGTTCTAGCAACTGGTCGAGGGAGCAGTCGAAAAAGTCTTCCACCGCGTGCCCCAGCAGCCCGCCGCGCCCCACCCCCAGCAGGTTCAGTGCGCTCTGGTTGACCGCACAGATACGCCCTTCACCATCGAACGCCAGCAACCCTTCGCTGAACAAACCCACCGACTCGGCCTGCAAGTGAAAGCGCAACAGCCATTGGTTATCGAAATAGCGCAGGAAATAGCAGCTCTCGATCATCTTCGCCGAGAGGTTGACCAGGGCCATGGTGTGGAACTGGCTCTGGCGCGAGACATCGTGGCGCGCCGACGACACGTCGAGCACCGCCAGCAATTGGCCATGGGGGTCGAACACCGGGCTCGCCGAGCAGGTCAGGCCCGTGTGGCGGCCGCGAAAGTGTTCGTCCTGGTGGATGGTCAAGGCCTGGCGCTCCACCAGGCAGGTGCCGATGCCGTTAGTGCCTTCGCAGGCCTCGCTCCAGTCGGCGCCGAGCCACAGCCCGGCGCGCTCGAAGATGCGCCGCTCGGTGGGCGCGGTCACGCAATTGAGGATCACCCCGCGCGCATCGGTGAGCAGCACCGCGTGGCCGGCGCCGCAGAGCTGCTGGTGCAGGCTGTTCATTTCGCCTCCGGCAATGTGCAACACCTGCTGCAAACGCTCGCGGCTTTCCAGCACACGGCCGTGTTCGAGCACGGTGGGCGCCATGGCCAGGGCGGGGTCGAGGTGATAGTCCTCAAGGCAACGCAACCACGAGCGGGCAATCGACGGGTCGCTGCCCGGGCCCTGCAAGTGGGCCTTGCCCTGGGTCACCGTCAGCACCTGCTGGGCGTGACGGCTCAGATGGTTGTTGAGCATTTTTTATTGTTCTCCTGCGCCAGGGCTGAAAGGGCGAACCCAAGACACGCGAAGGCCCAGCATCCTCCTGCGCGTGGCCGATTGCAATCACACCGCGACCGAGGAGTCACAGGCTGTACCGCTTGCGGTACAAAGTGTCACTTTGGCTGTATCGAAACTGCCACGCCGGGCGCCCGGCAGCGTCTACGACAAACGCCAAACCCTTGATTTTGCTGGGGCGCCGGGCAGTGGCCCGACCTTTGCTCTAGGCTTATGCAAGCGCCACGGCGCGTCCTCCCCTATAAGCACAAGAGTCAGGAGATACTCACCATGCGTTACGCACACCCCGGTACTGAAGGCGCCATCGTTTCCTTCAAGGCCAAGTACGGCAACTACATCAACGGCGAGTTCGTGGCGCCGGTCAAAGGCCAGTACTTCACCTCCACCTCGCCGGTCAACGGCCAGCCGATTGCCGAATTTCCCCGCTCCAGCGCCGAAGACATCGACAAAGCCCTGGACGCCGCCCACGCTGCCGCTGATGCCTGGGGCAAGACCTCAGTGCAGGACCGCGCCCTGGTGCTGCTGAAAATCGCCGACCGCATCGAACAGAACCTCGAAGTGCTGGCCATCACCGAAACCTGGGACAACGGCAAAGCGGTGCGCGAAACCCTCAACGCCGACATTCCCCTGGCTGCCGATCACTTTCGCTACTACGCCGGCTGCATCCGCGCCCAGGAAGGCAGCAGCGCCGAAATCAACGAACACACCGCCGCCTATCACTTTCACGAGCCGTTGGGTGTGGTCGGGCAGATCATCCCGTGGAACTTCCCGATCCTGATGGCCGCGTGGAAACTCGCCCCGGCCCTGGCCGCGGGTAACTGCGTCGTGCTCAAACCCGCCGAACAGACGCCCCTGGGCATCAGCGTGCTGATGGAGCTGATCGGCGACCTGCTGCCACCGGGCGTGCTCAACGTGGTGCAAGGTTTCGGCAAAGAGGCTGGCGAAGCGCTGGCCACCAGCAAGCGCATCGCCAAAATCGCCTTCACAGGCTCCACGCCTGTGGGCGCGCACATCATGAAATGCGCGGCCGACAACATCATCCCGTCCACCGTGGAGCTGGGCGGCAAGTCGCCGAACATCTTCTTTGAAGACATCATGAAGGCCGAGCCGCAGTTCATCGAAAAAGCCGCCGAAGGCCTGGTGCTGGCGTTCTTCAACCAGGGCGAAGTGTGCACCTGCCCGTCCCGCGCCTTGGTGCAGGAGTCGATCTACGACGAGTTCATGCAAGTGGTGATGAAAAAGGTCGCGCAGATCAAACGCGGCGACCCTCTCGACACCGACACCATGGTCGGCGCCCAGGCGTCCGAGCAGCAGTTCGACAAAATCCTCTCGTACCTGGAAATCGCCAAGGGCGAAGGCGCGCAATTGCTCACCGGCGGCAAGGTAGAAAAACTCGAAGGCAACCTGGCCAGCGGCTACTACATCCAGCCAACGCTGCTCAAGGGCACCAACCAGATGCGCGTGTTCCAGGAAGAAATCTTCGGCCCGGTAGTGAGCATCACCACCTTCAAGGACGAAGCCGAAGCCCTGGCGATTGCCAACGACACCGAGTTCGGCCTGGGCGCCGGCCTGTGGACCCGCGACATCAACCGCGCCTACCGCATGGGCCGGGCGATCAAGGCCGGGCGCGTGTGGACCAACTGCTACCACTTGTACCCGGCCCACGCCGCGTTCGGTGGCTACAAAAAGTCCGGCGTCGGCCGCGAAACCCACAAAATGATGCTCGACCACTACCAACAGACCAAAAACCTGCTGGTGAGCTACGACATCAACCCACTGGGCTTCTTCTAACCCCCGACCGGCCCGCTCCCACACTTGGCGTGCATACCGCTGTGGGAGCGAGCCTGCTCGCGAAAATGGCAATCCGTTCTAGAACCAGGCTGGCAGTACCGGCCCCCACAGATGATCGTCGCAAGCCGCTGCACCTCTTCCGGCACACAGATGCCGGGCTAAAACAATAAAAATTGAAGGTGATCCATCATGCCAAGCGAACCTACTGGCTCCTCCGTCGATTTTGAAAAAGTCGGCAGCGAATACTTCCAACAACGCGAACTGAAAAAAGGCGCCGCCGGCTGGGTACTGTTGGTCGGCCTCGGCGTGGCCTACGTGATTTCCGGCGACTACGCCGGGTGGAACTTCGGCCTGGCCCAGGGTGGCTGGGGCGGGATGTTCCTGGCCACCTTGCTGATGGCCACCATGTACCTGTGCATGTGTTTTTCCCTGGCCGAACTGTCGTCCATGATCCCCACCGCCGGCGGCGGCTATGGCTTTGCCCGCAGCGCATTCGGGCCCTGGGGCGGGTTTCTCACCGGCACGGCGATCCTGATCGAATACGCCATCGCCCCCGCCGCCATCGCGGTGTTTATCGGCGCGTATTGTGAGTCGCTGTTTGGCATAGGCGGCTGGGTGATCTACCTGGCGTTCTACATTCTGTTTATCGGCATCCACATTTTCGGCGTGGGCGAAGCGCTCAAACTGATGTTCATCATCACCGCCGTCGCCGCCATTGCCCTGGGGGTGTTCCTGGTGGCGATGGTGCCGCACTTCTCGGTCGCCAACCTGCTGGATATCCCGGTCACCGAAGCGGTGGGCGCCAGCAACTTCCTGCCCTTCGGCTATGTCGGGGTGTGGGCGGCGATTCCTTACGCCATCTGGTTTTTCCTCGCCGTCGAAGGTGTGCCCCTGGCGGCCGAAGAAACCAAGAACCCCAAGCGCGACCTGCCGCGCGGCCTGATCGGCGCCATGCTGGTGCTGCTCAGCTTTGCCTTGCTGATCTTGGTGATCGGCCCCGGCGGCGCAGGCGCCAACGCCTTGCTGACCTCGGGCAATCCGTTGGTCGAGGCGCTGGCCAAGGCTTATGGCGGTTCCACCTGGATGGGCAGTTTCGTCAACCTGGTGGGCCTGGCGGGGTTGATCGCCAGTTTCTTCTCGATCATCTACGCCTACTCGCGGCAGATCTTCGCCTTGTCCCGCGCCGGCTACCTGCCGCGCAAGTTGTCCCAGACCAATAAAAGCAAGGCGCCGGTGCTGGCGCTGATTATCCCCGGCATCATCGGTTTTGGCCTGTCCCTGACCGGCCAGGGCGACCTGCTGATTCTGGTGGCCGTGTTCGGCGCGACCATTTCCTACGTGCTGATGATGGCCGCGCACATCACCCTGCGTATCCGCCGCCCCAAAATGGAGCGCCCGTACCGCACCCCGGGCGGCATCTTCACCTCGGGTGTGGCCCTGGTGCTGGCCTGTATCGCCGTGGTGGCGGGCTTTCTGGTGGACCCGCGAGTGGTGATTGGCGCAGCCATCATCTATGGAGTATTAATTGCTTACTTTGCTTTCTACAGCCGGCATCACTTGGTAGCAGGCACGCCCGAAGAAGAATTCGCGGCCATTCAAAAAGCGGAAGAAGCCTTGCACTGACCGCCGAAAACCTCGGCCCCGGGGCATACCTCGGGGCCGCCAAGGAGAACCTGTATGGCAAGTTTTTCTCATGCCGTCGGCGCCATGACCTATCGCTTCGACGACCTCAAGGACGTCATGGCCAAGGCCAGCCCGGCCCGCTCCGGCGATTTCCTGGCCGGTATCGCCGCCCTCAATGACGGCGAGCGCGTCGCGGCGCAAATGGCCCTGGCCAACATCGAACTCACGCATTTTCTGCAAGAAGCGCTGATCCCCTACGAAAACGACGAAGTCACCCGGCTGATTATCGATACCCACGACAAAGCCGCGTTCGCCACGGTCAGCCACCTGACCGTGGGCGGTTTTCGCGACTGGCTGCTCAGCGAGGCCGCCGACGAGCACAGCCTGCGCGCCCTGGCGCCGGGCCTGACCCCGGAAATGGTCGCCGCCGTGTCGAAGATCATGCGCGTGCAGGACCTGATCCTGGTGGCGCAGAAAATCCGCGTGGTCACGAAGTTCCGCGGCACCCTGGGCCTGCGCGGGCGCCTCTCGACGCGCCTGCAACCCAACCACCCCACGGATGAGCCGGCGGGCATCGCCGCGAGCATTCTCGATGGCCTGCTCTACGGCAACGGCGACGCCATGATCGGCATCAACCCGGCCACCGACAGCATCGCCTCGATCTGCGCCCTGCTGGAAATGCTCGACGCGGTGATCCAGCGCTACGAAATCCCCACGCAAGCCTGCGTGCTAACCCACGTCACCACCTCAATCGAAGCGATCAATCGCGGCGTGCCGCTGGACTTGGTGTTCCAGTCGATTGCCGGCACCGAGGCGGCCAACGCCAGTTTCGGCGTCAGCCTCAATGTTTTGCAGGAGGGCTACGACGCGGGCCTGAGCCTCAAACGCGGCACCCTGGGGCAAAACCTCATGTACTTCGAGACCGGCCAGGGCAGCGCGCTGTCGGCCAACGCCCACCACGGCCTCGACCAGCAAACCTGCGAAACCCGCGCCTATGCCGTGGCGCGGCACTTCAAGCCGTTTTTGGTCAACACCGTGGTCGGCTTCATCGGCCCGGAATACCTATACAACGGCAAGCAGATCATTCGTGCCGGCCTCGAAGACCACTTCTGCGGCAAGCTGTTGGGCGTGCCCATGGGGTGCGACATCTGCTACACCAACCACGCCGAAGCCGACCAGGACGACATGGACACCCTGCTGACCCTGCTGGGCGTGGCCGGGATCAACTTCATCATGGGCATCCCCGGCTCCGACGACATCATGCTCAACTACCAGACCACCTCCTTCCACGACGCCCTCTACGCCCGCCAGACCCTGGGCCTCAAACCGGCCCCCGAGTTCGAGCAGTGGCTGGCGAAAATGGGCATCTTCACCCAGGCCGACGGCAACGTGCGCTTTGGCCACAACCTACCGCCAGCCTTCCGCCAGGCCTTGGCGCAACTGGGATGAGCGAGCACAGCATGGACAAACCGACCCCCAACCCCTGGCTGCCACTGCGCACCCTGACGCCTGCGCGCATCGCCCTGGGCCGCACCGGCACCAGCATGCCCACCGGCGCGCAACTGGATTTCCAGTACGCCCACGCCCAGGCCCGCGATGCAGTGCACCTGGCCTTCGACCACGGCGAACTGAGCCGCCAATTGGCCGAGCGTGGCCGCGACAGCCTGCTGCTGCACAGCGCCGCGCCCGACCGCCACAGCTACCTGCAACGCCCCGACCTAGGGCGGCGCCTGAGCGATGAGTCGGCGCACACCCTGCGCGAACACGCCCAGGCCTACCCCGGCGGGGTGGATTTGGTGGTGGTGGTGGCCGATGGTTTGTCGGCACTGGCAGTGCATCGCCATACCCTGCCGTTCCTCACGCGCCTGGAAGAACAAGCCGCCAGTGATGGCTGGACAATCGCCCCAGTGATACTGGTGCAACAGGGCCGCGTGGCCGTGGCCGACGAAATCGGTGAACTGCTGGGGGCGAAAATGACCGTGATCCTCATCGGCGAACGCCCCGGCCTCAGTTCCCCGGACAGCCTGGGGCTGTATTTCACCTACAACCCCAAGGTCGGCCTGACCGACGCCTACCGCAATTGCATCTCTAACGTGCGCCTCGAAGGCCTGAGCTACGGCATGGCCGCCCACCGCTTGCTCTACCTGATGCGCGAGGCCTGCCGGCGCCAACTGTCGGGGGTCAACCTCAAGGACGAAGCCCAGGTGCACACACTTGAAAGCGATTCCACGGGCAATCCAGGCAATTTCCTACTCGGTCCACAGAATGACTGAACGGTACTGCGATTGCGCTTTTGCCATGGTTTAGGCAGCATCAAGCCACTACTCGCCGTTACTCCCACAAGCAGTTGAGGCCCCCTCATGCGGATTACCCAAGCGACCCTCGAACACCTGGACCTGTTGACCCCTCTGTTCGTCAAGTACCGCGAGTTCTATGGCGCTCTGGCCTATCCGGACTCCTCCCGGGCCTTCCTGGAAAAGCGCCTGCGGCGCAAGGAATCGGTGATCTACCTAGCCCTGGGCGATGACGGCAAACTCATGGGCTTTTGCCAGCTCTACCCGAGTTTCTCGTCCCTGTCCCTCAAGCGCGTGTGGATCCTCAACGACATCTACGTCGCCGAAGATGCCCGCCGCCAATTGGTCGCCGATAACCTGATCCGCACGGCCAAGAAAATGGCCAAGGAAACCAACGCCGTGCGCATGCGGGTGTCCACCAGCAGCGACAACGAGGTGGCGCAGAAAACCTACGAATCCATCGGTTTTCGCGAAGACAGCGAGTTCAAGAACTACGTTCTGCCCATCAGCGACGAATAAACCCCGCACAAGGGGGCGCCGCCCGCCCCCAATGCCACCGAGACATCCCCCGCTACAAAACCACCACGCACAGCCCTCCCATGTCCGTATAATGCGGGCCTTTTCCGCTTGTAAGAAAACCTACACAGCCGTGTAGCTCATCGCTCTAGCACGGGCCCGCCGAGTCGGGCCGTCACCACAGGTGCCTTCCATGGATTTCAACCCGCTCGACCTTATCCTGCATCTCGATGTGTACCTCGACCTGCTGGTAACCAACTACGGGCCATGGATCTACGCCATCCTGTTTTTGGTGATCTTCTGCGAGACCGGCCTAGTGGTGATGCCCTTCCTGCCAGGTGACTCGCTGCTGTTCATCGCGGGCGCCGTGGCGGCGGGTGGCGGCATGGACCCGGTGTTGCTAGCGGGCCTGTTGATGCTGGCAGCGATATTGGGCGACAGCACCAACTACGTGATCGGGCGAACGGCCGGCGAACGGCTGTTCAGCAACCCCAACTCGAAGATCTTCCGCCGCGACTACCTGCAACAAACCCACGACTTCTACGACAAGCACGGCGGCAAAACCGTGACCCTGGCGCGCTTCCTGCCAATCATCCGCACCTTCGCGCCCTTCGTCGCCGGCGTGGCGAAAATGCCCTACCCACGCTTCTTCGGTTTTAGCGTATTCGGCACAATCCTCTGGGTCGGCGGCCTGGTGACCCTGGGCTACTTCTTCGGCAACGTGCCGTTCATCAAGAAGAACCTCTCGCTGCTGGTGGTGGGCATCATTCTCCTGTCGTTGCTGCCGATGATTATCGGCGTGGTGCGCAGCCGCCTCGCCCGCTCGGCCTCCAAAACCCAGCCGCGCTGACACCATGTGGTCGCTGCGCGCCTGGCGCCGTCAACGCACCCTCGCCAAGCACCCCGTTGCCGACGAAACCTGGCAGCGTGTGCGCCATCACCTGAGTTTTCTTGACGGTTTGAGCGAGGCCGAGGACCAGTGGCTGCGCGAGGCCAGCGTGTTGTTCCTGGAGGAAAAGCACCTGACCACCCTGCCCGGCGTCGAGCTGCACCAAGAGCAGCGCCTGCTGCTGGCCGCCCAGGCCCAGTTGCCGCTGCTGCACCTGGGGGACTTGCCCTGGTACCGCGGCTTCCACGAAATCGTGCTCTACCCGGACGACTTCCTCAGCCCCCAGCGCCATCGCGACGCCAACGGCGTGGAACACGAATGGGACGGCGAGCACAGCGGCGAAGCCTGGCAACAGGGGCCGATCATCCTCGCCTGGCCCGGCGTGGAGGCCAGCGGCGGCTGGGAAGGCTACAACCTGGTGATCCACGAACTGGCGCACAAACTCGACATGCTCAACGGCGACGCTAATGGCCTGCCGCCACTGCACAGCGACATGCGCGTCAGCGACTGGGCCAGCGTCATGCAGCACGCCTACGACGACCTCAACCGCCAGTTGGACCGCAACCCCGACGCCCCGACCGCTATCGACCCCTACGCCGCAGAAAACCCCGCCGAGTTCTTCGCCGTCACCAGCGAATACTTCTTCAGCGCCCCCGACCTACTCGCCGACGCTTACTCGCAGGTCTATGAGCAACTGCGCCTGTTCTACCGCCAGGACCCACTGGCCAGGCTCAAGCAACTGCAGGCCAGCCATCCGGCCTACGCCGCACACGACTAAGGTCTACACGACCTCTGGTACGTGGCAAGGCCTTGAGAATATGCCTATAATCGCCGCCACCTTTTGGCCAATCCGGCCGAGTCAATCGGCCAACCACGGGGGCATCGCCCAATGAGCTACAGCAAGATTCCGGCTGGCAAAGACCTGCCGAACGACATCTACGTCGCCATCGAAATTCCGGCAAACCACGCGCCGATCAAATACGAAATCGACAAAGACAGCGACTGCCTGTTCGTTGACCGTTTCATGGCCACCCCCATGTTCTACCCGGCCAACTACGGCTTCATCCCCAACACCCTGGCTGACGACGGCGACCCCCTCGACGTGCTGGTCGTGACCCCGTACCCGGTTGCGCCAGGCTCGGTCATCCGCGCCCGCCCGGTCGGCATCCTGCACATGACCGACGACGGTGGTGGCGATGCCAAAGTCATCGCAGTCCCGCACGACAAACTGTCCCAACTGTACGTGGACGTGAAGGAATACACCGATCTGCCAGCCCTGCTGCTGGAACAGATCAAGCACTTCTTCGAGAACTACAAAGACCTCGAAAAAGGCAAATGGGTGAAGATCGACGGTTGGGGCGACGCCGAAGCCGCCCGCACCGAGATCCTGAAATCGGTTGCCGCCTACAAAGGCTGAACCCGACATCAGCCCCCCAAAAAACCCCGCTAGCCGGGGTTTTTTTATGGCCGCGTGAATCGCCGCACACTCAGATGTTTAATATTTAAGTACATGTCGTACTAAACGTTTATTTCACATTGAAACAATAAAAAACAACCTGCCCACCCAATGAAACTTATAAAAAATGAACGCTTTGTTTATTTAAACAACTATCGCTCATCAGTAAACTCCGTGTTTATGAAGAAATCAGCCGGCGACCGTTTCAAAGCTCTGCTCAAAGAAGTGGGTATCAGGCCCTCGGACTTCGCGAAGTTTTGCAACACCAGACCCCAAGACGTAAACAACTGGTACATCCGTGGTGTGCCCTACCGGCGCATGGACGAAATAGCCTCGCTGTTGTCCGTCAATAGCGCCTGGCTACGTACTGGCGAGGGCCCTAAGTACCCACGTAAACAACAGCAAACCGACAAGCCCGTTAAGGAAACTCACCACAACTTCGTTCAAACACCTGACATTGAAATTCCTCTTTATAAAGAAGTCGCCACCCACGCCGACACCCAACAAACCCGTATCGTGGAAATACCCGGCCAGGGCATACGCTTGCCCCGACATGACCTCGAACTCCTGGACATTGATCCGGCACACGCCATTTGCGTACACATGATCGGCAACAGCATGGAAGAACTCATCCAGGACGGCTCCATCCTCGCCATTGACCGCGGCCTCACACAAATCGTCGACGGTGAAATCTACGCGGTTGAATGCGACGGCATCCTGCGCATCCGCTACCTGCACCGCCAGCCCAGCGGCGCCGTACGCCTGCGCAGCCACAACAGCACCGACTACCCAGACGAAATTTTCAGCGCCGAACAACTTCAGGCGCAAAACATCCGGATCCTGGGTTGGGTGTTCTGGTGGTCGACCCTGAACAAACGCCGCCCACTGCTGCATTTCGAATAACCCACAAAGCCCCTTTGCGCTGGGAACTTGCGAGAAATATCAGTATGCTGCGCCCCACATTCGCGCATCACCCCCCTCAAAAGGGCCAGAGCGCCCGACGCGGCAGATGATTTTCTCGCCAAGTCCCACAGCCGGACGCAAGAGCCGGGTGTACGTTTTGAAGGCTGGCGCGGTTTACCAAAAATAAGCCAAGCCAGTCCCCGAGAAGCCGGCCACAAGCCGGCTTTTTAACGCCTGAAACACAAGTACAGCAAGGGTTCTGCGAATTACTCAGACTTCACCCACCACTTCACCCGCCACCCAGCGCAAATCACTTCCTCGCTCACTAGCCTTACTAAACCGAACACCCGCACGTTAAGATCGATGTTTCGATTTATCTAAAGGAACGAGTATGGATTTCTTTTACGGGCTAGTCCTGATTGGAATCGCGGTTGCGGTCTATTTCATCCCCCTGCTGATAGCGAGCAAGCGTGAACACCCGTCGGGGAACGCAATAGCAGCATTAAACCTTTTAGCTGGTTGGACGTTCCTTGGATGGCTCGTAGCGCTTGTGTGGTCGCTTTCAGCCTTTACGTCGGTCAAAGAACCCAGCAAATTGCAGAAAGAAAGCTCAGCGAATGACCTTTTCAGGCTAGCCGAGCTGCGGGAGAAGGGATTGCTCACTCAGGAAGAATTTGAGCGCGAAAAAGCCAAACTCATTTAACTGCATCAACGCCATGAAAGCACGGAGACGGTGAGCCCCTATAAGGGCCCGCGAATGAATTGAGCAGCGGGCACACATTTAGTTTTGAAAGCTATGCCCACATCACGCCCGGATAAGGTGAGGCAGTAGCTTCGATGAAGCCCGGGTGGGTTGCATTGGTGCCGGCTTCGCTCATTTCGCACAGTGGAAAAGTGTAGTCGGACCAGACAGCCAAGGCAGCGAGCAGGAAGTCGCGGCCGGACTCGCAAAGTCTGCCCTGTCCGAACAGGAGCGTCTGATAGCCGGTCTTCTGTCCCCTACACATCTACTGGATGTGCTGCGACATTTCATGCTGTTCATGCAGGTCGGTGGCCAGACCATCAAGACCGTCTGTCGCTACCAACAATACCGCGCCGTAAACCGCGCCATCTCCCGGCTAAAAACGGGGAAAACCCGTCACGAACATGGGGAGTTCGACCAGCGCGGGGGCATCGTTTGGCACACTCAAGGCTCAGGCAAAAGCCTGACCATGGTGTTTTTGGTCCGCAAGATGCGCACAGACACCCAGCTAAGGCGCTTTAAAGTCGTCGTGGTAACCGACCGCAAGGACTTGCAAAGTCAGTTGGCGGCAACCGCCACACTGACCGGCGAGCGACCAGACGTCGCTACCAGTTCAGCGGGCGTGAAGGCATTGGTACGGCGTCAAGGACCAGGTCTGGTCTTCGCCACTATCCAGAAGTACCGCAATGATGAACTGGAAAGCGATACGCCATCGGGCGAGAAAGTTATTCCCGACGCAGCCGCCAAATACAAGGTTGCCGAAGATCGCCCCATCTACCAAGTCAACAAGCCCTTCGAAGTATTGAACGCCGACGAGAGCATTGTGGTGTTGGTGGCGAAGGCTTCCTGTACCTAGGTCGCAGTTACAGGCTCAAGCTGGTCGACGAGCAGGACGTGCCCTTGAAACTGACGGGGGGACGCTTTCTGCTGCTACGCAGCCAGCTGCCACAGGCGAGGGAACACTTTATTCGCTGGTACAGCTTGCATGCCCGTAACTGGCTCGCCTTGCGGGCAAAGGAGTACCAAGGACGTATGGACGTTTCCCCCGGAGGGGTGCGGGTGCAGGATCTTGGCTATCGCTGGGGATCATGCGGTAAAGGTGAAATTCTCTACTTCCACTGGAAAAGCATCCTTCTGCCCAAGCACATCGCCGAATACGTCGTGGTCCATGAAATGGTCCATCTACACGAGCCGCACCACACCCCAGAGTTCTGGCTACGGCTCGAACGCGCCATGCCCGATTACGCACAGCGCAAGGAATGGCTGGCTGAACATGGGATTGAGGTGGAAGGGATATAGAAAGATATCGGTAATAGCTAACGCCCTTTCTTAGAAGCGGGAGGGCTATATCCACCGGTGATTGAGTGCTATGCAGACAAGGTAGATACCAGTCTGCGGCGGCTGAAAAAGCGGGGGATGGGGTTGAGCAATTATCCCCAACTCGCCCCTTCAATAGCCGCATCTCAGCTCGCAAGTATGTTGACGTACTGCTGGTAGAGCTGCCCCTTTTGTACTGGCGACATATTCTCCGCGGGAACGTACTCGGTGAAGATAATGCCTGAATAGTCTGGAAATCTGGCTTCTGTCAGTCGCTCCATTGGCAGGTCGAAAATGGTCTGGTCGACCGATTCGATGAAGGATTCAAGGCTGACCGGTTCTCCCTCGCTATCCAGTTCCTCCCACAAGGCGCCACCCTCGAAGACCGTGCTGTCCCATTCTCCGGAAAATAGGAATTGGGCCAGTAACTCCAGGGATTTGTCGTTCCACAGTCGGTAGGTCATATACTCGCGCTCATACCCCTCGGAGACACGATCGACAATATCGCTGAACTTCAGGGCAAGTTTGTCTGCACCGTCAAAACTGAAATCGGTGTGCGCATCTCCGAAACCGGCTCGAAGGCTGAAGGGATGGGGAGTGCAAA
This sequence comes from Pseudomonas sp. MF08817, assembly GCF_059862705.1. Lineage (NCBI taxonomy): Bacteria > Pseudomonadati > Pseudomonadota > Gammaproteobacteria > Pseudomonadales > Pseudomonadaceae > Pseudomonas > Pseudomonas sp. MF08817. The sequence goes on from NZ_JCBCUY010000029.1 coordinate 78,047, forward strand.
GCTTTAGGGCAATGGCATAGGCGCTCCCCCTCAAGCGGTAGTCGTGTCGATCCAGGGTTTTGACACTTAGCAAGATTTGCTTGCTGAGATAATTGATTAAGTCTTTACGAATGTAATCCCTTGTTTTATACACCCAAGATTCATCATAGACAGGCTGCGCGCCAACGATCACCAAGTTAGAACAAAGGCCGGGCTCAAGGGGACGCGAGAATCGCTCCAATGGAAGCTCAAGTGCATAGGCTTCATCAAAGTTTCGCAGGCCTGTCCGGATATCGTCGATCAGTTGGTTTCGGTGCTTGATCTGATTTTCATCCAGGCCATGGTCGGCTCCATAGTTCATTCCGTTGCCTCAATTTTGGGGGGATGCTGTAGAACCGCACGACGCAGTCCTTAATGGTGACGGAGCGACGCGACAGATCGCGTCGCGCTGGATACATCTTGCGCAGAGCTATTTATTGCCGCCTGAATTCATAGAATAAGTGCAACGTTTGAAACGATAGGCAGAGAGTCAGCCACCGGTAGAATCCAGGCTCTCACACCGAAGGATTCAAGCGCAGATGACTACGCATTACCGGCAGCTGACTCAGG
>NZ_JCBCUY010000003.1:0-186560 GCF_059862705.1 Pseudomonas sp. MF08817
TTGACGCCATGCAAGAAAATCACGATGCCGGGCATATCCCGAGGGATGGCGATCAGTCGATCGCTCGGCCGATTCGGCACAAGCCGGGTGCGCAGTTCGGCGATTACGGCGTAGGTGGGGTTGCTCATCGGGGGCGTCCTTGTGTGGCTGAGGGCGACGGACGCTCATCTACGGGAAAGGGATAGCGGTTCGCCTGAGCGCACAAATATGAGCATGGGGAAAGTGAAACCACATGTCGGACGGGGGCCATGCACGAGTAGGAGCAATCCGAAAATGCTCATGCTGCCCGTGGGGTGAGGGCAGGAGCCTGGAGCAGAGACAGAGCGCCCACGGGGGCAACTTGGAGTCAAAAAAAACCCACCCGCTTCGCTAGAAGGGGTGGGCTTTTTAACGCTGGGAAGATCAGACCTTGACGATCCAGCCTGCTGGCGCTTCGATGTCGCCGGTTTGTACGCCGGTCAGCTCTTTGTAGAGCTTCTGGGTCACAGGGCCGACTTCGGTCTGGCTGTGGAACACGTGCAGGTGATCCTTGTAGCTGATGCCACCGATGGGCGTGATGACCGCAGCGGTGCCGCAGGCGCCGGCTTCTTTGAAATCGGCCAGTTTGTCGACAAATACGTCGCCTTCAATCACTTCCAGGCCCAGGCGCGATTTGGCCAGTTCGATCAACGACAGGCGGGTGATGCCCGGCAGGACCGACGGCGAGTTCGGCGTGACGAACTTGTCGTCATGGGTGATCCCGAAGAAGTTGGCCGAGCCGACTTCCTCGATTTTCGAGTGGGTCTGCGGGTCCAGGTAGATGCAATCGGCGAAGCCGGTTTTTTTCGCCTGGGAGCCGGGCATCAGGCTGGCGGCGTAGTTGCCGCCGACCTTGGCGGCGCCGGTGCCGTTGGGGGCGGCGCGGTCGTAGCCGGAGATCAGGAAGTTGTGCGGGGTCAGGCCGCCCTTGAAGTAGGCGCCCACCGGGATGCAGAAGATCGAGAAGATGAACTCGGGTGCGGTACGCACGCCGATGTTGTCACCCACGCCAATCACGAACGGGCGCAGGTACAGCGCGCCGCCGGTGCCGTACGGCGGGATGAAGCGCTCGTTGGCGCGCACCACGTCCTTGCAGGCCTGGATAAAGGCGTCGGTCGGCACATGCGGCATCAGCAGGCGCGCGCAGCTGCGTTGCATGCGCAGGGCATTCTGGTCCGGGCGGAACAGGTTGATCGAGCCGTCCTTGCAGCGGTAGGCCTTCATGCCTTCGAAGCATTGCTGGCCATAGTGCAGGGCAGTGGAGCCCTCGCTGATGTGCAGCACGTTGTCTTCGGTCAGGGTGCCTTTGTCCCACTCGCCGTCGCGAAAGTAAGACAGAAAACGTTTGTCAGTCTTGATGTAGTCAAAACCCAGTTTGTCCCAATTGATGCTTTCGTTACCCATGACACCCTCTATCACTTGACATCCGCCTGGTCGAAGCAGGCTTCTGGTTTTTGCTGGATGGGCGCAACGATACTCCATTGCGCGGCTGTGTGGGAGCAGGCTCGCTCCCACACGCTCAACACTGACTAAATGTGCAGCGCGTGCCCCAGTGCCCGCAGGGCGGCTTCCTGCACCGCTTCGCCCAGTGTGGGGTGAGCGTGGATGGTGCCGGCGATGTCTTCCAGGCGCGCGCCCATTTCCAGGGACTGGCCGAACGCCGTAGACAGCTCGCTGACGCCCACGCCCACCGCTTGCCAACCGAGGATCACATGGTTGTCGCGCCGTGCCACCACCCGCACGAACCCGGCCTTGGATTCCAGGCTCATGGCCCGGCCGTTGGCAGCGAACGGGAAGTTGGCGACGATGCAGTCCAGCCCGGCGGCCTTGGCTTCGTCCGGGGTTTGGCCGACCACCACCAGTTCCGGGTCGGTGAAGCACACGGCGGCGATGGCGGTGGGGTTGAACTCGCGGTGTTTGCCGGCGATCACTTCCGCGACCATCTCGCCTTGGGCCATGGCGCGGTGGGCGAGCATCGGTTCTCCGCTGAGGTCGCCGATGGCCCAGACGTTGCGCATGCTGGTCTGGCAACGGTTGTCGACTTTGATCGATGAGCCGTTCATCGCCAGGTCCAGGGCTTCGAGGTTGAAACCTTGGGTGTTGGCTTTGCGGCCCACGGCCACCAGCACCTGGTCGGTGGGCAGGTTCAGGCGTTCGCCCTGGGGGTCACGCACTTGCAGGGTGTTGGTCTGGGCGTCGAAGCCCTCGACACTGTGCTTGAGGTAGAGCTTCACGCCGAGTTTCTTCAGTGCCTCGTGCACAGGCTGGGTCAGTTCGCCGTCGTAGGCTGGTAGGATGCGCTCCTGGGCCTCGACCACGCTGACCTGGGCCCCGAGCTTGGCGTAGGCCGTGCCCAGTTCCAAACCGATGTAGCCACCGCCGACCACCACCAGGCGCTTGGGCACCGAGGTGGGCGCCAGGGCTTCGGTGGACGAAATGATCGCCCCGCCAATGGGCAGCATCGGCAGGTTGACGCTTTTCGAGCCGGTGGCCAGCAGCAGGTGTTCGCACTGGATGCGTGTGTTGGCGCCTTCAATCTCGACGGTCTTGCCGTCGACAATCCGCGCCCAGCCCTGTATGACCTGAACCTTGTGTTTTTTCAGCAGGGCCGCGACGCCGCTGGTCAGGCGATCGACGATGCCGTCCTTCCACTCCACGCTTTTGCCGATGTCCAGGGTGGGCGCCGCGACCTGGATGCCCAGGGCCGAGCCCTGGCTGTGCTGGCGGGTCTGGTGCAGTTGCTCGGCGACGTGGATCAAGGCCTTGGACGGGATGCAGCCGATGTTCAGGCAGGTGCCGCCCAGGGCCTGGCCTTCGACCAGGACGGTGGTGATCCCCAGTTGGCCGGCGCGGATGGCCGCCACATAGCCGCCAGGGCCGCCGCCGATAATCAGCAGCGTGGTATTGAGCGTCTGTTGCATGTCTTACTCCACAAACAGGCTGGCGGGTTGCTCGAGCAGGCCACGGATGGCCTGGATAAACAGCGCCGCGTCCATGCCGTCGACCACCCGGTGATCGAAGGAACTGGAGAGGTTCATCATTTTGCGAACCACGATCTGGCCTTTGATAACCATCGGCCGTTCGACGATTTTGTTCACGCCGACGATGGCCACTTCCGGCAGGTTAAGCACCGGGGTGCTGACGATGCCGCCCAACGCGCCCAGGCTGGTCAGGGTGATGCTCGACCCCGACAGCTCATCGCGGCTGGCCTTGCCGTTGCGCGCGGCGTTGGCCAGGCGTGCGATCTCCGCGGCGCTGTCCCACAGGCTGCGGGCTTCGGCATGGCGCACCACCGGCACCATCAGGCCCACGTCGCTCTGGGTGGCGACGCCCACGTGCACCGCGCCGAGGCGGGTGATGACCTGGGCCTGGTCGTCGTAACGGGCGTTGATCTGCGGGAAGTCGCGCAGGGCCACCACCAGGGCACGCACCAGGAACGGCAGCAAGGTCAGCTTGCCGCGGCTGGCACCGTGTTTTTCGTTGAGGTGGGCGCGCAGCTCTTCCACGGCGGTCACGTCGATTTCCTCGACATAACTGAAATGAGCGGCGCGCTGGGTGGCGTCCTGCATGCGCTGGGCGATCTTGCGGCGCATGCCGATCACTGGGATCTGCTGCTCGTCATGGCGCTCGGCGTACGCCGCCGGGGTGGCGGCGCGGGCCGTGCCCTGGGCGAGGTAGGCGTCGAGGTCTTCGTGCAGGATGCGCCCGGCGGGGCCGCTGCCCTGGACCAGGCGTAGCTGGATGCCGGCGTCCAGCGCATGCTTGCGCACCGCCGGCGAGGCCAACGGGCGCTCGTCGGCGCTACGTGCCACGGGCGCCTGTGGCGCTGGGCGGCTGACGGGGGCTGCGGGTTTGGCCAGTGGGGCCGCCATTGCGGGCGCTGGCGTCGGTGCCGCTTGCGCGGTTTCGACCGGCGCAACCTTGGCGGGCGCGGCGGGCGGCGCATCCTTGACGTTGCCCGCGCCTTCGACCTCGATGCTGATAAGGATGCTGCCCACGGCCATCACTTCGCCAGGCTGGCCGCCGAGGGCGATGACCTTGCCGTGCACCGGGGAGGGGATGTCGACCATGGCCTTGTCGGTCATGACATCGGCCAGCACTTGGTCTTCAACCACCATGTCGCCGACCTGGACGTGCCACACCGACAGTTCTACTTCCGCGATGCCTTCGCCGATGTCCGGCATCTTGATGACGTGCGTACCCATTTAAACCTCCATGACCCGATGCAAAGCCGCGCCCACGCGGGACGGCCCAGGGAAATACGCCCATTCCTGCGCGTGGGGGTAGGGCGTGTCCCAACCCGTGACACGCTCGATGGGCGCTTCCAGGTAGTGGAAGCAATGCTCTTGCACCAGCGCCACCAACTCGGCGCCGAAACCGCAGGTGCGGGTGGCTTCGTGGACGATCACGCAGCGGCGGGTTTTTTTCACCGAATTGACGATGGTTTCCAGGTCCAGCGGCCACAGGCTGCGCAGGTCGATGACCTCGGCGTCGATGCCGGATTCTTCGGCCGCCACTTGTGAGACATAGACGGTGGTGCCGTAGGTGAGGATGGTCACGTCCTTGCCTGGGCGGGTGATGGCAGCCACATCCAGTGGCACCGTGTAGTAGCCGTCCGGCACTTGTGCGGCGGGGTGTTTGGACCACGGCGTTACCGGGCGGTCGTGGTGGCCGTCGAACGGGCCGTTGTACAGGCGCTTGGGCTCCAGGAAGATCACCGGGTCATCGTTTTCGATGGAGGCGATCAGCAGGCCCTTGGCGTCGTAGGGGTTGGAGGGCATCACGGTGCGCAGGCCGCAGACCTGGGTGAACACCGCTTCGATGCTCTGGCTGTGGGTCTGGCCGCCGTAGATGCCGCCGCCGCAGGGCATGCGCATGGTCATCGGTGCGGTGAACTGGCCCGCCGAGCGGTAGCGCAGGCGGGCCGCTTCGGAAATGATCTGGTCCGAGGCCGGGTACACGTAGTCGGCGAACTGGATTTCCGCCACCGGCCGCAGGCCATAGGCGCCCATGCCCACGGCAACGCCGATGATGCCGCTTTCGGAGATCGGCGCGTCGAACACCCGGGAGGTGCCGTACTTGGTCTGCAAGCCTTCGGTGCAACGGAACACGCCGCCGAAGTAGCCCACGTCCTGGCCGAACACGACCACGTTGTCGTCACGCTCAAGCATCACATCCATGGCCGAGCGCAGGGCCTGGATCATGGTCATGGTAGTGGTGGTCATGGCGGTTTCCAGCTCGATTTGGTTGTTGTGATCGTTCATGTCAGATCCCCAACTCTTGACGCTGGCGCTTCAAGTGCTCCGGCATCTCTTTATAGACATCCTCGAACATGCTCGCCGCGCTCGGGATCTGCCCGCCGGAAAGCGTGCCGTACTGCTCCGCCTCTTTTTGCGCGGCGATCACCTGGGCTTCGAGTTCGGCGCTGACCGCCGCGTGTTCTTCCTGCGACCATTGGCCGATTTTCACCAGGTGCTGCTTGAGGCGGGCAATCGGGTCGCCCAACGGGAAGTGGCTCCAGTCGTCGGCGGGGCGGTATTTGGACGGATCGTCCGAGGTCGAGTGCGGGCCGGCGCGGTAAGTCACCCACTCGATCAGGGTCGGCCCCAGGTTGCGCCGCGCCCGTTCGGCGGCCCAGGCGGAAGCGGCGTAGACCGCGATGAAGTCGTTGCCATCGACCCGCAGCGAGGCGATGCCACAGCCCACGCCACGGCCGGCGAAGGTGGTGGCTTCACCACCGGCGATGGCTTGGAAGGTGGAGATTGCCCATTGGTTGTTGACCACGTTGAGGATCACCGGCGCCCGGTAGACGTGGGCAAAGGTGAGGGCGGTGTGGAAGTCCGATTCGGCGGTGGCGCCGTCGCCGATCCAGGCCGAGGCGATCTTGGTATCGCCCTTGATCGCCGAGGCCATGCCCCAGCCCACGCCTTGTACGAACTGGGTGGCGAGGTTGCCGGAGATGCTGAAGAAGCCGTAGTCACGCACCGAGTACATGATCGGCAGTTGGCGGCCCTTGAGCGGATCGCGCTCGTTGGACAGCAACTGGCAGATCAGGTCCACCAACGGCACTTCGCGGGCCATCAGGATGCTTTGCTGGCGGTAGGTGGGGAAGCACATGTCGGTGACATTGAGCGCCAGGGCCTGGGCGCTGCCGATGGCTTCCTCGCCGAGGCTCTGCATGTAGAACGACATTTTCTTCTGGCGCTGGGCCACCACCATGCGGTTGTCGAAGATCCGCGTCATGAGCATGGTGCGCATGCCCTTGCGCAGGATCTCCACGGGCACGCCTTCGGCCCATGGGCCCAAGGCATTGCCCTGGTCGTCAAGCACCCGGATCAGGCCCTTGGCCAGGTCGGCGGTGTCGGCGGGTTCGACGTCGATGGCAGGTTTGCGCACGGTGCCGGCATCGGTCAGACGCAGGTACGTGAAGTCGGTTTTGCAGCCGGGACGGCCGGAGGGTTCGGGAACGTGCAGGCGCAGCGGTTCGTACTGCTGGGTCATGGCTTTCTACGCTCTATCTTGTGAATTTCTTGTAGTGGGCGCGCTTAGCTGACAGTCCTTCGCCGGGTAGGCGAAATATTGTCCTACAACAATCATAGGCCGGGGGCAGGAGAATATTTATCTGTGTTTCGTTGCGTTGGAGGTGATTTGCAGATAAAAAATCTGCATAAACATAAAAAACAGGTGGTTTTGTCTCATGCGCAAGCTGGATCGTACCGATATCGGCATTCTCAACAGCCTTCAGGAGAACGCCCGCATCACCAACGCCGACCTCGCCCGGTCGGTCAACCTGTCGCCCACCCCATGCTTTAACCGGGTCAAGGCGATGGAGGAACTGGGCTTGATCCGCGAGCAAGTGACGCTGCTAGACGCCGAGCTGTTGGGCCTGCACGTCAATGTGTTTATCCACGTCAGCCTGGAGAAACAGGTAGAAGAGGCGTTGCAGCATTTCGAGGAAGCGATTTCCGACCGCCCGGAAGTCATGGAGTGCTACCTGATGGCCGGCGACCCGGACTATCTGATCCGGGTGCTGGTGCCGACCATCCAGGCGTTGGAGCGGTTCATGCTGGATTTTCTGACCAAGGTGCCGGGGGTGGCCAATATCCGCTCCAGTTTTGCCCTCAAGCAGGTGCGCTATAAAACCGCGTTGCCGTTGCCGGCCAATGGGTTGACGGTGGAAGGCTAGGCAAGCCGTTCAAAGGCGATTGAGCGGAATTTTCAGGTAAACGACGCCATTGTCTTCCGCTACCGGCAAATGTCCGGCGCGGATGTTGACCTGCACGGCCGGTAGCAACAGTGCTGGCATGCCTAGGGTGGCGTCGCGCTGGGTGCGCATGGCGACGAATGTCGCTTCATCGATGTCATCGCGCACGTGGATGTTGTGCTGGCGCTGCTCGCCCACCGTGGTTTGGTGGCATGCAGTGCGTTCGGTGGGCGGGTAGTCGTGGCAGACATAGAGGCGGGTAGCGGCCGGGTAGGCCAGCAAGCGTTTGATCGAGGCGAACAACTGCTTGGCGCTGCCGCCGGGGAAATCGCAACGGGCGGTGCCCGCATCGGGCATGAACAGGGTATCGCCTACCAGAATCGCCTCGTCTTCAATCAGGTACGCCATGTCCGCCGGGGTATGGCCGGGCACATGCAGCGCTCGGGCGCGCAGATTGCCGATACGGAAATCCTCATCGGCGCCGAACAGGTGATCGAACTGCGAGCCATCGACGGCGAAGGGTGGCTTCAGGTTGAACAACGTCTTGAACACGCTTTGGACCTGGGTGATGCCTTGGCCGATAGCGATCTTGCCGCCCAGGTGTGCCCGCAGGTAGGGCGCCGCGGACAGGTGATCGGCGTGGGCATGGGTTTCTAACAACCACTGCACACGCAACCGGTGTTCGTGAACAAAGGCCATGAGGCGGTCGGCCTGGGTAGTGGCCGTGCGGGCGCAAGCGGGGTCGTAGTTGAGGACAGGGTCGACAATGGCGCATTCGCTGCCATCGCACTCGAACACAATGTAGGAAAAGGTCGATGTGTCTTTGTCGAAAAAGGCTTGGATTTGGGCAGGCATAGGGGCGAACCTTTTCAGAAGATTGCGCAAGGGTAGTGAAGTGCGCGCGCTGCTGACCAGTGCCAGGGTGTTTCTGTTGATGCCTGGGCAGTATCCTGTCGCCGATTCGCGACCGGATCACCGGAGCGGCCACTGATTACGGGTTTTATATGCTGGCGATGTTGTTGGGTGGGGTGATGGGGTTGGTGCTGGGCCTGACCGGCGCCGGCGGCGGCATTCTGGCGGTGCCGGCCTTGGTGCTGGGCCTGGGTTGGAGCATGACCCAAGCCGCGCCCGTGGCGTTGCTGGCGGTGGGCAGTGCGGCGGCGGTGGGCGCCCTGGATGGCTTACGCCACGGCTTGGTGCGTTACCGCGCCGCATTGTTGATTGCCTTGCTCGGCGCGCTGTGTTCGCCCATTGGCATCTACTTGGCCCATCGCCTGCCGGAAAAAATCCTCATGGGCCTGTTCAGCCTCCTGATGATGCTGGTGGCCTGGCGCATGTTGCGCCGTGAGGCGCCGGCGCCCGGGCCGAGCGACCACGGCAGCGCATCCTGGGGGCAGAAAAACTGCCTGCTCAACCAGCAGACGGGGCGCCTGGCCTGGACCGCCAAATGCTCGGCCACTCTGGCGGCGTTGGGGGCGGTGACCGGCGTGGTGTCGGGGTTGCTGGGGGTGGGCGGCGGGTTTCTGATCGTGCCGGCGTTCAAGCAACTGACCGATGTGCAGATGCGCGGCATCGTCGCCACGTCGCTCATGGTGATCTGCCTGATTTCGGCGGTCGGGGTGGTGGGGGCGCTGCGGGCCGGGGTGGTTATCGACGCCACGGGTGGCGCGTTTATCGCGGCGGCCATCGTGGGCATGCTGGTGGGCCGCGGGGTGTCCGGGCGGGTGCCGGCGCGGCTGTTGCAGGTGGGGTTCGCCAGCCTGTGCCTGGGCTTGGCCGCGTACATGCTGTACACGGCCGCACGTTAGGAGGCGTTTTTAGGAAAGGAAACCGCCATCCACGTTCAACGACACACCGGTGGTGTAGCTGGAAGCGTCGCTGGCCAGGTACAGCACGGCGCCGGCCATTTCGCTGGGGGCCGCCACGCGCTTGAGGGGGATCTGGGCCAGGGCAGTGTTGAGGATCGCGTCGTTTTTCACCAGGGCTGAGGCGAATTTGGTGTCGGTCAGGCCCGGCAGCAGGGCGTTGCAGCGGATGCCGAACTGCGCGCATTCCTTGGCAAACACCTTGGTCATGTTGATGACCGCTGCTTTGGTCACCGAGTAAATGCCTTGGAAGACGCCCGGTGAGATGCCATTGATGGACGCGACGTTGATGATGCTGCCGCCGCCGTTTTCGCGCATCAGCTTGCCGGCTTCCACCGACATGAAGAAGTAACCACGGATGTTCACATCGACAGTTTTCTGGAACGCGCCTAGGTCGGTGTCCAGCACGTTGCAGAACTGTGGGTTGGTGGCCGCGTTGTTGACCAGGATGTCCAGGCGCCCGAACTGCTCGCGGATGCCGGCGAAGACCTGGCCGATCTGTTCCATTTCACCGATATGGCAGGCCACGGCGGTGGCTTTGCCGCCATCGGCGATGATCGCGTCGGCAACGTGTTGGCAGCCTTCGAGCTTGCGGCTCGACACGATCACGTGGGCACCTTGCTGGGCCAGGAGTTTGGCGATGGCTTCGCCAATACCGCGGCTGGCGCCGGAGACGAAAGCGATCTTGCCATCGAGGTCGAACAACTGAGTCTTGGACATGGTTTTTCCTTGTTATAAGCCGTCGATCAGAGGCTGGATTTGGCGATGACTTGCAGGCTCATGTGCTCCAGCAACTTGTTCATCGAAATGAACTGCGCGAAGCGTTTGTCCTGGGTCTGGCCGTGGAAGAAGCGGTAGTAGATCTGCTGCACGATGCCGGCGAGGCGAAACAGGCCGTAGGTGTAGTAGAAATCGAAGTTATCGATGCGAATGCCCGCGCGTTCGGCGTAGTAATCGACAAATTCCCGGCGAGTGAGCATGCCGGGCGCGTGGCTGGGCTGGCGCCGCATCAACTGCACGGGCGCCGGGTCGCCGGCTTCGATCCAATAGGCCAGGCTGTTGCCCAGGTCCATCAGTGGGTCGCCCAGGGTGGTGAGTTCCCAGTCCAGTACGCCGATGATCTGCATCGGGTTGTGGGGGTCGAGGATCACGTTGTCGAAGCGGTAGTCGTTATGCACGATGCTGGAGGTCGGGTGGTCGGCGGGCATTTTGTCCTTGAGCCAGGCCTTGACCGCTTCCCACTTGGGCGCGTCGGGGGTCAGGGCTTTGTCGTAGCGCTCGCTCCAGCCGCGGATCTGGCGCTCCACATAGCCTTCGGGCTTGCCCAGGTCCGCCAGGCCGCAGGCGCGGTAGTCGACGCGGTGCAGCTCAACGAACTTGTCGATAAAGCTTTTGCACAGGGCCTCGGTCTTGCTGGCGTCCAGGCCCAGCTCCGGGGGCAGTTCCGAGCGCAGGATGATGCCGTTGACCCGCTCCATCACATAGAACTCGGCACCGATCACCGCTTCGTCGGTGCAGTGCACGTAAGCCTTGGGGCAATACGGGAAGCCGTCCTTGAGTTGGTTGAGGATGCGGAACTCGCGGCCCATGTCGTGGGCGGACTTGGCCTTGTGGCCAAACGGCGGGCGGCGCAGCACGAATTCCTGGCCGGGATATTCCAGCAGGTAGGTGAGGTTTGAGGCGCCGCCCGGGAACTGGCTGATCCGTGGGGTGCCGCTCAGGCCGGGAATGTGCGCCTTGAGGTAGGGGTCGATGAGACTGACATCGAGTTCTTCGCCGGGGCGAATGGGGGTGGACTGGTCAGTAAGCGTCATGCTTATCCCTTCTGCTTATTTTGGATGCCAGAGACTATTGGCTAATCTAATGTGCCCGCCGGGCCCCCACAACCACGAGAGGCCTTTATAGGTGTGGGTGTTGCCGGGTAATCATTGTTTTTGATACGGGCGTTTGAATTGTCCGGCAAGGCTGTTTCAAGCCTTCGCCGGCAACGCCAGCGGGGTGAGCAAAGGTTGCCCGGCGAAGTGCGCCAGCAGGTTTTTACCCACCAGTTCCACCGTCGCCTGGGTCGCTTGCGGCGACAGCCCGGCCACGTGTGGGGTGAGCACGACGTTGCTCAATACCTTAAGGGCCTCGGGCACCAGAGGCTCGTCGTCGAACACATCCAGCGCCGCCCCGGCGATGCGTCGTTGTTCCAAGGCGCTGATAAGTTCGCCGGTGTTCACCACGCTGGCCCTGGCGATGTTGACGAGAAAGCCGTTGGGGCCGAGCGCATCCAGGGCCTGCTTGTTAATCAGGTTGCGGGTGCCCAGGCCGCCGGGTGTGGCGACGATCAAAAAATCCGAGGCCCGCGCCAGTTCCGTGGGCGTGGAGCAAAAATCGTAGGGCACGTCGCTACGGTGCTGGCGGTTGTGGTAGCTGACGCTCATTTCAAAGCCTTTGGCGCCGCGCTGGGCGATGGCCATGCCCACGGCACCCAGGCCCAGGATGCCCAGGTGTTTGCCGGCCAGGGACGGGCGCATGATTTTCGGCCACTCGCCCCGGCGCACGGCGGCGTCGGCGCGGGGAATGTCGCGCACCAAGGCCAGCAGCAGGGCCATGGCGTGGTCGGCCACTGACGAGGCATTGACCCCGGCGCCATTGGTGACCGCGATCCCGCGGTTGCTGGCGGCTTGCAGGTCAACCTGCTCATGGCCGGCACCGATCACGCAGATGATTTCCAGGTGGGGCAGGGCGGCCATCTCTTCGCCCGTCAGGCCCAGGGGGCCGCGGGTGAGTACCGCGCGGATTTGCCCGGCGTGGGTCTGGATCGCCTGGGCCCGCTCGGCCGGGGTGGGCGCGAGGATCAGGTGAAAGCCGCTGTGCTCCAGAATCGGCAGGTAGTCATTGATGGTTTCAACCAGGACCAGAACGGTGTTGGGCATGCTGCGCTCCTGTGGGCAAGGCTGTGGGGCAAGGGCGCCAGACTGCTGGCTTGGCCGGTGTTTGGCAATGGTAGACGCGGTTACGCGCGGCTGCCGCCCCGCGTGGGGCCTGCATCTTGGCGCAGCCGCTAGTGGCATTTGGCTGTCGTCGTCATGGACGTACACAAACGCGACCGTTGGCCTGATCCGCCTAACCGTTGCTCAGCTAAGTCTTTGCTTCTGTTGATGAATCCCCCAGAATCGCGGCCCTGTTACGGCCGGGGCGCTGCCTGTCGGGTTTTTCCGACTCGCTTCGGCTGTGTGGCAAATGACCGGAATGCGGAGATCCGACCGGATGAAAGATCAAGCCAATAGCGTCAACCCACCGTTTGACGCGGCTTTACCTGTCAGCATCAGTGCCTGGAATCGCCAGGACACCACGTGGATGTTGGGTCTGTTTGGGACGGCCATCGGCGCCGGCACCCTGTTTTTGCCGATCAACGCTGGCCTGGGCGGTTTCTGGCCGTTGCTGATCCTCGCGCTGCTGGCCTTCCCCATGACCTTTTACGCGCACCGTGGCTTGACCCGGTTCGTGCTGTCGGGCCGTGAGGGCTCTGACATTACTGAGGTGGTTGAGGAGCATTTCGGCATCAAGGCCGGCGCACTGATTACCCTGCTGTACTTCTTTGCGATTTTCCCGATCCTGCTGATCTACAGCGTCGCGCTGACCAACACCGTGGGCAGCTTCATGGAGCATCAGTTGCACATCATGCCGCCGCACCGGGCGGTGCTGTCGTTTGTGCTGATTCTCGGCCTGCTGGCAGTGGTGCGCTGCGGCGAGGAGGTGATCGTCAAAGCCATGAGCCTGATGGTTTATCCGTTTATTGTCGCGCTGCTGTTTCTGGCGGTTTTTCTCGTTCCCCACTGGAATGGCGGCATCCTGGAGACTGCCTCCACCGTGCCTGCGCCCTCGGCGCTGCTGCACACCCTGTGGCTGGCGATTCCGGTGATGGTGTTCTCGTTCAACCATTCACCGATCATCTCGGCGTTCGCGGTGGATCAAAAGCGCCGCTATGGCGCCCAGGCCGAGCCGCGCAGTTCGCAGATCCTGTCCCGCGCCCACCTGTTAATGGTGGCGATGGTGCTGTTCTTCGTGTTCAGTTGCGTGCTGACCCTGTCGCCGGCGCAATTGGCCGAGGCCAAGGCGCAGAACCTGTCGATCCTGTCGTACCTGGCCAACCACTTCAGCAACCCGACCATCGCTTTCGCTGCGCCCTTGATTGCCTTCGTGGCCATTTCCAAGTCGTTCCTGGGCCACTACATCGGCGCCAGCGAAGGCCTCAAGGGCCTGATCGTCAAGAGCGGCCGACGCCCGGCGCCCAAGACCCTGGACCGCATGACCGCAGCGTTCATGCTGGTGGTGTGCTGGATCGTGGCCACGCTCAACCCGAGCATTCTGGGCATGATCGAAACCCTGGGCGGGCCGATCATCGCCGCCATCCTGTTCTTGATGCCGATGTACGCCATCCGCAAGGTGCCGGCCATGGCCAAGTACCGTGGCCAGGCGTCCAACGTGTTCGTGACCCTGGTGGGGTTGGTGGCGATTTCGGCGTTGATTTATTCGTTAACGGCGTAAGCAATATTCCCACCACTCTGTGGGAGTGAGCCTGCTCGCGATAGCGCCCTTTCAGCCGACATCTATGTTCAATGAAAGACCGCCATCGCGAGCAACCTCGCCACAGCTGACACCCACATCCTGCGCAACGGTTGATGAGCATCAACGCCTAGTGGCCGTAAGCCGCTATGCTGGGTGGTTTTAGTCACCTTCCAGCCAGGCGTCCCCCCAGCGTGTCGACCCCGCCCAAACCCACCACCTTGTTACCCGTTGCCCATCCTCCTGCGACCGTGCGTCAGCGCCGCCTCGGCGATTTGCTGGCCGGTTTGTCGGTGGCCGGGTTGCTGCTGCCCGAGGCCGTGGCCTATTCGACCATCGCTGCGTTGCCGCCCCAGGCCGGGGTGATCGCCTTGTTTGCCGGGTTGCTGTGCTATGGCCTGTTTGGTGGCAGTCGTTTTGCCATTGTCTGCGCCACGTCGTCTTCGGCGGCGGTGCTGGCGGCGGCGACGGCGAGCTTGGCCGGTGGCGATCCGGCATTGCGCATGACCTTGGCGGTGGCCTTGGTGCTAGTGACGGGGGTGTTTTTCCTGCTGGCCGGGCTGCTCAAGTTGGGCAGCGTCACGGCGTTCATCGCCAAACCGGTGCTGCGCGGTTTCGCCTTTGGCCTGGCGCTGACCATCATCCTCAAACAAGTGGCGAGCATCGTTGATGTGCCGTTGAGCAACGGCAACCTGGTGCGGTTCCTGCCGCAACTGCTGGAGCAATGGCCGCAGTGGAACTGGGCCGGGGCCGCGGTGGCCGGGGTGGCGTTGGCGCTGTTATGGCTGTTCGCCCGGGTGCGCTGCCTGCCAGGGGGCTTGCTGGTGTTGATGGCGGGCATTGCGGCGGGGCGTTGGCTGGATTTACCGGCCCACGGCGTGAAGTTGATCGGGGTGATCGAGCTGAGCCTGGAGGTGCCTTCCCTGCCGGTATTGCCATTTTTTGACTGGTTGCGCCTCGGCGAGCTGGGCTTTGCCATGGTGATGATTCTGTACGCCGAGTCCTATGGCTCCATCAGCGCCTTCGCCCTCAAACACGGTGACCGGGTGTCCTCGAACCGTGACTTGTGGGCGCTGGGCGCCGGTAACCTGCTGTCCGGGCTGTTCCATGGCATGCCGGTGGGCGCCGGGTACTCGGTGACCTCGGCCAATGAAGCGGCCGGGGCGACGTCGCGCCTGGCCGGCGCGGTGGCGGCCCTGGTGGTGTTGTTCATCGTGCTGACGATGCTGCCGTGGATCGCCCTGACACCGGAGCCGGTGCTGGCCGCCGTGGTCATCCACGCGCTGTCCCGAGGCTTGAGCCTCAAGCCGCTGGGGCGCTACTTCGTCTGGCGCCGCGATCGCTTGCTGGTGATCTGCGCGGTGGTGGCGGTGTTGGTGCTGGGGGTGTTGGATGGTCTGCTGATGGCCGTGGCGATCAGCGTGGTACTGATGCTGCGGCAGATGTCGGCGGCGGATATCCAGGCCCTGGGGCAGATGGGGGGCGGCCATGATTACGTTGACCTCGGCCGCCACCCGCAGGCGCGGGAAGTGCCGGGGGTGCTGGTGCTGCGGCCGGGGGAGCAGCTGTTCTTCGCCAATGTGGAGCGCATCCTGGGCAATGCCCTGCGCCTGATCCGCCACACGCCCGAACCGGTACACACGGTGATTCTCAGCCTTGAGGAGTCCTCCAACCTTGATGGCACCAGTATCGAGGCCCTGGCCGAGTTCTTCGCCCGGGTCGGCGAGGAGGGCAAGCACCTGGTGCTGGCGCGGCTCAAGCACCGGGCCAAACAGGGCCTGCTCGCCTTGCCCGAGGCCGAGCGCGACGGTGTGATGCTCAGTGGCCTGAGCGTGGACGATGCGGTGCAGGCAGCGCTCAAACGCCAGGCATAAAAAAACGCCGCGTACCTGGCGGTGCGCGGCGTTTTCTACAGCGGTTAAGCCTTAGGCTTGAATGACCGGGATATTGGCATTCGCTGCGGCTTCACGGAACTCGGCGATCTGGTCGAAACTCAGGTAGCGATAGACATCGCTGGCCATGGTGTCGATTTCCTTCGCGTAGACCATGTATTCCTCGACGGTCGGCAGGCGACCCAGGATCGAGGCCACCGACGCCAGCTCGGCCGAAGCCAGGTAGACGTTGGCGCCGTCGCCCAGACGGTTCGGGAAGTTACGGGTGGAAGTGGAGACCACTGTGGCGTTCGGCTCAACCCGTGCCTGGTTACCCATGCACAGCGAGCAGCCCGGCATTTCCATGCGCGCGCCAGCCTTGCCGTAGATGCCGTAGTAGCCTTCTTCGGTCAGTTGGTGAGCGTCCATCTTGGTCGGCGGCGACAGCCACAGGCGAGTTGGCAACTGGCCCTTGACCTGCTCCAGCAACTTACCGGCAGCGCGGAAGTGACCGATGTTGGTCATGCACGAACCGATGAACACTTCGTCGATCTTCTCGCCAGCCACGCTGGACAGCAGGCGGGCGTCGTCCGGGTCGTTAGGTGCGCAGAGAACTGGCTCCTTGATCTGGGCCAGGTCGATTTCGATGATTTCGGCGTATTCGGCGTCGGCATCGGCCACCATCAGTTCCGGGTTGGCGATCCAGGCTTCCATCGCTTGAGCGCGACGTTCCAGGGTGCGCGCATCGCCGTAGCCTTCGCCGATCATCCAGCGCAGCAGGGTGATGTTGGAGCTCAGATACTCGGTGATGGACTCTTTGGACAGCTTGATGGTGCAACCGGCAGCCGAACGTTCGGCCGAGGCGTCGGACAGCTCGAAAGCCTGTTCGATGCTCAGGTTGTCCAAGCCTTCGATTTCCAGGATGCGGCCGGAGAAGGCGTTCTTCTTGCCTTTCTTCTCTACGGTCAGCAGGCCAGCCTGGATCGCGTAGTAAGGAATGGCGTGCACCAGGTCACGCAGGGTGACGCCCGGTTGCATCTTGCCTTTGAAGCGCACCAGGATCGATTCCGGCATGTCCAGTGGCATCACGCCAGTGGCGGCGGCGAACGCTACCAGGCCGGAACCGGCCGGGAACGAAATGCCCATTGGGAAACGGGTGTGGGAGTCGCCGCCGGTGCCGACGGTGTCCGGCAGCAGCATGCGGTTCAGCCAGCTGTGGATGATGCCGTCGCCCGGGCGCAGGGACACGCCGCCACGGGTCATGATGAAGTCAGGCAGGGTGTGGTGGGTGGTCACGTCGATCGGCTTTGGATACGCCGCGGTGTGGCAGAAGGACTGCATCACCAGGTCGGCGGAGAAGCCCAGGCACGCCAGGTCTTTCAGTTCGTCGCGGGTCATCGGGCCCGTGGTGTCCTGGGAACCGACGGTGGTCATCTTCGGTTCGCAGTAGGTGCCGGGGCGTACGCCGGTCACGCCGCAGGCCTTGCCGACCATTTTCTGCGCCAGGGTGAAACCCTTGGTGCTTTGCGCCGGGGCTTCTGGCTTCTTGAACAGGTCCGATGGTGGCAGACCCAGTTCGGTACGGGCCTTCTCGGTCAGGCCACGGCCAATGATGAGCGGGATACGGCCGCCAGCACGGACTTCGTCGAGCAGGACCGGGGTCTTCATTTCGAAGGTGGTCAGCACTTCATCGCTGTTGTGCTTGGTGACTTTGCCAGCGTGCGGGTACAGGTCGATCACGTCGCCCATGTGCATGTTGGAAACGTCGAATTCGATCGGCAGTGCGCCAGCATCTTCCATGGTGTTGTAGAAGATCGGAGCGATCTTGCTGCCGAAGCAGAAGCCGCCAGCGCGCTTGTTCGGCACGTAAGGCACGTCGTCGCCGAAGAACCACAGCACCGAGTTGGTTGCCGATTTACGCGAGGAACCGGTACCGACCACGTCACCGACGTAGGCGATAGGGAAACCCTGGCCGCGCATTTCTTCGATCTGCTTCATCGGGCCGGTCACGCCTTGCTCGTCCGGCACGATGCCGTCACGGGCCATTTTCAGCATGGCCAGGGCGTGCAGCGGGATGTCGGGGCGCGACCAGGCGTCCGGGGCAGGGGACAGGTCGTCGGTGTTGGTTTCGCCGGTGACCTTGAACACCCGCAGGCTGATCTTGTCAGCCAGGGTCGGACGGTTCTTGAACCATTCGCCGTCAGCCCAGGATTGCAGCACGCCTTGGGCGTGGGTGTTGCCGTTCTTGGCTTTTTCCGCGACGTCGTGGAACGCATCGAACATCAGCAGGGTGTGCTTGAGCTGGGCTGCGGCCACGGGCGCCAGTTCGGCGTCGTCCAGCAGGTTGACCATGGTGACGATGTTGTAGCCGCCCTGCATGGTGCCCAGCAGCTCGACTGCACGCTTTTTGTCGATCAGCGGGGAAGTGGCTTCGCCCTTGGCCAGGGCCGACAGGAAACCAGCCTTGACGTAGGCAGCTTCGTCAACGCCTGGTGGAATGCGGTTGGTAATCAGGTCAACGAGGAAAGCTTCTTCGCCAGCGGGGGGATTTTTCAGCAGCTCGACCAGGCCTGCAGTTTGTTCGGCGTTAAGCGGCTGGGGAACGATACCCAGGGCGGCGCGCTCTTCGATATGTTTGCGGTAGGCTTCAAGCACAGTTATTACCCTCATCAGTGGTCCCGGTCCGGGACGCTCATCCAGAAATAGCCGGTGCGCAGCGCCTGGGGGCTTTTTGGGCCGCAAAGCCTGCGCTACCGGTATTCCTCACAGAAGCTGCTTTCAAAGTTTTACGCCTGCCGAACGGGCTGATGAGGGTTGGCGCAGAGCTTTCCCCGCTGGAAAGACTCCTCGCCAACACCGTTCTTTAGGATCAACTGTGCTCGTGACGCTTTGAAAACAGCTTCTAACGGACTATTGGCGCCTTAAAAGGCTGGCCGATTCTACGGCAAAAAAAATCTAAAGGTAAGTTAGGCCCTCAAGTTTGAGGGGTGATGAATGTTAGACAAAGGGCTAACATGCCGACCTGTTTTGCTTCCCCGCGTCCTGCCTACCTATGCCCAATCAGACCATCAAGACCCCCTGCGTCGGCCTCTGCTCCACTGTTTACGGTGATTTGGTGTGCCGTGGCTGCAAGCGTTTCCACCACGAAGTGATCCACTGGAACGGCTACAACGAGGAAGAGAAACGCGCGGTGTGGCTGCGCCTGGAGCAACTGCTGGTGCAGGTGATGGCCTCCAAGTTGGAGGTTTTCGACGCCGCTTGCCTGCGTTCGCAGCTGGAACAGCGCAAGATCCGCTTCGTGCCCCATCAGTCCGAGTACTGCTGGGCCTACCAGTTGATCGCCCGCGGTGCGCGGGTCATCAATCAATTGGATGCCTACGGGATGGTGCTGCTGCCGGAGTTTCGCGACTGGAACCTGCCGGAGCTGCGCGATGCCATCGACCGGGAATTTTTCCTGCTCTCCGAGGCCCACTACGAGCGTTACATCGCCCCGGGCTTTCTCAAGGATGCTCTTGCGCGCTGAGCCTTGAACGCAACGGGGGCAAGCGTCGCGACGCTTGCCCCCGTGGTTTGCCTGCTTGGCACCGCACTTGCTAGTGGCGGGCCACTTCCTCCTCCAGATGCCCCATCACGTCCTCAGGCTTGAGCACCAGCACGTCGCAGTTCACGGCGTCGAGCACCACTTCGGCGGTGTTGCCGATCAGCGCGCCGGACAACCCTGTGCGGGCCACGGTGCCGATGATGAGCACCGCGGCGTCCAGCTTGTTGACGTTGTGGGGGATCAGCACATCGGCCGGGCCTTCCTCGATGTGCAGGTGGTCGTCATCGATATCGAACTCGGCCTGGAACGCGCGGCACTGCTCGCGATAGCGGGCTTCGATGGTTTCCTTGAGTTGGAACACCGGGTCCGCCGCCGACAGCATGGGCGAAGGGTGGGCGCTGATGACGTGCAACTTGGCTTTGGCCAGGGAGGCGATGTCGAAGCCATGGTCAACAATGCAGCTGTGCAGGGTGCGGTGCTCGCCGTCGGTGTTGCCCACGTCCACGGCCGCCAGGATGGTGCCGCCGGTCCACGGCGTCGCGGTCTTGACCAGCAGCACCGGGGTGGGGCAGTAGCGCAGCAGTTTCCAGTCGGCCGGAGTCAGCAGGGCTTTTTTCAGCGGGTTGTCGGGGAAATGCTGCTTGATGACCAGCCCGCAGCCCTCGGCTTGTTGCACGTCAATGATGGTTTCGTGCTGGCTTTCCTTCCACGCCTGTTCGGTGGTGACGCTATAGCCTTCTTCCACCAGGCGGGCCTTGAGTACGGCCAGGAGCGCGCCGTGGTCATGTTTTTTGTCGCACACCAGCAGATGCAGATGGGCTTGGGTGACGCCAGCAATCAACTTGGCGCGTTTAAGTGCCAGGCTCTCGGCCGGTGTGGGCTCAATGACCACCAGGATGCTGCGGATGGCTTGCATGGTCGGGTTCTCCAGAAAAGTGACAGGACGTTAGTGCAGCAACTATAGATGCTGCGCGCGCATCCGGATGTTGATACACATCAAGCCCGGCCGCTGGTGGTCTGCGGCCCGGCCGGTATAATCGGCGCCTTTGCCCGTGAACCCCTACTGCGTGAGCCCCATGTTGCCGATTCTTGACGTCGCCGCTGCCCTGCCTTGCCCCGTATCTTTTCTGACGCAGGTGGCTCAATGATCCTGCCCGAGATCCACGAATTTCTCGGCTGCCGCACGCCGGATGCCTGGGTGCAAGCAGCGCTGGCGGACCAGGAAACCCTGCTCATCGACCACAAGAACTGCGAATTCAAGGCCGCCAGCACCGCCCTGAGCCTGATCGCCAAGTACCACAGCCATGTCGACTTGATAAACCTGATGTCGCGCCTGGCCCGTGAAGAGCTGGTGCACCACGAGCAGGTCATGCGCCTGATGAAAAAACGCAAGATCGGCTTGCGCCAGTTGTCGGCCGGGCGCTACGCCTCGGGCCTGCGCAAAGTGGTGCGCAGTCACGAGCCGGTGAAACTGGTGGATACCCTGGTGGTGGGCGCGTTTATCGAGGCCCGCAGTTGCGAGCGTTTCGAGGCCCTGGTGCCGCACCTGGACGAAGAGCTGGGCACGTTCTACTTCGGCCTGCTCAAGAGTGAAG
The DNA here is from genome assembly GCF_059862705.1 of Pseudomonas sp. MF08817. Lineage (NCBI taxonomy): Bacteria > Pseudomonadati > Pseudomonadota > Gammaproteobacteria > Pseudomonadales > Pseudomonadaceae > Pseudomonas > Pseudomonas sp. MF08817. The sequence goes on from NZ_JCBCUY010000003.1 coordinate 20,649, forward strand.
CGCGGCACTTCCAGGGCTATCTGAAACTGGCCTACCAGTACGGCGACGCGGCCGACATCGCCCAGGTCATCGAGCGGGTGCGGGCCGCCGAACGGGAGCTGATCGAGTCGCCCGACGTCGAGTTCCGCTTCCACAGCGGCGTGCCGGGCAACTGTTAAAAACTCTTAAAAACATGAAAGTTATGGCCAAACCCGGCAACCCACGCCGTTTTGGCCAATGCCGACGGCATTTTGCCAAGCGTTGACCCTTATACTGCAGCCTCTTCGGATCAAGGGCTGTGGTTGGGCGTTATGGAAAACCTGGGAGTTGGCAAAGTCCTGCTGGTGGAGGACGACGAGCGCTTGGCGGCGTTGATCGCGCACTTTCTCACCCAGCATGGTTTTGAGGTGAGGGCCGTGCACCGCGGTGACGTGGCGCTGGCGGCCTTTCTGGAGTTCAAGCCCCGGGTCGTGGTGCTCGACCTGATGCTGCCGGGGCAAAGCGGCCTGCATGTGTGCCGCGAGATCCGTGCCATTTCCGACATTCCGATTGTCATCCTCACCGCCAAGGAAGATGACCTGGACCACATCCTGGGCCTGGAGTCCGGCGCCGACGACTACGTCATCAAACCCATCAAGCCGCCCGTGTTGCTGGCCCGGTTACGCGCCTTACAGCGCCGCCAGGTGCCCCAGGATAGCGTGCGCGGCGCCCTGGAATTCGGGCGCCTGGTGATCGACCGCAGTTGCCGCGAAGTGCGTCTGGGCGCACAGGTGATCGACCTCACCACCATGGAGTTCGAGCTGCTGTGGCTGTTGGCCAGTGCGGCGGGCACGCTTCTTTCGCGCGACGACATCCTCAACCGCATGCGCGGCATCGCCTTCGACGGCCTCAACCGCAGCGTGGACGTCTACATCAGCAAACTACGCGGCAAACTCAACGACAACCCTCGCGAACCGGTGTGCATCAAGACCATCTGGGGCAAGGGTTACCTGTTCAATCCGTTTGCCTGGGAGGTCTAGATGCTGCGCCTGTTTTTACGCCTGTACATCGTGCTAGCCATCGGCCTGGCGGGCGCCATCATGGCGGTCAACTACACCTTCTCCGAGCTGCTGCCCGAAGCCAACGAAGCCTATAACCGCGAAGCCCTGCGCGGCCCGGCCTATGGCCTGGTGCAACAACTGCGCCCAGTCACCGGCGCGGCGCGGGCGCAACGCCTGGCCGAGCTGCAACCCCACTACGGCCTGCGCTTGGAACTGGTAGGGGCCAGCGACCTGAGCCTCAGCACCCGCGAACAGGGGCTGTTGGCCGAAGACCAAGTGGTGGTGCGCGGCGACTTCAGCGAGTTTGTCGCGAACATCGATGGCGGCGCGCAGTTGCTCAGCATCAAACTCCCCGAAGAGCCCAAGTGGCTGTATCTCTGGGCGTACTTGTTCCTGGGGGTGTGCCTGGCGCTGGTCCTGTATTTCTGGGTGCGCCCGCATTGGCGCGACCTGGAGTTGATCCGCCTCGGCGCCCAGCGCTTTGGCGACAATGACCTGAGTGCGCGCATCCAGCTCTCGCGACGCTCCAGCGTGCGCGAGTTGGCGGGGCACTTCAACCACATGGCCGAGCGCATCGAAGGCTTGATCGCCCATCAGCGGGAGCTGACCAACGCGGTTTCCCACGAGTTGCGCACCCCCATCGCGCGGCTGTCGTTCGAGCTCGATCAGTTGCGCCAACAGGCCGACCCGCGCAAGCACAGCGAACTCATAAATGACATGTACGCCGACCTCGGCGAGTTGGAGGAAATGGTCTCTGAGCTACTGACCTACGCCAGCCTGGAGCGTGGCGCCACGGTCATCAGCCGCGAAGACATCCAGGCCCAGAGCTGGCTTGACAGCGTAGTCGGCAGCGTGGCCCTGGAGGCGGAAGCGGCGGGGGTGCAGTTGTCCATTGGCGCCTGCCAGGTGGAGTGGGTGCGCATCGAGCCGCGCTTCATGGCCCGAGCCCTGATAAACCTGCTGCGCAACGCCATCCGCTACGCCGAACGGCGGGTGGAGGTATCGCTGGTGCGCCTTGGCGATGGTTATGAAGTGCTGGTCAACGACGACGGCCCCGGCGTGCCGCTGGCCGGGCGGGAGAAGATCTTCGAGCCGTTCTCGCGCCTCGACGCCAGCCGCGACCGCCGCACCGGTGGTTTTGGCCTGGGGCTGGCGCTGGTGCGGCGGGTGTCTCAGTCCCACGGTGGCGAGGTCGAAGTGCTCGATTCCCCCTGGGGTGGCGCCTCGTTTCGCATGACCTGGCTGCACCAGTAGTTAAGCGAGCTCGCCCGCGCCGGGGTGCGCAGCGCCCCTCGACGGTGGTGCGCCCGCTTCGCGCCCGAGCGCGGGCAAGCCCGCTTCCTACAGGGCGGGCACGACCACCGGGCCGAGGCGATAGCGCCCCCCGGGCCCGGCAAAGGGCCGGGGCTTGATTGAGCCCATGCCGTGCCGCGCTGACGTGCCCTGAAGCAACCCCTCGCGATCCCTACGCCGATCCGTGGCGCCCACGTGGGTGGCCAAGCCGAAGGTGGTCTCATCCCACTCTTTTTGCCTATCCGCCAGCCCGACGTGTTGGGGGCTGCGGTGTGGTTGCTCGTCCGCGGCCCGCAGGCCTTCTGCGGGCAGCATCCAACAACAGCAATACAGCGATAAACACAGGGTGCGCAGGGGCGTGGGCATGGCGGCATCCGCAGGAGAGGGTGCGTTGATGCTAGGGCGGGGCGGGGCGGAAAACTTCAGGAGCTTTGTCGGGAAACTGTCAAAGACTGTAAGGCGCGAGGGTTCCTGGGGCTGATTGTGAACAGGGCGAATTCCGACCAGCGGCACGAAAACCTGTAACTTCTGACAGTAGTCAGGGGGGTGTGGAGGGTATCGAATAAAGCCATCCAGGCCCCTGGGGCCGCGAATCGTCGAAGGCCAGGTGCACCGCAGTACCCGGGTCTGAAGGAGGGAGGTCGAAGTGGCTACACGCAAAGGTTCCAACAGCACCCCAACCCAGGATAATGCGCCTATTGGCCCCCGAGACGCGTTCGCCCCACCTCGGGTGCCGGCCATCATGGACCCGGGCGACCCTACCGGGCTGATACACCGCAACTCCACGCTCGTCCCCCTGGAGGTGGAGTTCGACAGTTGGGAAAGGTCTACCGGGCCCAATCGCACGGACTGGGTGGTGTTGGGGTTCACACATCAGGGCGGCGCATTTCGCGAAGTGGCTCGCAGGAGTTACCCCTCCATAACTGAGGTGGTCTTCCCTCAACGGATGCACGTACCTGTGGAGTTCCTGAGCACCGAGGGGGCGTACTCAGCCTCTATCACTGTTCGTCTTGGCTCGTGGGAGGCCGCCCCCAAGGAGTCGCTCAGAACCCGAGTTTCCATCGATCTGAAATCCCCAAACTTTGGCGAGAAGCCCCTAGCACCCGTATTTCCCGATGAGTTAGGCGGCATCGTCACCGAGCAATACCTGGTGGATCATGGCGGGGTTTGGCTGAAAATCCCGTGGCACGCCGATGCCCAGGTTGGCGATGTGGTCATTTTCTACTTCACCGATGATCCCAATAACCCGGCAACGCCTGTCCCGGTCGGCACCTACACCCTGACTCAGGGTGACGTCAACAACAAGCAACTGAGCTTCTTTCTGGACGCTGCGGTGATCCGCAGCCAGGGCCAAGGGCTGCATTTTGCGCAGTACCGGCTCAGGGACAGGGCAGGTAACACCAATACCGAGACCTCGGATGCAGCCAGCATTCAAGTCAACCTGACCCCGTTGCCTGGCAGCCTTCCACCGCCGTGGGTGCCGCTTTCGACTCGAGGCCTGATTGACCGCCAACACGCGCGCGACCTGGTTTTTGTGGTCATCGACCCGTACCTGCCGGCAGAGCCCGAGGACTGGATAGCAGTGAGCTGGGATGGCTCGCCCCTGCACGAAGTCCACGTGGAGACGGGGGGAGGGTTGCCGTTGGAGGTCCCTGTTCCGTGGCTTGCTCTCAGCGCCCAGGGGCTTGGCCCGGCCAATGCAATGGTGAACTACAGAGTCCGGCGTAATGGGGTATACACGCCACCCTCGCCGACCATCGCGGTGCCCTATGACTTCACCATTGCCGGCCAGGACCACGTGGACGCGCCTGCACTGCTCAATAAAAAACTGGCCCTGATCGAGGTTCGCGGGCTGGCCTCGAATATCCCCAATATGCTGACAGGTGCCGATTTTGGCCTGCCAGCCAAGGCGACGCTCAGGCTATATGACAACCCGATTCCCGGTGAAACCATTGAGTTGTATTGGGGCGCTATCCCGACACCGGTGTATACCTACACCGTAAAATTCGGAGATGGCGGCGGCGATATTATTGAAGAGTTCGTTATTGCCTGGGAATTTATAGAGCTGGATAAAAACAATGCCCACTTGCCGGTGCGCTACCTCACTAATAATGGTGTCAATCAGCAGTTGTCATTAACTACGCCGGTTAATGTATCTATTATCGTTATCGAGAATCTCAAGGAGCCCGTTTTCCGGGATAAAAGTTTCTTCCATAAAATCGAGTGTGATACGGTGCCTCGGCCTTGGCAGGGTATCAGGGTTCAAATCAAGCCGGATGTACGCTTCGCTGAAAACGATCTCATCACCTTGGTGTGGCAGGGCTGCCGCAACTCCAATGGCAGCGATCCCATCGATGGTACTGATGCCGAAATTCCCCATAAGTTGAGTGCGCATGAGGCGCAGTATGGTTTTGACTTTATTGTAAGTGATTGGGAAAAGTTGATTAAGCCCATGCAGGATAATGGCTCTGCCGTTATTTACTATCGCTTGTTGAAAACCACTGGGGCGGTCGGCAGTTCAACTTATGTCCATGTCATTATCAATCACACCTGGCCCAGCGGTTGTGTGTGTTCACCCACTAATGAGTGTCATGTAACGCCACCTCTGCGGGTGTGAGTGGGCCGGATTGGTTGGTAGTGTTTCTTTGTTTCTACAATGGAGCGTTTGAAATGACTAAGGTAAAAGTAAACCCCGGCCGTGAAACCTTGAGTGAGTTGCGTCGGCGCAAAAGCTTGGCGGATGAGGACTTGGTGATAGAGGGTGCGTTGCCCAATATACCCGGCGATGAGCCAAACAAATTGCCTAAGGTTTTACAGGGAAGCGAACGGAATGTGGTGTTCAATAATATTGTTTGGCCTGGGAGTACGACGCCCAATCGTAATGTTAGGGTGCAACTTGCAATCAACGGTACGAAGTACGGTGACGTACTGAACCTTCGTACTCCCATTACGTATCCGCAGACTTTAAAGTTGCCTGCTGACGAGACGCGATATGAAAGGGTCTTCACCTTGAGTTATTTTGTAAGTTACGGATCTTCTAGTGCTCCGAGTGAAGTTGAGAATGGCAGGACTCAAGTGTATGTAGATAAGTCTCCTCCCCATCATGGTACCAGCGGTGAGGCGATGAAGCATCCTCCGGAAATTCAGAATGGGATTATTAATAAGAGCTTGCTGGAGGCGCAAGAGGAATTTACCTTCAAAGTGGATTTGCCGACTGATAAAAAAAGTGGTGACAGTATTAAAGTGTTCTACGGCAGCAGTATTCCAGGGACCTTTATTCGAGAGGTTTTTATCGGTGGGGTCGGAGATCAGGAGGTGGAATTCAAGTTGCACCGTGGTGACATCTATAGCCACGATGAAGGTTCAAGAATTCTTTATTATCAATGGCGTGACCGTGTTGGAAATGAAGGGCCTTTTTCGGATCCTTCGCATCTTCAAATCCAGATTAACCCTATTCCGGAAAATCTCCCGCCGTTGCGGATACCGGAAGCCGATGATGGATCAGTCAATTATATTGATGCCAATACCCATGTGAGTGTCGTGCTTGAAACTTATGATAATCCAATGTTTGGTGTTGATGAACTCATGGTTACATGGGATAACCTGCTACAGGTGCCTCAATTAATTACTGCTTTTCCTGTTATTGTCGAGGTGCCGTTTTCAGCGGTTGCGAGTACAGGATTAGGGCCGAAAACTTCGGAGGTGAGCTATTACATTGTGCGCCGGTTTAACTCGTATCCTGCCCCTCAGAAGACGTCGGTTGCTGTTGATTTACGTAAGCCGGGTCCGGAATCTCCAGATGAGCCGAACATTCCCATCGACCCAGGAATCGGCAATCCAGAACTGCCTGCGGTTATCGTCAGGGGGGGTGCATCTACGGTAGAAAATGAAATTATCAATATCGACCGCGGCCAGGATGTGACAGCGACGGCTCCTATTTATACCGGCGTTAAAGCCGGTGATGTGGTGCAATTGTATTGGAATAACATACCGGTGCCGGGGTTGGGGCGTGGGGTTCTCCATATGCTTGGCAATGAAACGGCCCTTAATTTTCTTATAAATTGGGATCTCGTAGAGGCAACGGGCAATGACCCAGAGGTCAAGGTTCAGTACCGTATTACCCACCCGAATACAGGGGATAACTTTAATCCTTCGCTTGTACAGAACGTGGATGTTTATATTAATGTGGTTGCTCTTCCCGTTCCTAAGTTTACGCGTGCCACTTTTGATAATGATTTCGGTGTTTGGTTTGTCACCTGCTGTGAGCTGGAACTTATGCCGGGAGCGGGGGGGTACGGTATGAAAGTGAGTGTTCCAGGTAGTACGGAACTCAAAGCGGGGGATATATTAACGTTCAAGTATGAAGGTGGAAGGTGGGATAATGATTTGGGTAATTACGTGCCGCGTCCTTCTTTGCCGTTTACTGTGCCTCGTCATATAACGCAGGCGGAGGCCCGCGACGGCTTTGATTTATTCATTCCCTACGCCGCTGCATTTGAAGAAACCCACGACGGCCAGGCAACTGTTAGTTATTCGGTGATGATAAACGGCCGGGTTGAAATGTCTGATAAGTTTGAAACCGAGGTGGTAATGGTTTGGGCTGACGGAAAGGCATGTTTTGCTCCGGGCTCTATTAATACATGCAAATAAAGGGAAAGGATTAGGTGTTTTTAATCAAGGCCACGAAGGGCAAATACCTTTCGTGGTTTTTTGCCGTTTGTGGATGAAGTGGGATGTAGAGGTAGCGCGTCATGGCGCTGCGCAATGTTGGAAGGCAGGAATACGGACTGTACTCCGTTGCAGTTGGCTGTTATGGGAATGATCCTGATTTTTTGTATCTCTGGGTGTTTTCTGTCGCTCGTAGTGGATTTTTCCTACATTCGAAGTGTTTTGTTCCGCGTATTCTCCGCCGCCGACTCCGAGTCGTCTGATCGGAGATAAGTGTATTCATTGAACCGCGAAAGGTAATTCACTATGTCAGTCACCTCTTTTACCTGTCCTATGTTGCCGCTGGCCCGCGCCATCGGGCTGTTGTCTTTTTCCCCAGTATTGTTGCTTAGCCCCTTGGCCCACGCCGAGCTCCCGCCGGAAATCATCGATGGCCGAACCAAGACCGTTGATGCGGCCACCCCTGCAGCCCCTTACCACGTCATCAATGGCGGCCAATTGAATGTGCATGGCGGCACGGTTTTTGAGACTACCGTCACCAACAACTCCGCTATTAATGTGACGAGCGGAACCTTTACCGGGAGGAATGGCCACTCGGCGCTGGAAATCAATAACAGTACTGCCACTATCGCCAATGCCGTGTTCAACGGTGATTTCGCTGGCCTGGGGTTTATCTACAATCCCGCTTCCCCGGCAGGTGCGAAGGGGGTGATTACCAATAGCGAAATTACCGGTGTCTGGGCCGGCGTTGAAGTTGGGGGTGCCAGTGAAGCCAAGCTGGTCGATAGCAAGATCAGCGGCACAGGTGAGTTCGGTGTCGGGCTGAGTTTCTACGGCGGCAAGATCGAAGCGGTAGGCAGCCAGATTCGCGGCACGCTCGCAGGTGCGCGCTTGGAGTCGGATACCGAAGGGCTGGGCCTCGACGCTTACTTGGTATTGGATAACTCCAGCGTAGAGGGCGTCGCCGGCCCGGCAATCGACGTGTCTTTTGGTGGCAAGGGCACCATCGATGTCTACAACAACTCGACCCTGATTAGCAGCAACGGCAACCTGCTGGAAGTGCGCGAAGCCTCCACCGCGGCCATGAACGTCGCCAACAGCCACCTCGAAGGCAATGTGCAACTGACCGGCAACAGCACCGCCAACCTGACCTTCAACCAGGGCCAGATGACTGGCGATGTGCTGGTGGAAGACGGCAGCACCGCCACTGTGGCCCTGAACGATCACTCGCAGTTCACCGGGCGCCTGGACAAGGTCAGCACCGTGGCCGTCAACGGCCAGTCGAACTGGACCCTGACCGGCAACGACACTGTAGGTGCGTTGACCATGGATGGTGGCACCGTGACCTTTGGCGCACCTGCGGCGACCAAGAACGCGGCCAAGACTTACTACCAACTGAACACCGGTTCGCTGTCCGGTGAAGGCACTTTCGCGATCAAGGCTGACTTCGGCACCGGTGAGCGGGATTTCCTCAATGTCACGGGCGAGGCCACTGGTAACCATGGCCTGTTGGTCAACGCTTCGGGGACTGACGCGCTAGACCCGCAAAAGCTGCATGTCGTGCATACGGCGGCCGGTGACGCGCAATTCTCCCTGGTGGGCGGCCGTGTGGATGTGGGCACCTGGTCCTACGAGTTGGCCAACGCCAGCAATAGCGGCGCTACCGACTGGTATCTGGACCCCACCACTAAGGAAATCAGCCCCGGTACCCGTTCCGTACTGGCCCTGTTCAACACCGCGCCGACCGTGTGGTACGGCGAGTTGAGCACCTTGCGCAGCCGCATGGGCGAGTTGCGCTTCAACGGCGCCGCCGCTGGCCTGTGGGCCCGTGGCTATGGCAGCAAGCAGGACGTCGACGCGCAATCGGGCGTGGCCTATAAGCAGACCCAGCAAGGCTTCTCCATCGGTGCCGACACTGCGCTGCCTTATGGCGACGGCAACTGGTTGGTGGGTGTGCTGGCCGGCCATAGCAACTCGGACATCGACGTGACCCACGGCACTTCCGGTACGGTGAAAAGCTACTACCTGGGTACCTACGCCACCTGGATGGACGACGCCAGCGGTTACTACTTCGATGGCGTGGTCAAACTCAACCGTTTCGACAACGAGGCGAAAGTAGGCCTGAGCGACGGCGCCCGCACCAAGGGCAGCTACAACAACACCGGTATCGGCGCCTCGGCGGAAGTGGGGCGGCATATCAAGCTTGAAGACAACTACTTCGTCGAACCCTTTGCCAAACTCTCGGCCGTGGTCATCAAGGGCAAGGACTACGACCTGGACAACGGCATGAAAGCCGAAGGCGGCGACACCCGCTCCCTGCTGGGCAAGCTGGGTGTGACCGCGGGCCGTAACTTCGAGCTCAGCGATGGCAAGGTGGTGCAGCCTTACATTCGCGGTGCAGTGGTGCAGGAGTTCGCCAAGAACAACCACGTGCAGGTCAACGACAACCAGTTCAACAACGACCTGTCGGGTTCGCGCTTCGAAGTGGGCACCGGTGTTGCCATGTCCCTGTCGGATAAGTGGCAAGTGCATGCCGATTTCGACTTCAGCCAGGGCGACAAGATCAAGCAGCCATGGGGTGCCAACGTCGGCGTTCGCTACAACTGGTAAGCGCTGGGCATGAACAAAAAAGCCTCGCATCTGCGAGGCTTTTTTGTGCTCGTTCGCCGGGCCTAGAAGGGTTTGCCCAGGTTGAACAGCATTGATTGGGTCTGCTGCGCGCCGGAGCCGAGGGTGAACTGGTACTCCATGCGCAGGGGCGCGAGGCTGACGCGGTACAGCGTGCTGCCGTTTTCGGCATAGCGCATCGAGGCATCGCCGGCACCCTGGAAGTCGTGCTGGTACTCCAGGCGCAGGCTTGGCGTGACTTCACCCAGGGCAGTGCTGGTGGCGTACTGGCTGCGCAGGCCCAGGCTGGTGCTGGTGGTTTTCACCTTTTGCTCGTCGTAGCTGAGGGCGAAAATATCGTCGCCGCGCTCGCGGTAACGGTCCAACTTGCCATCGGCCAAGTCCAGGCGCGCGTAAGGCGAGAGCAGCCATTGTGCTTCGCGGTACTCATAGCCGGCCGTCAAGGAAGCGAAGGTCTGGTTACCGTCGCGCTTGCCATTGACCACCCCGGCGTTGTCGGTGACATAGCGGCGGTTGTCGAAGCTCAGGCGCTGGTAGCCCAGCACCCCATCCAGGTAGATGCTTTCGATCGGCCGATAGCTGCCATACACCGCCACGCTGTAGCTGTCGGCCTGGCTGCGGCTGCCGTTGTCGCCGATATCGGTTTTGTCGTGGCCATAGCCCAGGCCCACGCCCAGGGTCAGGTTGGGCGCCCAGCGGTAGTCGGCACCCACGGACAGGCCGGAGGTGACGAACTTCTGCTCCTTGTCGGCAGAGCGCTTGGCGTCGTCACCGATGCTAATAGTGCCGCTGGTCCAGAACGCCAGGGGCGAGGTGGGCGCGTCACCGGGCTGGTTGCCCAGGGCCGGCATCTGCTCACTCGACGGGGTGGTGCGCAGGGACGGCTCAGCCTGCATCTTGGCGTTTTTGATCTGCAGCCACTGTTCGATGCCGGTGGGGTCATCGTTCAGCCGTTGGCGCTTTAGGCTGGCTGTCGACAAGGTGAAGCCGTTGCTGAACGGGCTGACATTGCCGCTGTGCAGGGCCTCCAGGCGTTGCTGGAAGTTGTTGATCTGGCCACTGGCGAAGCGTCGGCTGCTGTTGGCCTGGGCGTTGAGCAAACCTTGTACCTCGGCATCCTTGGACGGATCGCTGCGCGCGCTCAGGCTGATGCTGATGAGCCCTGGGCTGGAGGTGAGGCTGGCGTTGCTCAGGGTGTAGCTCAGGTTCACCACGCCGCTGGCGTCCGGGTTGGGCACAAAACGCAGAACGAAGCGCTTGCCCGCCACGCGGGCCGGTGCGGCGCGCAGGTTGGCCGCGCCAGCGCCCGCTTCATGGATGGACGCACGGCCCACGCTCGCGGGTACTGAGGTCAGCAGGTTGGCGGCGATGAACGGGCCGCCGCTGGCGTTGTTGGTCAAATCCACCTCCACCGGTTGCCCCGGGCCGGCGCTGTTGGCCGCTTGCGACGGCGCCACCGGGGTTTCATCGGCCACTTGCAGGGTGTAGTGCTGCGTGACCGTACCGGGTGTGCCGGTGCTGCCATCGGTGGCGGTGAGGGTGATCGCGAAACTGCCGCTTTGGCTCGGGGTGCCCGACAGCGTCGCCGTCGCCCCATTCCAGCTCACACCGGCGGGCAGGTTGCCGCCCTGGGCCAGGGTGTAAGGCGCGATACCGCCGCTGACCGAGAACGCTTGCGTGAAGGCACTGCCGTGGGTCGCGTTGAGCGTCGATGCGCCCGGTGTGAGGGTGAGCGGCGGTGCGGCGCCGACGGTCAAGGTGAAGGTCGCGGGCGCCGCGAACGGGCCGCTGCCGGTGCTGCTGTCGGTGGCCGTGGCGGTAACGGTGAACGTACCTGTTTGGGTCGGTGTACCGGCAATCGTCAGGCTGGTGGCGGTAGTGGTCGTCATGCTCAACCCCGCTGGCAGGCCGCTGACGTTGAACGCGGAATAGGGCGCCGCGCCACCGTGCCAGGTCAGGGTCTGGCTATAGGCCTGGCCGCCGCCGGTGGACCAGCCACCCGAGGCGGTGGTGGTTTGCACGGGTGCAGTCACCGTGATGCTGACGGTGGCCGGTGCAGACGTGCCCGCCGCATTGGTGGCGGTGTAGGTGAATGTGTCAGTGCCGGCGTAGCCCGGCGTTGGCGTGTAGCTGATGCCCGTGCCGCTGGCCGTGGCCGTGCCATGGGCGGCGGCGCTGGCCACGGTCACCGAGGTCGGCACGAAGCTGCCCAGGTTCAAGGCGATCGGGTTGGCGCTGCTGCCATAGGCGACAGTGGCGCTCACCGGGCCGACGGCGACATTGATGTAAGTGAATTGCGCCGGGGCACTGCTACCGCCCGGCGTGGTCACCCGCACATCCACCGTGCCGGTACCGGCCGGTGCGGTGGCAGTGATCTGGCTGGCGCTGTTGACCGTGAAGGCCGACGCGCTATTGCCACCGAAATTCACCGCCGTGGCGCCCGTGAAACCGCCGCCGCTGAGGGTTACCACCGTGCCGCCCGTGGTGGGGCCGACAGCGGGGGCAAGGGAGGCGATCGTCGGCGCGTTGGCATAGGTGAACTGGTCTGCCGCACTGGTGGCCGTGGTGCCGCCGGTGGTAGTCACGCGCACATCCACCGTGCCCGAGCCCGCCGGGGCGGTCGCGGTGATCTGCGAAGCGCTGTTGACCGTGAAGGCCGACGCGCTATTGCCCCCAAAGCTGACCGCTGTGGCACCCGTGAAGCCGCTGCCGTTGACGGTCACCGAAGTGCCGCCCGCCGTGGGGCCGCTGTTGGGGCTGATGGACGTCAGCGTTGGCGCGGTGACGTAGGTGAACTGGTCTGCCGCACTGGTGACGCTGGTGCCACCTAGGCTGGTCACGCGCACATCGACCGTGCCCGTTCCGGCCGGGGCGGTGGCGGTGATTTGCGTGGCGCTGTTGACCGTGAACCCCGTAGCGGCGGTGGCGCCGAAGGTCACCGCCGTGGTGCCGCTGAAGTTGGTGCCGGTCAGGGTCACCGTGGTGCCGCCTGTTGCGGGGCCACTGCTCGGGGAAATGCTGCTGACGGTCGGTGCACCCACATAGGTGAAACGATCCGCCGCGCTGGTAGCGCTGGTGCCGCCCGTGGTGGTGACGCGCACATCGACCGTGCCGGTTCCTGCTGGCGCGGTGGCGGTGATTTGAGTCGCGCTGTTGACTGTGAAGCCGGTAGCGGCGGTGGCGCCGAAGGTGACCGCTGTGGTGCCGCTGAAGTTGGTGCCGTTCAGCGTTACCGTGGTGCCGCCCGTTGCAGGGCCACTGCTGGGGGAAATAGCGCTGACCGTCGGTGCCCCCACATAGGTGAACTGATCTGCCGCGCTGGTAGCACTGGTGCCGCCCGTGGTGGTGACGCGCACGTCTACCGTGCCCGCTCCTGCTGGCGCGGTGGCGGTGATTTGAGTCGCGCTATTAACCGTGAACCCCGTGGCCGCAGTGGCGCCGAAAGTGACAGCCGTAGTGCCACTGAAGTTGGTGCCGGTCAGCGTTACCGTGGTGCCGCCTGTTGCGGGGCCACTGCTCGGGGAAATGCTGCTGACGGTCGGTGCACCCACATAGGTGAACTGATCCGCCGCACTGGTAGCACTGGTGCCACCGGTAGTGGTGACGCGCACGTCGACCGTGCCGGTTCCTGCCGGGGCGGTGGCGGTGATTTGGGTGGTGCTGTTGACGGTGAACCCGGTAGCAGGGGTGGCGCCGAAAGTGACAGCCGTAGTGCCACTGAAATTGGTGCCGGTCAGCGTTACCGTGGTGCCGCCTGTTGCGGGGCCACTGCTCGGGGAAATGCTGCTGACGGTCGGTGCACCCACATAGGTGAACTGATCCGCCGCACTGGTGGCGCTGGTGCCACCGGTGGTGGTGACGCGCACGTCGACCGTGCCCGCTCCTGCTGGCGCGGTGGCGGTGATTTGAGTCGCGCTATTGACCGTGAACCCCGTGGCCGCAGTGGCGCCGAAGGTCACCGCCGTGGTGCCGCTGAAGTTGGTGCCGGTCAGCGTTACCGTGGTGCCGCCTGTTGCGGGGCCACTGCTGGGGCTGATGGATGTCAGCGTTGGCGCGGTGACGTAGGTGAACTGATCCGCCGCACTGGTAGCGCTGGTGCCGCCCGTGGTAGTGACGCGCACGTCTACCGTGCCCGCTCCTGCTGGCGCGGTGGCGGTGATTTGGGTGGCGCTGTTGACGGTGAACCCGGTAGCAGGGGTGGCGCCGAAAGTGACCGCCGTGGTGCCGCTGAAATTGGTGCCGGTCAGCGTTACCGTGGTGCCGCCTGTTGCGGGGCCACTGCTGGGGGAAATGCTGCTGACGGTCGGTGCCCCCACATAGGTGAACTGATCCGCCGCACTGGTGGCGCTGGTGCCACCGGTAGTGGTGACGCGCACGTCGACCGTGCCGGTTCCTGCCGGGGCGGTGGCGGTGATTTGAGTCGCGCTATTAACCGTGAACCCGGTAGCCGCGGTGGCGCCGAAGGTGACCGCCGTAGTACCGGCGAAGTTAGTGCCGGTGAGGACTACCGTAGTGCCGCCCGTTCTAGGCCCGCTGCTGGGGGAAACAGCACTGACTGTCGGCGCATTCACATAGGTGAACTGGTCTGCGGCACTGGTGGCGCTGGTGCCGCCCGCGGTGGTGACGCGCACATCGACCGTGCCGGTTCCCGCCGGGGCAGTCGCCGTGATTTGAGTCGCACTATTAACCGTAAATCCGGTAGCCGCAGTGGCGCCAAAGGTGACTGCCGTAGTGCCGCTGAAGTTCGTACCGGTGAGTATCATCGTGGTGCCGCCGGCTGTCGGTCCGCTGGTGGGGGACAGGCCGGTCACAACCGGCGGTGCCACTGGCGTGACGCTGTTGGACGCTGCCGACGCAGCGCCGGTGCCCATCGCGTTGGTGGCGGTGACGGTAAAGGTGTAGGCCGTGCCATTGCTCAGGCCGGTGACGGTGATGGGGCTGGCCGTGCCGGTGGCGAAGGCGCCTGAGTTGGAGGTGACGGTATAGCCGGTGATCGGGCTACCCCCGTTGCTGGCGGGGGGCGTGAAGCCCACCGAAGCGCTTGCGTTGCCTGCGGTGGCGGTGCCGATGGTCGGGGTCCCAGGCACGGAGGCACTGACGGTAATGGTCACGGTGGCGGGGCTGGACGTGCCGAAGGTGTTGGTGGCCGTATAGGTAAAGCTGTCGGGGCCGGAATAGCCTGCGGTGGGGGTGTAGGTAATGCTGGTGCCGCTGGCCGTTACCGTGCCATGGCTGGCCGCCGAGGCCACGGCCACGCTGGTGGGGCCGCCACCGGAGAGATTGAGAGTGATCGGGTTGGCCGTGCTGTTTGCGGCGACCGTGACGCTGGACGCCCCGGCAACCGGTGCGGAGCCCGCATTGACCTGCACGCTGAAGTTCTGGGCCCCGGCATACGGTCCGAGGCCGCCGCTGCTGTCTAGGGCTCTGAGGGAAAAGCTGTAGTTCCCCAGGGTGCTCGGTGTGCCGGACAACTGGCCGCTAGGCGACATTGAAAGGCCCGGTGGAAGGGAGCCGGATTGAACGTTGAAGGTGTAAGGCGCGGTGCCGCCCGTGGCGCTGAACTGATGGTTGTAGGGGGTCGACAATCCCGCCGCTGGTGGGGTATCGACCGTGACCAGCACCGTGGGGTGGTTGATCGTGAAGGAATAGGCCTGGGTCAAGGTCTGCGGTGTGGCGGGGGTCGAGTCGGTCACTCTGATGCTGAAACTGAAGGACCCTGTGGCAACGGGGGTGCCGGAGATTGTGCCGCTCGCGGTGTTCAAGCTCAAACCGGCGGGCAAGGCGCCTGCGGTGATGGCATAGGTATAGGGCGCAACGCCCCCGCTGGTGGCCAGGGTGGTGGAAAAAGCTGCGCTGATCGCCGGCGTGGGCAGGCTGGACGGGGTTATCGTCATGGACGAAGTGGCGGGCAGAATGGTGACGAAAACCCTGACTTCGCCACTGAGTTCGTCGAACAAGATGAAGAAGTCGGAGGTGGCGCCGTCGCCATAGTTGGTATAGAGCGCCTTGTTGTCGCCGTTGTTGATAAGGCCGGTGATCTTGCCGTGGGAGGCCTGCGCGTTGTTATCGATCAAGCCAAAGCCATCGCCATTGCAGTACGTCAAGTCGACTTCCTTCGACTCGCCCGAGGCCACCGTAATGTACTGATCGGGGCACAGCGTGCTGGGGCCGGCCAGTGCCGGGCTTGCCGCCAGGGCCAGCAGCGCCAGGCTCAGCCAGGCGAACAGGTGCGCCAAGCCCTTGCGGCTTGTGGCTCGCGGGCGTTGCTTGAGTGAAAAAAGGCTCAGGAATGCCGAGGCCGCGCGAGCGGCTACCACGTTGGCAGGACGCAACATACGTTCTCCAGTACAGAGTTTTTTAATTGTTGTTAAGGCGTGTCGGGCTTGCTGCAAAAGCGGATTGGGCCAGGGTGGCCGGTAGGCAGGGGCGGGCGGTTGAGTGACCACGGCGCGCATACAGCTGGAGTGTCGAAGCATCCCATTCCCGTCCCTAGGCAAACTCACGTGTCCGTCTTGCGTGTGCCCCTGGGGGCGTGAGTACAGCTGCTTCGACCGGTGGTGGCTATTTGAGACCACTTGGCTCGAAAGTGCCTGATTGTGGCGGGATCATTGGGGTTTGTATGTAGTTTTGCCGAGAAATTGCAGGTTTTTTTTCAGCCAAACCGCGAGGCCCGCGGGCTAGACGCATTTTCTTCAATACGCCCTGTAGGTGCGCCCTTAGGCTCGGCCCCTCTTTCAACACAATAAGAGAGCCTGCAATGAGTTTGACCCTGTCCATGGCCGCGTTTGCGCTGGCTTCTTCCATCACCCCTGGCCCGGTGAATATCGTTGCCCTGAGCTGCGGTGCCCGCTTCGGCTTTGGCGCCAGCCTGCGCCACGTCACCGGGGCGACCTTGGGGTTTGTCCTGCTCTTGGTGCTGATGGGCCTGGGCCTGCATGAAGTGCTGAGCCTGTGGCCTTTTTTGACCCGTGCGGTGGAGTGGGCCGGGGTGGCGTTTTTGCTGTACCTGGCCTTCAAGTTGGCGATGGATGACGGCCAGATCAGTGCCAAAGAGGCCAACCGGGCGCCGTCCATGGCGTATGGCGCGCTGATGCAATGGCTCAACCCCAAGGCCTGGCTCGCGTGTGTGGCGGGGATGGGGGCTTTTGTGGCCAATGGCGAAACCGCGCTGGTCTGGCACTTTGCCCTGATCTACCTGGTGGTGTGCTACCTGTCGGTGGCGTGCTGGGCCTACGCCGGCACCTTCCTGCGCCGTTACCTGAACAACCCGAGGGGCATGCGCCTGTTCAACCGGACCATGGCGTTGCTGCTGGTGGCCTGTGCCTTGTACTTGCTGCTGGGTTGAATCAGCTGCGGTACTGCCCCGGCGTCGCCGCCAGGTGTTGCTTGAAGGCTCGCTGAAAATGCGCCTGGTCGGCGAACCCGGCCGCCAGGGCCACCTCGGCGATGGCGTGGCCGTTGCGCAGTTGTTCTTCGGCGCGCTGGATGCGGCAGTTAATCAGGAAGGCGTGGGGCGTCATGGCGTAGCGCTGCTTGAAGCGGCGGATCAGGTAGGAACTGGAAAGCCCACTCAGGGCGCAGAGGTCGTCCAGTTTCAAGGCGTGCTGGCAGTGCGCGCGGATGTAGTCGGCGACCTGCGCCAGGTGGTTGTCCTGCGCCGTCAGCGGGGCTTGGGCCGTGGCCAGGCGTTGATGCAGGGCTGTGAAGAAGGTGTGTGCGGCGTCCTGTTTTTGCGTGCTGCTCAGGTGTTCGTCCAGCAGGGAGTCGTACAGCGCGTTGAGCCCGGCATACACGCTGGGGTCCTCGCTGTGGGTCACGGCGAAAGGCTGGAAGGCGCCGTCGCGGCTGAACCCCAACCGCTGCTGCAGGGCGGCGAGCCACTGGGTGTCAACGTAGAGCATGCGGTACGACCAGGGCTGGTCGTTGACCGGGTTGCAGGCGTGCACCTCGCCCGGGTTCATCAGCACCACCGTGCCAGCACTGACCCGAAATTGCTGGTGTTCATGCAGGTAAGTGCTGTGCCCGGCGGTGATCGCGCCGATGGAGAAGTGTGCATGGGAATGGCGGGCGTAGCAGGCCTGGCGACCATCGGTGATGCCGCGGGCCTGGATGAACGCCAACGCCGGGTCGCGCCAGAAACGCGGGGCCTGGTCGCGGTTGTGCAAACGAATGCGGGGCATGGGTGGGCGCTCCAAGGGCAAGGCAGGCTGGCAGTTTAGGCCTTGTGCGGGCTTGTGGCGCGGGTAAATCGCGAGGGATACCCCGCCGGCGCCACCCACACCCTGTCGAGCCGGCCCTGTGGCACTCGGCCTCTGTGGGAGGGGGCCCGCCCGCGATGACGGCCGCAAGACCGCTATCGCTGGTAGGCCAGGCGCCTACGGGGGGCCTAGATCAGAAGTCCCACTTGGTGGTCAGTTGCAGGCTGCGCGGGTCGCCGTAGAACCCGGTGCCGAAGTTGCCCATGCCGGTGTAGTACTTCTGGTCGAACAGGTTTTTCACGTTGAGGGTGGTGCTCAGGTGCTCGTTGAAGCGGTAGCGTGCCATCAGGTCGGCCAGGTAGTAGCTGTCCTGGGTGATCTTGGTGTACTGGCCGAAGTTGACGGTATCGCTGGGGTTGGGTTGGAACACGTTGCCGAAGAACTCGCTTTGCCAGTTCACGCCGCCGCCCACGGTGAGCTTGTCCCAGGCGCCGGGCAGGCGATAGGTGCTGAACACCCGCACCAACTGCTCGGGGGCGGTGGTTTGCAGCACCGAGCCGTATACGTAGTCGCCTTTGGCGTCGCGGGTGTGGGCGTAGCTGTAGCCGGCGGAGAGATTCCAGCCGTCCAGCACTTCGCCGGCCACTTCAAACTCGAAGCCCTTGGTGGTGGCACCTTTGGCGGCCTTGTAGATGGCGTCGGTGTCGTAGCCGCTGACCAGTTGGGCGACGTTGTCCTGCTCGATGTGGAACACGGCGAAGCTGGCGTTGACCCGGCCGTCGAAGTATTCGGCCTTGATGCCCGCCTCGTAGGCATCGCCCTCGACCGCGTCGAGCACGCCGCCGTCGGCATCCTTGCTCATTTGCGGCTGGAAGATGTTGGTGTAGCTGCCGTACACCGAGTAGGTGTCGTTGAGGTCGTAGACCACACCGGCGTAGGGGGTGATGACGCTGGTCTGGTGGTAGCCGGTACGGGTGTCGACCTTGGCCGGGTCGTCGAAGCGGGTGTGGTCCGAGCCCTTGAAGTTGCTGACCCGGGTGCCGAGGATCACCGACAAATCATCGGTGGGCTTGAGGCGCGTGGCCAGGTAGGCGCCGGTCTGGCGCTCGACGATATCGACGTCGCCGGAGCGTGGGATGTACGGCTTGGGGAATTCGCCGTGCCAGTCGTTGATGCTGCCGCCGACCATCGGGTACACCGAGCCATAGGAGGGCACATCCTGGCGCGAATTGAGGGCGGTGAACCCCACCATCAACTGATGCTCGCGGCCCAGCAGGCTGAAGGGGCCGTCGAGTTTGACGTCGAGGTTGTTCTGCACCTCCTCGCCCTTGTATTTGCCCATGTACATGAACATGCCGTCGCCGGTGACCGGGTCCGGGTTGCCGCCGCTGGCGGAGCCAAGCAGGGTGTCGTGCTCGCGTTGTTTGCGATCGACACTGACCTTGAGGGACCAGTCGTTGGCCAGTTTTTGCTCCAGGGAGGCGAACGCGGTCTGGTTCTTGAAGTCGCGGCGGCTCCAGTCGGTGGCCGGGTTGAAGGAGCGCGAGAAGTGGGTGCGCGAGCCGTCGCTGTTGTACATCGGGAACCCGGTCCAGGAGGCGCCGCGTGAGCGGGTGTTCTGCTGGTCGAAACCCAGGGTGAGCAGGGTGTCGGGGGTCAGGTCGGCTTCAAGGATGCCGTAGGCGATGTCCTTGGTGTTTTGGTAGTTGTCGATGTAGCCGCTGCGGTCCTGGTACACACCGACGAAGCGCCCGCGCACGTTGCCGCTGTCGGTCAGCGGGCCGGAGATATCGCCCTCGCCCCGGTAGTTGTCCCAGGAACCGGTGGTGCCGGTGATCGAGGCCTTGAAGTCGCGGGTCGGGCGCTTGCGGATCATGTTGACCGTGGCCGAGGGGTCGCCGGCGCCGGTCATCAGGCCGGTGGCGCCCTTGGTCACTTCGACGCGGTCGAAGATCGCCATGTCGGTGCTGGTGGTGCCGTAGTCGTACACGCCGTCATAGGTGGAGTTGACGCCGTCGTACTGGAAATTGGTGATGGGCATGCCGCGGGTGGAGAACTCCCAGCGTTCGCTGTCGTAGTTCTGCACGCTGATGCCGGGGGCGCGGCGCAGGGTGTCGGCGATGCTGGTGCTGCCTTGGTCCTCCATCTGCTGGCGGGTGATAACGGTGACGGTTTGCGGTGTTTCGCGGATCGACAGGGCCAGGCCGGTGGCCGAGGACATGCTGGCGGTGGTGTAGGCGTGGGTGTCTTCGGTGGTGGCGCCCAGGCCTTGCCCGGAGATAGTGGTGGCGCCCAGTTCCAGCGGGCCACCGCTCTGCGGCGCGCGTTGCAGCACGTAGCCGCCGTTGGCTTGGGGCTGGGCTTGCAGGCCGCTGCCCTGGAGCAGGCGTTGCAGGGCTTCTGACGGGGTGTAGCGGCCGTTGAGGCCGGGGCTGCGCTTGTCGCTGGCCAGGTCATTGTGGCCGGCGATGAAGATGCCGCTTTGCTCGGCGAAGCTGTTCAGCACGCTGACCAGCGAGCCGGGGGCGATGGCGTATTGGCGGGCTGGGGTGCTCGCCTGTTCGCTGGCAGCCTGGGCGTGGGCGCTGAACACCGGCGACAGGCTCAGCAGGGCGGCAGGGATGGCCAGCGCAAGCGGGCGCAGGGCAAAACGAAAACGTGGCGACATGGAGTTCCCTTTGGATCGGTTCGATCGGCAATTGAAGTGCGTCTGTGGGGTTAACCGAACGAACAACCAAAAAGGGAACCGCAGGTTGAAAAAATCCATCAGCCCCGTTTGGGGCCGACGCTGACCCACCAGGGCAGGGCGGTTTCGACCTGGATCGGCAACGCCGCTTGCAGCAGGGCCAGGGCCTGGTCGGTGTCGCGCAGGGGAAAGGAGCCCATCACCGGCATCGCCGCCACGGCCGGGTCGCACCCCAGGTGGCCGGGGCGGTAGCGGCTCAATTCGGCCAGCAACTGGCCCAGGGGCAGGTTGTCGGCCAGCAGCACGCCATGGCGCCAGGCTTCGCGGGCCGGGGTGGCGGCGGATTGCGGGTGCAGGCCGTTGGCGTCGAAGGCCACTTGCTGGCCGCTGTCGATCACCTGCACCTGGCCTCGGGCGGTGCGCACCTCTACCGCCCCAGCGAAGACGTTGAGCAGGGTGCGGCCCTGCTCCTGGCGCACGCTGAAGCGGGTGCCGAGGGCGCGCAGTTGGCCGTGTTCGGTGTGCACCAGAAACGGCCGTAGCGGGTCTTTGGCGGTATCGATCAACACTTCCCCCAGGTGCAGGCGCAGCAGGCGCTGCGCTGGGCTAAAGCGCACATCCAGGGCACTGAGGGCGTTGAGCCAGATGCGGCTGCCGTCACTCAGAACGGTTTCGCGGGTTTGCCCGGTGCCGGTGGCGAGGTCGGCGCTCAGGCGTTGCAGGCTGTCGGGCAGGCCTGCGCGCCAAGCGCTCCAGCCCAGCAGGCTGGCACCGCCGAGCACCAACAGGCTGCTCAGGGCCTGGCGCCGTGTACTGCCACGGGGGGAGCTGCGCAGGGCGTGGCTGGCGGCCTGTTGCCCAGCATCGCTTTGCAGGGGCGCGAAGCGCTGGCTGACACGCTCGACGTAGCGCCAGGCGTCCTGGTGTTCGCCACTGGCCGCGAGCCAGGTCTGCCAATGCTGGCGCTGCTGGTCGCTGGCGCCGTGGTCATGCAGTTGCACGTACCACTGGGCGGCTTCTTGCAGGCTGGCGTGGCTGAGTTTTTTCAAGGGGGCGGCGGGCACGTGGGGCTTACTCGATCAGCAGGCCGTCGAGTTCGGCCTCGAGGATGGCGCAGTGCATCAGCGCCTGGGCCAGGTACTTCTTGACCATGCGCTCGGATACGCCAAGGGTGCTGGCGATGTCCCGGTAGGGCATGCCGTGCAACTGGGCCAGCACGAAGGCATCGCTGACCCGCTGGGGCAGGCGCTGGAGCATGGCGTCCACCTCGTGCAGGGTTTCGACGATGATCGCCCGTTGTTCAGGCGACGGTTGCAGGGCCGGCGGCTGCAGGGCCAGGGCCTGGAGCCAGGCCTGTTCCAGCTGCCGCCGGCGCCAGTGGTCGATGCACAGCCCCCGGGCGATGGTGGCCAGGTACGAGCGCTCGTGCACTTCGCCATTGAACGCCTGGGGGCGCTTGAGCACCCGCAGGAAGGTGTCGTGGGCCAGGTCGGCGGCATCGAACGCATTGCTCAGGCGCCGGCGCAGCAACTCGTACAGCCACCGGTGATGGGTGGCGTAGAGGGTGTGGGCCTGTGAACTGTCGGCAACCGTCATCAAGGGCACGTGTCCGTTGGCGCGAAGCCATGAGTGCGAATGGGAATGGGTCGCGATTAAAGCAAATGCCCGACGGCGGTGCAAATGATATTGGTTTGCTTTTGCAGTCTTAGTCGAACTGCACCGGGCCGCGTTCCTTCCACTGGCTGCTGGTCTTGAGCACCCTAAGCTCCCCAGCCGCAGCCACTAGGCGGGCGAAGCCCAGGGTATCGAGTTGCTGCGTGGCGAGTTCGGCCTCTAGTGGGCTGATGCCGGTTTGCGTATCCGGTTGCAGGCGTTGGATCAACGCCTGCTCGGCCGCACTGTTACTGGCGCGGTAGCGCAGCAGTGCACCGTCGCGGCCCGCCCAGTAGGCAGCGGTGGCGTTAAAGCTGTCGCGTCGTACGTCAAAGAAGAACGCCAGGGCCTGGGGCTCGAAGAAGTTGGCGGGCAGCAGTTCAGCCGACGCCGGGTCAATGGGGAAGGCGACGCCGCTGGTGAAGTAGATGCCGTCGGGCTCGAACCCTTCCACCTCTGCCGGGCGCTCTTGCGCGACGGGGGAAAATATCCGCTGGCGCGGGTAAGTCAGCGTCTGTTCGGCAAAAACCGTCGCCGCTAGCACGGTTTTCTTCTGCGGGTGCTTGAGGGTAATACCGGTAAACCGGCTAAAACTCACGAACTTGGCGGCTTGAAATTCCACGGCATCGTCGGAGTGATCGAACATCGGGCCGAACACCAGTTGCTCGCCCTGGTAATAGTCTTGCGGCGGGTCAGGCTCTGCGTCTGCTTGCAGCGGTAGCCAATCGCCCGCCACGGGGCCGCGGTTGCGCCATAAGGGGCTGGTGGTCACAACCTGCAAGGTACCGGCGGCAATCACCTGATGCACGTAATCGAGGTGGGTGGACGTTCCGTTGTTCAAGGCCAATTGCAACCGGGTGCGGGGGCCACCGAACGGGTTGAGCAGGGCGAAGAGCTGATCTTGCAGGGGGCCGGGGGCCGGGGTGTATTTCAGGCTGGCGTTGCTGGGGGTCAGCAGGTAGGTGGGCAGCCCCGGGTACACGGCGGCCCGGGACAGGCAGTGGAACATGTCGGCGGGGCTGAAAAAATTCTGCTCAAGTTCAAGGGCTGGCCACTCCATATCCGCAGGCAAGCCGGACACTGTGTGATAGAGGGCGTCGATCTCATAGTGCGCAGGCAGCGCCAGCTCGCCGGACTCGCTCTGGGGCAAGAAACTGGCCAGCGAAAAACCACTATCACGCACCGTCACCGGGCGGGTGTAGAGGTATTTTTCCTGTTGGACGTGTTTGAGGATAAGCCCTGCGCATGGCTGGGAGGTGTCTAGTACAAGGGTTTCCAAGTCGAGGAATGCCGCCAACTGGCTGTTGAACACCGGCCCCAGGTACGGCGCGGCCACCAGCTCAGAGGTGCTGCTGGGCATTTTCCATTGAGGTGAAAGGGTGCCCACGCTTCCCCAGATCTGGCCGGGGGCAAGTACCTCCAGCTTGCCGGTCGTCGCGACCAGGCGCACCAGATCGGTCATGTCCAGGCGCCCTTTGCGCATTTCCTTTTCCAGGGCAATGGTTAATTCGTCCTGGGGGTGGAGCCTTTCGAGCAGCACCTGGGTGGCCGGTAGATCATGGGCGCTGTATTTGAGCAGCGAGCCACTCTTGGGGTGGGACACCAAGAACGACGGAATCAAAGCCCTGTAGCGAATGGCATTGGAGAGATCCGGCAGTGAAAAAAACGACGACCACATGACACTGAACGCAACATCCACATGGGAATGGTAGGCGGCACAGATCTCGACACCCTCCGGCACCGTGACGTGGCCGGAGGGGTGCGGGGGGAAAATGCTGCTCAATTCAAAACTGAATTTTTTGCCCTTGATAGGCAGGGTCGCGACATAGTGCTGGTCGGCCAGTTTGAAAATGAAGCCGCCTTGTTCGACTTGTTCAGGGTCGTACACCGCCATCAAGGCATGCACATACATGGCCGCATCGTTCTGGCTGATGAACCTGGGGCTGAAGAGCGGGCGAAAGTTACTTATGAAAGGGGCACTGGCGGCGTCAGTGGCGGGGATGGTTGCCTGCATGGGGTGTCCTTTGGCTGGGTGGGGAATCAACGCCATCATGTTCGATGGCGTCTCATCTTTGCCGCAAACCCAAGCCAGCAGGACGTATCTATATAGGGCCTAAGCCCGGCCAGTCAGGAGGCCGGCACTAGGAACGCCGCTTCGAGCAGTTGCCGGGTGTAAGGATGCTGGGGCGCGGCGAATATCGCTTGGGCTTCGCCTTGCTCCACTACCTGGCCCTGCTTGACCACCATCAACTGATGGCTCAACGCCTTGACCACCGCCAGGTCATGGCTGATGAACAGGTAGGTCAGGTTGTACTTGCGTTGCAGCGAACGCAGCAGTTCCACCACCTGGCGCTGCACGGTGCGGTCCAGGGCCGAAGTGGGTTCGTCCAGCAGGATCAACCGGGGCTTGAGTACCAGGGCGCGAGCGATGGCGATGCGCTGACGCTGGCCGCCGGAGAATTCGTGGGGGTAGCGGTGGCGGGTCTGGGGGTCGAGGCCGACTTCCACCAGGGCCTCGATAATGGCTTTTTCCTGCTCGGCCGCCGTGCCGATCTTGTGGATGCGCAGGCCTTCGCCGACGATCTCGCTCACGCACATGCGCGGGCTGAGGCTGCCGAAGGGGTCTTGGAACACCACCTGCATTTCCCGGCGCAGGGGCCTCACTTGCTGCTGGGTCAAGCCGTCCAGGGCCTGGCCCTCGAAGCGGATGCCGCCCTGGCTGGCGATCAGGCGCAAAATCGCCAGGCCCAGGGTGGACTTGCCCGAGCCGCTTTCGCCGACGATGCCCAGGGTCTGGCCCTGGGGCAGGCTGAAGTGGATGCCGTCCACCGCTTTGACGTAATCGACCGTGCGGCGCAAAAAGCCTTTCTTGATCGGGAACCAGACCCTGAGGTCGTTCACCTCCAGCAGTGGCGCGCCGGGGAGGTGGTCTACGGGGCCGCCACTGGGTTCGGCGGCCAGCAGTTCCTGGGTGTAGGGGTGCTGGGGCGCGCGGAACAGTTCCTCGCACGGCGCTTGCTCAACGATGCAGCCGCGCTGCATCACGCACACCCGGTGGGCGATGCGCCGCACCAGGTTGAGGTCATGGCTAATCAGCAGCAGGGCCATGCCCAGGCGCGCTTGCAGCTCTTTGAGCAGTTCGAGGATTTTCAACTGGACGGTGACGTCCAGGGCGGTGGTCGGCTCGTCGGCGATCAGCAGCTCCGGCTCGTTGGCCAGGGCCATGGCGATCATCACCCGTTGGCGCTGGCCGCCCGAGAGTTCGTGGGGCAGGGCCTTGAGGCGTTTGTGGGGCTCGGGGATGCCCACCAGCTCCAGCAACTCCAGGGTGCGCCGGGTGGCGGCCTTGCCGGTGAGGCCCTTGTGCAGGCCGAGCACTTCGTTGATCTGCTTTTCGATGCAGTGCAGCGGGTTCAGCGAGGTCATGGGTTCTTGGAAAATCATCGCGATGCGGTTGCCGCGAATCTGCCGTAGGGGTTTTTCGTCCAGGGTCAGTAGGTTTTTGCCGGCGTAATGGATGGTGCCGCTGGGGTGGCGCGCCAAGGGGTAGGGCAGCAACCGCAGGATGGAGTGGGCGGTGACCGACTTGCCCGAACCGCTTTCGCCCACCAGGGCCAGGGTTTCGCCGCGTTTGATATCGAAACTGACGCTATGGACCACGCGCTGGCACTGCTCGCCCACCACGAATTCGACGGCCAGGTCGCGTACTTCGATCAGATTGTCCTGATTCA
Organism: Pseudomonas sp. MF08817; assembly: GCF_059862705.1. Lineage (NCBI taxonomy): Bacteria > Pseudomonadati > Pseudomonadota > Gammaproteobacteria > Pseudomonadales > Pseudomonadaceae > Pseudomonas > Pseudomonas sp. MF08817. The sequence continues at coordinate 46,525 of NZ_JCBCUY010000003.1, forward strand.
TTTCACTTCCTCGGGTCGAAGGCATCGCGAGCGGACTCGCCGATAAACACCAGCAAACTCAACATGATCGCCAGCACCGCGAAGGCACTGATGCCCAGCCACGGCGCTTGCAGGTTGGATTTGCCCTGGGCCACCAGTTCGCCCAGGGACGGCGCGCCGGGCGGCAGGCCGAAACCGAGGAAGTCCAGGGCGGTGAGGGTGCCGATGGCGCCGGTGAGGATGAACGGCATGAAGGTCATGGTCGAGACCATGGCATTGGGCAGGATGTGGCGGAACATGATCGCGCCGTTGCGCATGCCCAGGGCCCGGGCGGCGCGTACGTATTCCAGGTTCCGCCCGCGCAGGAACTCGGCGCGCACCACGTCCACCAGGCTCATCCAGGAAAACAGCAGCATGATGCCCAGCAGCCACCAGAAGTTGGGCTGCACGAAGCTGGCGAGGATTATCAGCAGATACAACACCGGTAGCCCGGACCAAATCTCCAGGAAGCGCTGCCCGGCCAGGTCGACCCAGCCGCCATAGAAGCCCTGCAGGGCGCCGGCGATCACGCCGATGATGGAACTGAGCACGGTCAGGGTCAGGGCGAACAGCACCGACACGCGAAAACCGTAGATGACCCGCGCCAGCACATCGCGGCCCTGGTCGTCGGTGCCTAGCCAGTTGTCTGCCGAGGGCGGCGCGGGGGCGGGCACTTTGAGGTCGTAGTTGATGCTCTGGTAGCTGAATGGGATCGGCGCCCACAGGGTCCAGGCGTCCTTGGCCTTGAGCAGTTCGCGGATGTAGGGGCTCTTGTAGTTGGCTTCCAGCGGGAATTCGCCGCCGAAGGTGGTTTCCGGGTAGCGCTTGAGGGCCGGGAAGTACCAGCCACCGTCGTAGTGCACCGCCAGGGGTTTGTCGTTGGCGATCAACTCGGCGCCCAGGCTCAGGCCAAACAGGACCAGGAACAGCCACAGCGACCACCAGCCGCGCTTATTGGCCTTGAAACGCTCGAAACGGCGGCGATTGAGGGGCGATAGGGTCATCTCACTGCTCCCGGCTTTCAAAGTCGATACGAGGGTCGACCAGGGTGTAGGTGAGGTCGCCGATCAGTTTCACCACCAGGCCCAGCAGGGTGAAGATGAACAGGGTGCCGAAGACCACCGGGTAATCGCGGTTGATCGCCGCTTCAAAGCTCATCAGGCCGAGGCCGTCGAGGGAGAAGATCACTTCCACCAGCAGCGAGCCGGTGAAGAAAATCCCGATAAAGGCCGAGGGGAACCCGGCGATCACCAGCAGCATGGCGTTGCGGAACACATGGCCGTAGAGCACCCGATGGTTGCTCAGGCCTTTGGCCTTAGCGGTAATCACGTACTGTTTGTTGATTTCGTCGAGGAAGCTGTTCTTGGTCAGCAGGGTCATGGTGGCAAAGTTGCCGATCACCAGGGCCGTGACGGGCAGGGCCAGGTGCCAGAAGTAGTCGAGGATCTTGCCGCCCCAGCTCAGTTCCTCGAAGTTGTTGGAGGTCAGGCCACGTAGCGGGAACCAGTCCAGGTAACTGCCGCCGGCGAACACCACGATCAGCAGGATGGCGAACAGGAATGCGGGGATGGCGTAGCCGACGATGATCGCCGAGCTGGTCCACACGTCGAAATGGCTGCCGTGGCGGGTGGCCTTGGCGATCCCCAGGGGGATCGACACCAGGTACATAATCAGCGTGCTCCACAGCCCGAGGGAGATGGACACCGGCATTTTTTCCTTGATGAGGTCGATGACCTTGGCGTCGCGGAAGAAGCTGTCGCCAAAGTCCAGGCGCGCGTAGTTCTTGACCATGATCCACAGGCGTTCCGGCGCCGATTTGTCGAAGCCGTACATGTGCTCGATTTCCTTAATCAGCGCCGGGTCCAGGCCCTGGGCGCCACGGTAGCTGGAACCGGCCACCGACACCTCCGAGCCGCCGCCGGCAATGCGGCTGGTGGCGCCGTCGAAGCCTTCGAGCTTGGCGATCATCTGTTCCACCGGGCCGCCAGGCGCGGCCTGGATGATGACGAAGTTGATGAGCAGGATGCCGAACAGGGTCGGGATAATCAGCAGCAGGCGCCGAGCGATATAGGCCAGCATGTTAGTGCGCCCCCTCGGCGGTGGTGGCTTGTACCTGGGTCTGCACTTCCGGTGCCGGCGCGGCGTCGGGCTTGATCCACCAGGTGTCGGTGCCGATGTCGTAGGTTGGCGGCACCTTGGGGTGGCCGATGTGGTTCCAGTACACCACGCGCCAGGTCTTGATATGCCAGTTGGGGATCACGTAGTAGCCCCATTGCAGGATGCGGTCCAGCGCCCGGGTGTGGGCCACCAGGCTCTGCCGCGAGTCGGCGTTGATGAGTTGCTCTACCACTCGGTCTACGGCCGGGTCCTTGAGGCCCATGAAATTGCGGCTGCCGGGGTTGTCGGCGGCTTCGCTCTTCCAGAATTCGCGCTGTTCGTTGCCTGGCGAGTTCGATTGCGGGAAACCGCCGACGATCATGTCGAAGTCCCGCGAGCGCAGGCGGTTGATGTACTGCGAGACGTCTACGCGGCGGATCACCAGGTCGATGCCCAGGTCGCTGAGGTTACGCTTGAACGGCAGCAGGATGCGCTCGAAATCGGTCTGCACCAGGAGGAACTCGAGGCTCACCGGTTTGCCGCTGGCATCGACCATTTTGTCGTCGACGATGCGCCAACCGGCCTCTTGCAGCAGTTGATAGGCCTTGCGTTGCTGGGCGCGGATCATGCCGCTGCCATCGGTGACAGAGTTCTGGAAGGCATCGCCAAACGCTTGCTCGGGGATTTGCCCGCGCAGGGGTTCGAGGATCGCCAGTTGGGCGGCGTCGGGGCGGCCGGTGGCGGCCATCTCCGAGTTGTCGAAGTAACTGCGGGTGCGCACGTAGGCGCCGTTGAACAGTTGTTTGTTGGTCCACTCGAAATCCAGCAATAGGCTTAGCGCCTCGCGCACCCGCACGTCCTGGAACACCGGGCGGCGCAGGTTGTAGACAAAACCCTGCATGCCGGTGGGGTTGCCGTTGGGGATCTGCTCCTTAATCAAGCGGCCTTCGCTCACGGCGGGGATGTTATAGGCGTTGGCCCAGGTCTTGGCCACCGATTCGAGCCAGTAGTCGAACTGCCCGGCCTTGAGGGCTTCGACGGCGACGGTGTTGTCGCGGTAGTAGTCGATGGTCATCACATCGAAGTTGTAGAAACCCCGGTTGACCGGCAGGTCCTTGCCCCAGTAGTCCTTGACCCGCTCGTAGCGCACCGAGCGCCCGGCCTTGACCTGGGTGATCCTGTAGGGGCCGCTGCCCAGGGGGATTTCCAGGTTGCCCTTGGTGAAATCGCGGGTGGCCCACCAATGCTTGGGCAGCACCGCGATTTGCCCCAGGATCAGCGGCAGCTCGCGGTTGTTGCTGTGTTTGAACTTGAACAGCACGCGGAGGGGATCTTCGGCTATCACCTCTTCCACGTCGGCGTAGTAGCCGCGATACAGCGGGCCGCCGTTCTTGATGAGGGTATGGAAGCTGAACACCACGTCTTCGGCGCGCACCGGGTGGCCATCATGGAAGCGCGCTTCGGGGCGCAGGTAGAAGCGCACCCAGCTGTTGTCGGGGGCTTTTTCGATCTTGCTGGCGATCAAGCCGTACTGGGTAAAGGGCTCGTCCAGGCCTTGCTTGGCGAGGGTGTCGTAGACCTCGCCGATGCCGTCCACCGGCACGCCTTTGCTGATGAACGGGTTGAGGCTGTCGAAACCGCCGAAACCGGCCTGGCGGAAGGTGCCGCCCTTGGGGGCGTCGGGGTTGACGTAGGCGAAGTGCTTGAAGTCGGCGGGGTATTTCGGCGGCTCGTTGTAGAGCGTGAGGGCGTGTTGCGGGGCGGCGTGGGCAAACAGCGCGGCGCCCGCGAACAGCAGGCCAATCAGGGTACGCAAAGGCATCATTGGACTTTCTCCGAAGACTTCAGCCACCACGCGCTCAGGCCCAGGCTATAGGGCGGCGTGGCGACGAAGGCGAACCGGTTGCGGTACGCCAGGCGATGATAGTTGATGTACCAATTGGGAATGATGTAGTGCTGCCACAGCAGGACCCGGTCCAGGGCCCGGCCGGCCGCCAGTTGCGCATCGCGGGTCTGGGCGGCGAGCAGTTGTTCCAGCAAGTGGTCGACCACCGGGTTGGCCACGCCGGCGTAGTTCTTGCTGCCCTTGACCGCGACCTGGCTGGAGTGGAAGTACTGCCACTGCTCAAGGCCGGGGCTTAAGGTCTGGTCGAGGGTCATGAGGATCATGTCGAAATCGAACTGGTCCAGGCGCTGCTTGTACTGGGCGCGGTCCACCGTGCGCAGTTGGGCGTTGATGCCGATGCTCGCCAGGTTCTCGGTGTAGGGCTGCAGGATGCGCTCCAGGTTCGGGTTGACCAACAGGATCTCCAGGTTCAACGGCTGGCCGCTGCTGTTGACCAGCCGCTGGCCGTTGAGTTTCCAACCGGCCTCGCCCAGCAGGCCCAGGGCACGGCGCAGGGTGTCGCGGGGGATGCCACGGCCGTCGGTGCGCGGCAGGCTGAAGGGCTGGGTGAACAGGCTGGCCGGCAATTGGCTGCGGTAGGGCGAGAGCAGCAGCCACTCGTGGCCCACCGGCACGCCGCTGGCGGAGAATTCGCTGTTGGGGTAGTAGCTGATGGCCCGTTGATAGGCGTCGCTGAACAGGGTGCGGTTGGTCCACTCGAAATCGAACATCAGGCCCAGGGCCTCGCGCACCTTGGCGTCGGCAAAAGCGCTGCGGCGGCTGTTCATGAACAGGCCTTGGGTCTGGGTCGGGATTTGGTGGGGGATCTGGGCCCTGATAACGTCGCCGCGCGCCACCGCCGGGAAGCGATAGCCATTGGCCCAGTTCTTGGCCTGGTGCTCGATGTAGATGTCGAATTCACCGGCCTTGAACGCCTCGAAAGCAACATCGCTGTCGCGGTAGAACTCTACTTCGGCGCGGTCGAAATTGTACTTGCCACGGTTGACCGGCAGGTCCTTGCCCCAGTAATCCCTAACCCGTTCGTACACTAAACGCCGTCCCGGCTGCACCTCGCGGACCCGATACGGGCCGCTGCCCAGGGGCGGCTCGAAGGTGGTGGCCTTGAAGTCTCGGTCTTTCCAGTAGTGCTGGGGCAGCACCGGCAGTTCCCCCAGGCGCAAGATCAACAGCGGGTTACCGGCGCGCTTGAACACGAAACGCACGCGGTGGGGAGTGAGGATATCGACCCGCAACACTTCTTGCAGGTTGGTGCGGTACTGCGGGTGGCCTTCCTTGAGCAGCAGACGATAGGAAAACGCCACGTCATAGGCGGTGATCGGCTTGCCATCGTGAAAACGCGCTTCAGGGCGCAGGTTGAACACCACCCAACTGCGGTCTTCGCTGTATTCCACCGACTGGGCGATCAGGCCGTAGCTGGAAGTCGGCTCGTCGCCCGACGGCGCGTACTGGCCGGTGCCGACCATCAGGGGCTCGTTGAGTTCGTTGATGCCGTATTGCAGGAAATTGGCCGTGGACACCGGGCTGGTGCCCTTGAAGGTATAGGGGTTGAGGGTGTCGAAGGTGCCGAACGCCATCACCCGCAACGTGCCGCCTTTGGGCGCAGACGGGTTGACCCAATCGAAATGGGTGAATTTGGCCGGGTACTTGAGTGTGCCGAACTGCGCATAGCCGTGGCTTTCGCTGATGGTCGCGCTTGCGGGAAAGCTCAAGGCCAGGCTGATAAGAAGCAGGAGGACAGGGCGCATCAAGTCAGAAATTCGATCCATGCGGCTTGGGCTTTAGCCTGGCACAGTAACAGCTTGTATCGGCAGGAAAAAGGTGGGGGATCAAAGCGCTGCGCATCGCTGCCAGCCAAGCCGCCGGCAAGGCCTGCGGGGCCTTGCGACGGATGGCAGGCCAAGGCCTCAATGTGGCGAGTAGACCGTGAGCATCTGCCCTGGTTTCAGCGCCTGGCCGACCCGTGGGTTCCAGCGCTTGAGGTGTTGCATCTCGACGTTGAAACGCTTGGCCACGATGTACAGCGAATCACCTTGCTTGACCTTGTAGCGGGTCTGCTTCTTGTTGTTGGCGGCCAGGGTGGTGGTTTTGCGGCCGGTGTCCTGCATGACCAGGGTCTGGCCGACTTTCAGGTTGTGGCCGCTGAGTTTGTTCCAGCGTTGCAGGTCCTTGACCTGGACCTTGTTGGCCTTGGCGATGGAAGCCAGGTTGTCGCCACGCTTGACCCGATAGTTGCGGGTCAGGCGCGGGCCGCTGTCGAGGTTGTCGAACACTGGCTTGAAGGTGCGTTGGCTTATCAGTTCCTCGGGGCGCATGGTTGACAGGCTGGTGGTCAACAACTGCGCCTTGGAGGTGGGCACCAGCAAGTGCTGGGGGCCGTCGATGGTGGTGCGTTGTTTGAAGGCCGGGTTGAGCTGGAACAGTTCGTCTTCGTCGATGTTGGCCACTGCCGCGACCTTGGAGAGGTCCATGCGCTGGTTGATCTCGACGACCTGGAAATAGGGCTCGTTGGCGATGGGGTTGAGGTTCACCCCGTAAGCTTCGGGGGCCAGGACCACTTGCGACAGGGCCAGCAATTTGGGCACGTAGGCTTGGGTTTCCTGGGGCAGCGGCAGGTTCCAGTAGTCGGTGGGTAGGCCGAGTTTTTCGTTGCGCTCGATAGCGCGGCTGACGGTGCCTTCGCCGGAGTTGTAGGCCGCCAGGGCCAGCAACCAGTCGCCGTTGAACATGTCGTGCAGGCGCGTCAGGTAGTCGAGGGCGGCGGTGGTCGAGGCGGTGATGTCGCGCCGGCCATCGTAGAAACGGGTCTGGCGCAGGTTGAAGTAGCGCCCGGTGGACGGAATGAACTGCCACAGCCCGACGGCGTTGGCGCTGGAGTACGCCATGGGGTTGTAGGCGCTTTCAATCACCGGCAGCAGGGCCAGTTCCAGCGGCATGTTGCGTTCTTCAAGGCGTTCGACGATGTAGTGGATATACAGGCTGCCACGCTCGCCGGCGCTCTCCAGGAAGGACGGGTTGCTGGCGAACCACAGGCGCTGTTGCTCGATGCGCGGGTTCACGCCGGGGACGTCTTGCAACTGGAAGCCCTGGCGCATGCGTTCCCAGACATCCTGGGGTACTTGCGGGCTGGGTTTCTCGCTCAGCCAGATGGGCTTTTGCTTGATAGGGGTGGACAGATTCGGAATGTGGGCCGCGTTGGTTTGCGGCACCTGGCTGGTGCTTTGGCAGCCCGCCAGGATAGCGGACACTGCCACCGCAATGGCTTGGGCCAGGCGGGTCAATGCGTCTGAATGGATGGATTTACGGATAGATGACGACATTGGCTGGAAGTAAGTTCCGGGCAAAAATGTCGGGCGATTCTAGAAAGCGCATAGGGTGCGGTCAACCATTGCCCGTTGCCGTCCCCTCGATGGCCCGTTCTAGAAGGTGTCTTTCCAGGCCCGCAGGGCCGCAAAAACCGCACTGGGCGCCTGGTTATCCTGGCCATTCCGTTCGTCCGCTTTTTCTTTAACAGATGTTTCGCCGGTACGCAGGAACGGGTTGGTGAGTTTTTCCAGGGCCAGTGTGGAAGGCAGGGTCATGCGCCCGGCGGCCCGCAATTCGGTGGCTTTCGTCATGCGCTCGGCGATGTCGGGGTTGTGCGGCTCCACGGCTTGAGCGAAGCGCAGGTTGCTCAGTGTGTATTCGTGAGTGCAATACACCAGCGTGCCTTCGGGCAGTGCGGCCAGGCGCGACAGCGAATGGTGCATCTGCTCGGGCGTGCCCTCGAACAGGCGCCCGCAACCGGCCGCGAACAGGGTGTCGCCGCAGAACAGCAGGCCGTGATGGTAATAGGCAATGTGGCCCAGGGTGTGGCCGGGCACGGCGATTACATCGAACTCCCAGCCCAGTGCGGTGACCCGGTCGTTATCGCTCAGGGCAACGTCGCGCCCCGGGATGTTTTCGCTGGCCGGGCCATAGACCGTGGCACCCGTGGTGGCCTTGAGTTGCGCCACGCCACCGACGTGATCGTGGTGATGGTGGGTGATAAGAATGTCGCTCAGTGCCCAATCCGGGTGTTGCCCGAGCCAGGCCAGTACCGGCGCGGCATCACCGGGGTCGACCACGGCGCAGCGTTGGCTGCGGTGATCCTGCAATAGCCAGATGTAATTGTCGGTAAAGGCGGGCAGGGCACTGATTTGTATCATCGTCGAATTCGCCAAGCGGATAACATTGGCGCATCTTAGACGCTTCTTGCCGAGTTGGAGAACGCAATGACCGATAAAGCCTTCGCTCAGGCCGATCCGCAATGGCTGGCATTGATTGGCGCGGCCCGTGACTGGCTGGCGGGCCCCATTGGCCAATTGCTGCTGGATGAAGAGCGACGCATGCTCGAAGACGAGTTGGGGCGTTTTTTCGGTGGCTATCTGGTGCATTACGGCCCCTCGGCGCAAACCCCGCCGGTGGCGCCGCAGGTGCAGCGTAATGTTCGCCTGGGCGCGCCGCTGCCCGGGGTGGAAATTGTCTGCGAGGAACAGGCCTGGCCGTTGAGTGAGCACGCCGCCGACGTGGTGGTGTTGCAGCATGGCCTGGATTTCTGCCTGTCACCCCACGGCCTGCTGCGCGAAGCGGCCAGCAGTGTACGCCCCGGCGGGCATTTGCTGATTGTCGGGATCAACCCCTGGAGCACCTGGGGTTTGCGCCATGTGTTCGCCCACGATGGCTTGCGCCAGGCGCGCTGCATCTCGCCGTCGCGGGTGGCCGACTGGCTCAACCTGCTGGGCTTCGCGCTGGAGAAACGCCGCTTCGGGTGCTATCGTCCGCCGCTTGCGTCCCCGCTGTGGCAGGCACGGTTGGCCGGGTGGGAGCGCAAGGCCGGCGACTGGCAGTTGTCCGGCGGCGGCTTTTACCTGCTAGTGGCGCGCAAGATCGTGGTCGGCCTGCGCCCGGTGCGCCAGGTGCGCCGCGAGACCATGGGCAAGCTGATTCCGCTGCCGATGGCCAAGGTCAACCGCCGCCCCAGCGAGCAATAACCCCTTTTTCTGACCTTGACCGGGCTTGCCCGGTCTCTGGCGTTGTCGGTCGCGGACCGGCAGGCCAGCGTTTCTGGATCGATTGGCAATGAGCGATAGCGTAGAACTCTTCACCGATGGCGCCTGCAAGGGCAACCCTGGCCCTGGCGGCTGGGGCGCGCTGCTGGTGTGCAAAGGCGTGGAAAAGGAACTCTGGGGCGGCGAAGCCAACACCACCAATAACCGCATGGAGCTGATGGGCGCCATTCGCGGCCTGGAAGAACTCAAGCGCTCCTGCGACGTGCTGCTGGTGACCGACTCGCAGTACGTGATGAAGGGCATCAACGAGTGGATGGCCAACTGGAAAAAACGCGGCTGGAAAACCGCAGCCAAAGCGCCGGTCAAGAACGCTGACCTGTGGAAGCAACTCGACGAACAAGTCAACCGCCACAACGTCACCTGGAAGTGGGTGCGTGGCCACATCGGCCACCCGGGCAACGAACGGGCCGACCAGTTGGCCAACCGTGGCGTGGATGATGTGCGCGGCTACAAGCAGAGCTGATCGGCCTTGCGTGTTAACATCGCCCTTTTTTTGCACGATTGAACCGTTGAGAGCTGAACCCTGATGGCCACCAGATCCGTTGTACTCGATACCGAAACCACCGGCATGCCGGTGACCGATGGCCACCGCATCGTGGAAATCGGCTGCGTCGAGTTGCTCGGGCGGCGCCTGACCGGCCGGCATTTCCACGTCTACCTGCAACCGGATCGCGAAAGCGACGAAGGCGCCATTGCGGTCCACGGCATCACCAACGAGTTCCTGGTGGGCAAGCCGCGTTTCGCTGAAGTGGCCGATGAATTCTTCGAGTTCATCAAGGGCGCGCAGCTAATTATCCATAACGCGGCGTTCGACGTCGGCTTCATCAACAACGAGTTCGCCCTGGCCGGGCAGAAAGACCGCGCCGACATCACCCAGCACTGCACCATCCTCGACACCCTGTTGATGGCCCGTGAGCGCCACCCGGGCCAGCGCAACAGCCTCGACGCCTTGTGCAAACGCTATGGCGTGGACAACTCGGGCCGCGAACTGCACGGTGCGCTGCTCGACTCCGAGATCCTGGCCGACGTCTACCTGACCATGACGGGCGGGCAGACCAGCCTGTCCCTGGCGGGCAACGCCTCCGATGGCAACGGTTCCGAAGGCTCGGGCAACCGGCCCAGTGAAATTCGCCGCCTGCCGGCCGACCGCCCGGCCACCCGCATCATCCGCGCCAGCGAAACCGACCTGGCCGAACACCGCGTGCGCCTGGAGGCCATCGCCAAATCTGCGGGCGCAGCAGCGCTCTGGACGCAATTGGAAGAGGCCAAGGGCTGACGGGCATCGGGCGTGATCTACCCTGAAGTAACAGGCCGTCGAGCGCCCCGCCCGTGAGGACCTTCACGCTTATGCAACCGGTTATCAACCCCAAGCACCCTGGCCTCGCGGTGCGGGTGGCGGGCGAGGAGTTCGCGCCCTATGTCTGGGGCAGCGATTTCAGCTTCCACGTACACGCCCACGGCTTGGCCCAGGTCGGCTTGCCGGTGGAGCAGTGGCCCCTGGAGAACGTCAGCCCCTACCGCAAGTGCTACGGCATCGACCCACAGGAGTTCGACAGCTTTCGCGGCGCCGCCGACAGCGCGATTTTCGTCGCGCACCTGGACGACTGCCCCGTGGGGCACTTGGTCATCAGCACCAATTGGAACGGCTTTGCCCATATCGACGAGTTGGCGGTCCACGCTCCGGCGCGGCGCCACGGGGTGGCCAAGGCATTGCTGGACGTGGCGCAGTTCTGGAGCCAGAAGAAGAACCTGCCGGGGATCATGCTCGAAACCCAGAACAACAACCTGGGCGCCTGCCGCCTATACGAACGCTGCGGTTATGTGGTGGGCGGCATCGACCACTTGCGCTATCGCGGCATCGACCCGCACACCGCGGAAGTGGCGATTTTCTGGTATCGCCTCTTCGACGACGCCACGCTCTAGCCCGTCAGCAGGGCCTGGGCGTTTTCCGTGACTTTCTCTATCAGGGCCAGGGCAGCCGGCGACGGCGTGCTGTGGGCCAGGGTCAGGGCATAGAGGCTGATGAGCTGCGGTGGCGACAGCGGGCACACGTCCAGGCCTGCGGCCTTGGCGCCCAGGGCGGTGAAGGGGTCGACAATGGCCAGGCCTTCGCCGGCCTCCACCATGCTGCGCATCATCTGCTGGGTCTGCACGCGGATCTGGATCAGCGGCGCCGGGCGCAGGTTCTGCAATTTGCTCTCGAGCAGGGCGCTGAGGGGGTCATGGCCTTCCAGGCCAACCAGCGGTTGCCCGGCCAGGTCCTGCACGGCGATGTACTTCTGCCGCGGTTGTAGCCAGCCGTGGGGCGCCAGCAGTTGCAGCTTGCCCTGGGCCAATGGCTGGCAGTGGATGTCCGGGTGTTCGGGGTTGTGCAGGCTCAAACCCAGGTCGCCCTCGCGCAGTAACAGGGTCTTGATGATCTCGGCGCTGCTGTGGCTGGCCAAGCTGCATGGGGTATCGGCGAAACTGCGGCGCAGGCTGGCGATGCTCTGGGGCAACAGCTGCTGGGCCAGGGGCGGGGTGCAAAGGATGCGCAGCGGCGCGCTCTGGTACTGGCGCAGGCTGCTGGCCAGGCGCTGCAAGGGCTCTAACGCCTGGTAGAGATGGCCCATTTGCCCTTGCAGTTGCCGGGTTTCGTGGGTCGCCTGCAAACGCCCGCGCACACTGGCGAACAACATGAACCCCAACGTTGCCTCGGCATCGCGCAGGGTGTTTTCCACTTCACTGACCGGCAATTGCAGCCATTCGGCTGCCGTGCCGAGGTGGCCGGTGTGCAAGAGCGCGTGAATCACTTCGATGTGGCGTAGACGCATGCGTGAAGTCCATGTTCAGCAGGTGGCGGATCCATCGCTGAATCCTAACCCAAGTCCGCTGATCTGACTTGCGCTCATAACAGAGCGTTATGAGGAGGCCGTGGTCTCGGGTTCGCGAAGGAGGATGATGCCCGACTGGACCAGGGTGAACTGGTTGTCGTCGACCTTGTTGACACGGTCGCCAATGGCCAGGCGATAGGTGGTGACGGGGTCCGAGCCGGCCTGCTGGTCGGGCGCGGGGGTGGATTCCTGGAACTCATGCACGGAGTAGACACGCCCTTCGGCGTCTCTGGCATGGAACTGACCGACAAGTACTGCTGCCATCTGCTTAGAACCTCTGGAAATAAAACACGCAAGTTGCGGTTCTGTAGACCCCGGTCGAGCCAGGTTAGTTTTCCTACAGATAAAAAATAGTCTTGCCCACAGATTCTGTGAAACCCGCTGGCTCCACGGGGCCCCAATCATCTATAACTACGGGCTCTTTCAGCCAGATAGTCGGGAATTCTCCATGAGCACGGTTTATACGATTGCAGTCCTGGTCGGCAGCTTGAGAAAAGAGTCGATCAACCGCAAGGTCGCCAAGGCACTGGCAGACCTGGCGCCGGCCAACCTCAAGCTGAACATTGTCGAAATCGGCGATTTGCCGCTCTACAACGAGGATATCGATGTTACGCCGCCGGCAGCCTACAGCACTTTCCGTCAGTGCGTGGCCTCATCCGACGCAGTGCTGTTCGTCACCCCGGAATACAACCGCTCGGTGCCGGCACCGCTGAAAAACGCGATTGACGTCGGTTCCCGGCCTTACGGCAAGAGCGCCTGGAGCGGCAAGCCCGGCGCGGTGATTAGCGTGTCCCCCGGCGCGATCGGCGGTTTTGGCGCCAACCATCACTTGCGCCAGTCCCTGGTGTTCCTCAACGTGCCGTGCATGCAGCAACCGGAAGCCTACCTGGGCGGTGCCGGGGCGGTGTTCGACGACGCGGGCAAGCTGTCCGAGGCCACCCAACCTTTCCTGCAAGGTTTTATCAACGCCTTTGGCGCTTGGGTCGAGCAGCACAAGAAAGCCTGATCCGCGCTCCCTTTCTTTTCCTCGGGCATTGCTGGCGGCCGCTTTCGGTCGCGGTGCTGCCCCGTTCTTTTGCTTAGCCAAGGCTGTTTTTAGATGTTGATCGCGTCGTTGATTTTCTTGCTGACCATTACCCTGGTGATCTGGCAACCCAAAGGCCTGGGCGTAGGCTGGAGCGCCACCCTGGGCGCGGTGCTGGCGCTGTTGTGCGGCGTGGTGCAGTTGAGTGACATCCCGCTGGTGTGGCAAATCATCTGGAACGCCACGGGTACCTTCGTGGCACTGATTATCATCAGCCTGTTGCTGGACGAGGCCGGGTTCTTCGCCTGGACCGCCCTGCATGTGGCCCGTTGGGGGCGAGGCAGCGGGCGGCGCCTGTTTGCCTACATGGTGCTGCTGGGGGCGATGGTCTCGGCGTTGTTCGCCAATGACGGCGCGGCGCTGATCCTCACGCCCATTGTGATTTCCATGCTGCTGGCCCTGCGTTTTTCTGCCGCCGCGACCCTGGCGTTCGTCATGGGCGCAGGCTTTATCGCCGACACCGCGAGCCTGCCGCTGGTGGTGTCGAACCTGGTGAACATCGTCTCGGCGGATTTTTTCAAGATCGGCTTCAACCAGTACGCGGCGGTGATGGTGCCGGTGAACCTGGTCAGCGTTGCCGCCACCCTGGCGGTGTTGCTGTGGTACTTCCGCCGTGACATTCCGGTGGCCTACGACCCCGAGCAACTGGAGCGCCCGGAACACGCGATCCACGACCGTGCCACCTTTATCGCCGGGTGGTGGGTGCTGGGCATCCTGCTGGTGGGGTGTTTTGCCCTGGAGCCGCTAGGGATCCCCATCAGCGCCATTTCGGCCCTGTGCGCTGCACTGCTGCTGGCGATTGCCGCGCGCGGGCACAAGATCTCGACGCGCAAGGTGATGAAGGACGCGCCGTGGCAGATCGTGATTTTTTCCCTGGGCATGTACTTGGTGGTCTACGGCCTGCGCAACGCTGGGCTGACCGGGCACCTGGCGCAGTGGCTGGACTGGTTTGGCAGCTATGGGGTGTGGGGCGCGGCCATGGGCACCGGGGTGCTGACGGCGCTGCTGTCGTCGGTGATGAACAACTTGCCCACGGTGCTGATCGGCGCCTTGTCCATCGACGCCAGCCACGCGGTCGGCCCGGTGAAGGAAGCGATGATCTACGCCAACGTCATCGGCAGCGACCTGGGGCCGAAAATCACCCCCATCGGCAGCTTGGCCACCTTGCTGTGGCTGCACGTACTGGCGCGCAAGGGCATCCGCATCGGCTGGGGTTACTACTTCAAGGTCGGCATCGTCCTCACCGTCCCGGTGTTGCTGTTGACCCTCGCGGCCCTGGCCCTGCGCCTGACTTGGTAGCACGCGGGCGGCCTTCGGCGGTGGGGTGCCGCTTACGGCCGCTTCGCGCCCGAGCGCGGGCAAGCCCGCTTGCCACTAGAAGGGCCGCGGCCCAGGCTCAGTTGTCGTAGCCCAGGTTCGGCGCCAGCCAGCGTTCGGTCACGCTCAGGTCCTGGCCTTTGCGGGCGGTGTAGCTGTCGATCTGGTCCTTGTCCACCTTGCCCACGGCAAAGTATTGCGCCTGGGGATGGGCGAAGTACCAGCCGCTGACCGCCGCTGCCGGGAACATGGCGTAGTGCTCGGTGAGGAACACGCCGCTGCGCCCCGGTTGCATTTCCTGGGCCTGGGGGTCGAGCAACTGGAACAGGGTGCCTTTTTCGGTGTGGTCAGGGCACGCCGGGTAGCCGGGGGCAGGGCGGATGCCGCTGTACTGCTCGCGGATCAGCGCCTCGTTGTCCAGCGCCTCGTCCCGGGCGTAGCCCCAGTGCTCCTTGCGCACCTGTTGGTGCAGCCATTCGGCGCAGGCCTCGGCCAAACGGTCGGCCAGGGCCTTGACCATGATCGAGTTGTAGTCGTCGCCGGCGTCCTGGTAGGCCTTGGCCACCTCTTCGGCGCCGATGCCGGCGGTGGTGATGAAGCCGCCCACATAGTCGGTGATGCCGCTGGCCTTGGGCGCGACGAAGTCGGCCAGGCAGAAGTTGGGTTTGCCGTCGGTTTTGATGATTTGCTGGCGCAGGTGATGTAGGCGCGCCAGGGGTTGGCCGTCGTCGCCATAGACTTCCAGGTCGTCGTCCTGCACCTGGTTGGCCGGCCAGAAGCCGAACACTGCGCGGGCGCTGATGAGTTTTTCGTCGATCAGCTTGGCCAGCATCGCCTGGGCATCGGCGAACAGTGCCGTGGCCGCTTCGCCCACCACCTCGTCGGTGAGGATGCGCGGGTACTTGCCGGCCAGGTCCCAGGAGATGAAGAACGGCGTCCAGTCGATGTACTCGGCCAGCACCTTGAGGTCGATGTTGTCCAGCACTCGGGCGCCGGTGAAGGTCGGCTTCACCGGGGTGTAGGTGCTCCAGTCGAACTGCGGCTTTTTCGCCACCGCGGCGGCATAGCTCAGGCGTTCGGTGCGGGCGCTGCGGTTGGCGGTGCGTTCGCGCACTTCCACGTATTCCAGGCGGGTTTTCTCGACGAAACCGGCCTTGAGTTCCTTGGACAGCAATTGGGTGGCCACGCCCACGGCGCGGGAGGCGTCGGTGACGTAGATCACCGCGTCATTGCTGTACTTGGGTTCGATCTTCACCGCCGTGTGGGCCTTGGAGGTGGTGGCGCCACCGATCATCAGCGGCAGGTGGAAGTCCTGGCGCTGCATCTCGCGGGCGACGTGGACCATCTCATCCAGCGACGGCGTAATCAGGCCGGAGAGGCCGATGATGTCGCACTTCTGTTCCTTGGCCACTTGCAGGATTTTTTCCGCCGGCACCATCACGCCCAGGTCGACGATGTCGTAGCCGTTGCAACCTAGCACCACGCCGACGATGTTCTTGCCGATGTCGTGCACGTCGCCCTTGACCGTGGCCATCAGGATCTTGCCCTTGGCTTCGGGTTTGTCGCCTTTTTCTAGCTCGATGAACGGGATCAGGTGGGCCACGGCCTGCTTCATCACCCGCGCCGATTTCACCACTTGGGGCAGGAACATTTTGCCGGCGCCGAACAGGTCGCCGACGATGTTCATGCCCGACATCAGCGGGCCTTCGATCACTTCGATCGGGCGCTTGAAGGATTGGCGCGACTCTTCGGTGTCTTCGACGATGTGGGTGGTGATGCCCTTGACCAGCGCATGTTCCAGGCGCTTGTTGACGTCCCAGCCGCGCCATTCTTCGGTTTCCGCTTCCTTGACGCTGCCGTCGCCCTTGTATTTGTCGGCGATGGCCAGTAGGGCGTCGGTGCCCTCGGGGGTGCGGTTGAGCACCACGTCTTCGACCGCGTCGCGCAGCTCAGCGGGGATCTGGTCGTAGATCTCCAGTTGCCCGGCGTTGACGATGCCCATGCTCAGGCCGTTGCGGATCGCGTGCAGCAGGAACACCGAGTGGATCGCCTCGCGCACCGGGTTGTTGCCACGGAACGAGAACGACACGTTGGACACCCCGCCCGAGGTCAGGGCGTAGGGCAGTTCGTCGCGGATATAGGCGCAGGCGTTGATGAAATCGACGGCGTAGTTGTTGTGCTCTTCAATGCCGGTGGCCACGGCGAAGATGTTCGGGTCGAAGATGATGTCTTCGGGTGGAAAGCCGACGTCGTTGACCAGGATGTCGTAGGAGCGCTTGCAGATCTCTTTCTTGCGTGCCTCGGTGTCGGCCTGGCCCGCTTCGTCGAAGGCCATCACCACCACCGCCGCGCCGTAGCGCTTGCACAGTTTGGCGTGGTGGATGAACTGCTCCACGCCTTCTTTCATGCTGATGGAGTTGACGATGCCCTTGCCCTGGATGCACTTGAGGCCGGCCTCGATCACTTCCCACTTGGAGGAGTCGATCATGATCGGCACGCGGGAGATGTCCGGCTCGCCGGCAATCAGGTTGAGGAAGGTGACCATGGCCTTCTTCGAGTCCAGCATGCCCTCGTCCATGTTGATGTCGATCACCTGGGCGCCGGCCTCGACCTGCTGCAGGGCTACTTCCAGTGCTTCAGTGTAGTTGTCTTCCCGGATCAGGCGGGCGAAACGGGCGGAACCGGTGATGTTGGTGCGTTCGCCGACGTTGACGAACAACGAGCTGCGATCGATGGTGAACGGCTCCAGGCCCGACAGGCGGCAAGCCTTGGGGATGTCCGGGATGGCCCGCGGCGCGTAGCCGGCTACGGCTTTGGCGATGGCCTCGATGTGCCCCGGGGTGGTGCCACAGCAGCCGCCGACGATGTTGAGGAAGCCGCTCTGGGCGAACTCCTCGATGACCTTGGCCGTTTCGGCCGGCAGTTCGTCGTACTCGCCGAATTCGTTGGGCAGGCCGGCGTTGGGGTGGGCCGAAACGTGGGTGTTGGCCTTGTTCGACAGTTCTTCGAGGTAAGGGCGCAGTTCGCTGGCACCCAGGGCGCAGTTCAGGCCCACGGAAATCGGCTTGGCGTGGCTGACGGAGTTCCAGAAGGCTTCGGTGGTCTGCCCCGACAGGGTGCGCCCGGACGCATCGGTGATGGTCCCGGAAATCATGATCGGCAACTCCACGCCCAACTCTTCATACACGCCTTGCACGGCAAAGATCGCGGCCTTGGCGTTGAGGGTGTCGAAGATCGTCTCGATCAGGATCAGGTCCGCGCCGCCCTCGATCAGGCCCTTGGTGGCCTCGGTGTAGTTTTCCACCAGTTCATCGAAGGTGACGTTGCGATAACCGGGGTTGTTCACGTCCGGCGACAGCGAACAGGTGCGGCTGGTAGGCCCCAGCACGCCGGCGACGAAGCGCGGTTTGTCGGGGGTTTCCAGGGTTTTGGCGTCGGCCACTTTACGCGCCAGGCGTGCGCCTTCTACGTTGAGTTCGTAGGCCAGGGCCTGCATGCCGTAGTCGGCCTGAGACACCTGGGTGGCGTTGAAAGTGTTGGTTTCCAGGATGTCGGCGCCGGCGTCCAGGTAGGCCTTTTCAATTGCGCCGATCACGTCCGGGCGGCTGAGCACCAAGAGGTCGTTGTTGCCCTTGACGTCGCTGGGCCAGTCGGCGAAACGCTTGCCACGGTAGTCCTGCTCTTCGAGCTTGTAGCTCTGGATCATCGTGCCCATGCCACCATCGAGAATCAGGATGCGCTCTTTGAGAGCTTGATGAAGAGCTTGGAGGCGAGCGCTGCGATCGGACATAGGACTACCTGGTAAGGCCAACACAAAAGAGCGGCGATCATAGCAAACCGGCATGCTTTTTAATCATGAACGGCTTTTGCATGAATATCGCTCATGTTGGCCGGGGCCGTGGCCCGGTAGAATCGCGACGTTTTTTTATCTTCGGGACCCGTGACATGCCGTATCGCCTCGCCATCAGCGCTGTGCTGGTGTTGTTCAGCACCCTGGCGCTGGCCCAACGTCCGGAGCCGGCCATTTCTTATACCCGCGACGTGCAGCCGATCTTCACCGAGAAGTGCGTGGCCTGCCACGCCTGCAACGACGCCGCCTGCCAGCTCAACCTGGGCAGCGCGGAGGGCGCGGCCCGTGGCGCGACGAAACTGCCGGTGTACAACGGCGAGCGCAGCCAGGCGCAAATGCCTACCCGTTTGTTCTACGACGCCTTCGGCAAAGCGGCGTGGCAGGACAAGGGGTTTACCTCGGTGCTCGACACCCAAAGCAGCCAGGCCGGGTTGATGGCGCGGATGCTGGAACTGGGCCACAGCGCGCCGTTGCAGCCCAACGCCAAGTTGCCCGAAGAGATCGTCCTGGGCCTGAACCGCGAAAACATGTGCCCGCAGCCCGGGGAGTTCGCCGCCTACGCCAGCACCCACCCCAAGGAGGGCATGCCGCTGGCCGTCACCGGCCTGAGCGACTCGCAATACCAAACCCTGCAAGGCTGGCTGGCCTCTGGCGCGCCCCTGGACCAACAGGCCTTGGCACCCACCGCCGAGGAAGCGGGGCAGATCATCCAATGGGAGAGCCTGCTCAACGCCCCCGGCGCCCGGGAAAGCCTGGTGGCGCGCTGGTTGTATGAGCACCTGTTCCTGGCCCATGTGTATTTCAAGGGCGGCGAGCCGGGGCATTTCTTTCAGTGGGTGCGTTCGCGCACGCCGCCCGGCCAACCCATCGACCTGATCGCCACGCGTCGCCCCAACGACGACCCGGGCACGCGGGTGTACTACCGCTTGTGGCCGGTGCAAGGGGTGATCGTGCACAAGACCCACATCACCTACCCGCTGAGCGCGGCGAAACTGGCGCGGATCAAAACCCTGTTCTACAGCGGCAACTGGCAGGTCACGGCGCTGCCGGGCTACGGGCCGGCACGGCGGGAGAACCCGTTCCAGACCTTCGAGGCGATCCCTGCGGCGGCGCGTTATCAGTTCATGCTCGATAACGCCGAATACTTCGTGCGCACCTTTATTCGCGGCCCGGTGTGCCGGGGGCAGATCGCCACGGACGTGATCCGCGATAACTTCTGGGCGCTGTTCCAGGCCCCCGAACACGACCTCTACATCACCGACCCCAACTACCGTGGCCACGCCACGCCGCTGCTGGCCATGCCCGGGCAGAACGACGACGTCGGCAGTGTCCTGAGCCTGTGGCACGCCTACCGCGACAAGCGCAATGAATACGAAGCCCTGCGCCGCGGCGCCTACGCCGACGCCCCGGCACCGAGCTGGTCGAGCCTGTGGGCCGGCAACGACAACGCGCTGCTGAGCATCTTCCGTCACTTCGACAGCGCCTCGGTGACCAAAGGCCTGATCGGTGAAGTGCCGCAGACGCTGTGGCTGTTCGATTTCCCGCTGCTGGAGCGCACCTACTATCAGTTGGCGGTCAATTTCGATGTGTTCGGCAACGTCTCCCACCAGGCCCAGACGCGCCTGTACTTCGACCTGATCCGCAACGGCGCCGAGCAGAATTTCCTGCGCCTGATGCCGGCCAACTCCCGGGATGCCTACCTCGACGATTGGTACCAGAACAGTGGCAAGGTCAAGATGTGGCTCGACTACGAAAGCATCGATAACGACAAGGCCAGCGCCCTGAAACTCGATGCCCGCGACCCTAAGCGCGACTTCGCCCAGCAATTGTTGGCGCGCTACGGCGAGCTCAATGCCAACCCCGACCCGATCAACCGCTGCGAAAACGCCTACTGCTCGCGGCCCAACATCGACCCGGCGCTGCAACATGCCGAACAGGCCCTCAGCCGCTTGGTGTCGCGCCCGGCCGCGGGGCTCAAGGTCATCGACCAGTTGCCCGAGGCGACGATGCTGCGCATCGAAACCCGCGACGGCACGCGCGCTGTGTACAGCCTGCTGCGCAACCGCGCCCACAGCAACGTGGCGTTTTTGCTGGGTGAGTCGATGCGCTACCAACCGGGCCTGGACACCCTGACCCTCTACCCGGGGGTACTGAGCAGCTACCCCAACTTCATGTTCAACATCCCGGCCGAGCAAGTGCCGGCCTTCGTCGAGCAGATGGAAAACGCCCGCGACCGCTACCGCTTCGAGCAGATTGTCGAACGCTGGGGCGTGCGCCGCAGCCATCCGCAGTTCTGGCAGTACTTCCACGACCTGAGCCGCTACATCCAGGAAACAGACCCGGTGGAAGAGGGAGTTTTGGATATGAATCGGTATGGGAATCTTTGAGCGGCAAGCGGCAAGTTCAACGTTTGTAGCTTGCCGCTGGCGGCTCTCAGCCGCCTCCTGTTTCCGACAAAAATACTAGGACTTTGTCCGAGGCCTTGATTGGCGTAAACTCCCCGCACGCCTGCGAGGAGTTTTTATGACTGCCATTACCATCACCGACGCCGCCCACGACTACCTGGCTGATCTGCTGTCCAAGCAGAACACCCCGGGCATCGGCATTCGCGTCTTTATCACCCAGCCCGGCACCCAGTACGCCGAGACCTGCATTGCCTACTGCAAGCCCGGGGAAGAAAAACCCGAAGACACCGCGCTGGGGCTCAAGAGCTTCACCGCCTACATCGATTCGTTCAGCGAAGCCTTCCTGGATGACGCGGTCGTCGACTACGCCACTGACCGCATGGGCGGCCAGTTGACGATCAAGGCGCCGAACGCCAAGGTGCCAATGGTCAGCGCCGACAGCCCGGTCAACGAGCGCATCAACTACTACCTGCAAACCGAAATCAACCCAGGCCTGGCCAGCCATGGCGGCCAGGTCAGCCTGATCGACGTCGTCGACGACGGCATCGCGGTGCTCAAGTTCGGCGGCGGTTGCCAAGGCTGCGGCCAGGCCGACGTGACCCTGCGCGAAGGCATCGAGCGCACCCTGCTCGAGCGCATCCCGGAGCTCAAGGGCGTGCGCGACGTGACCGACCACACGCAGAAAGAAAACGCCTACTACTAAAGGCGTTCGCTGCACACCAAAAACGGCGCCCGTGAGCGCCGTTTTTTTATGCCCAAAAAGCGCAGTTACAAGCTTAAAGCTTGCAGCTTGTGGCGCCCTTCCTACGGCCGATAGAGGTGCGCATGCCCCGCCCGGTACAGGGACGATTCGCCAAAGCTGTCGCTGGCCAGCACCCGGCCCACCAGGATCAGCGCCGTACGCCGAAAACCCTTGGCCTGGACCTTGCCCACGATGTCGTCGAGGGTGCCGAGCACCCAGTCCTGATCCGGCCAACTGGCACGGTGCACCACGGCGATGGGGCAGTCGGCGCCGTAGTGGGGCAGCAGCTGCGCGACGATTTTTTCCAGATGGTTGACTCCCAGGTGCACAGCCATGGTGGTGCCATGGGCGGCAAGGCTGGCGAAGGTTTCACCGGGCGGCATCGCGGTTTTGTCGGCGTAGCGGGTCAGGATCACGCTTTGCGCCACATCCGGCAGGGTCAGTTCCACCCCCAGCAACGCGGCGCAAGCGGCGGTGGCGGTGACGCCGGGGATGATTTCAAAGGGGATGGCCAATTCCCGCAGGCAGCGGATCTGCTCGCCGATGGCGCCATACAGGCTCGGGTCGCCGGAGTGCACGCGGGCCACGTCCTGGCCTTTGCCGTGGGCGCTCTTGATGTGCTCGATGATCTGTTCCAAGTGCAGTTCGGCGCTATTGATGACCTGTTCGGCGTTATGGCCTTCGAGCACCGCAGCGGGCACCAGGGAGCCGGCGTAGATAATCAGTGGGCAACGGCGGATCAGGCGCTGGCCCTTGACGGTGATGAGTTCCGGGTCGCCGGGGCCGGCACCGATAAAGTAGACCGTCATGGCGGTGTCCTAGGCAAAAGAGGGGGCGAGCAGGCTTGCAGATGAAGATTGCTCATGATCGGGGCGGCGATTATCGGCGCTTTTGCGTGGCCCGCGCCAATGCAAAGGTGGCCTGGGCGTATTTCTGCCGACGAATCACCAGGCTGGAGGGCTCTTGCGCCAGGCGCTCGGCCAGGGCCAGGGCGGCGCTTTCGGCGATGCCGTAGCACCCGGTGCGCTCGAAAGCGATCTGAGATTGATGGCTCAGTTGATCTTGATAGGTGGCCAGTTCCACGCTACTGAAGCAGGTCAACGGCAAGCCCAATTGCGCCGCCAGTTCCAGCAGACCCGGTTCGTGGCGCTTGAGGTCGATGCTGGCCAGGGCTTGCACCGCGTCCAGGTCGATGCGGTGGGCTTGCAGGGCCTGGTCGAGCAACGCGCGCAGCGTGCTGGCGGGGCAGCCCCGCTGACAGCCCAGGCCGATCACCAGGATCGGCGCCGGGCTGGGGCGGCTCACGCCGGGTATGAGGCGCCACCCTTGCGGCGGAACAACCACGCGCTAATCAGGCCCAGGGCCAGCCAGAACGCGGCATTGGTCAGTTGCGAGGCGATCTTGAACTGCGCTTCGAGGGCTTCGGGGGCCAGCATCGAATGCACTTCTGGCTGCGGCGCGCCGATCACGTGTGGCACGGCCAGGATCGCCGCGCCGAGGATTTTCAGCGCCCAGTGCCTGCCGAACACCACCAGGGCGATGCCCGCGGCAGTGGACGCGGCGGTGCCGACCCACCACATCTGCCGTTGCGCCAGGTCGGCGGCAGCGGTGCCCGGCAATTCCGGTGGCAGGCCCAGGGTCGGCGCCAGGCAGAAAGTCGCATAACCGGCCAGGCCCCAGAACAAGCCTTGCACGGTGCTGTTGGGCGCGCGCAGGGTGTAGAGCCCGGCCAGCATCAGGGCGAAACCGACTGCCACCACCAGGTTGCCGCCGGTGGTGGACAGCACGCGCTGCCAGCCGTCTTCGGGCTCCCAGGCCTCGGCGTCGTGGCTGTGGGCGGCGCCGGCACTGTCGGCGTGTTCATGGGCCTGGGCCGCCGGGGCGCTTTCATAGGTTTCGGCCTGGAGGATCAACGGCGCGACCCAGAAGCTTTGCAGCAGGGTCAGCAGCAGGGCGGCCAGCAGGCCGGTGAAACCTGCGGTTTGGGCGATGCGCTTAATCATGGCGGCAGGTCTCAATGGCACGGGAACGCGGCGCTGTGGCGGGTATCGTGGGCGGCGTTGTGCACCGCTTCGATGTGGGAGAACCCGGCGAAATACACCAGGCACGCGCCCAAAATCGACGCGCCGATGGCGGCAGTGAGGCGTTGGCTCAAGGTGGCGGTGCTGCTGGCGGTGCCGGTATGGCGAGTGCTGCTGATGATCGACATGGCGCTTCCCTTTGTGGTGTCAGGGCGGATCGAGCGCATGCAAACCCCTGCGAGGCGGGCCCGCAGGGCTTCAGACAGCGCCCGCCCACCGCGGGTTTGTTGGGTGAAAGTGGCCGTGGGGGCGCACTGTCGTGTCACTGGCCGGTCTCCGGGCTTGCGAGGGGCCGGGCTTGCGCCGTGGCCTGCTGGAATCGCCTTCCCATGCCGGTTGGCACAGTGGCTGTGATTCCTCTCTCGCTTACCGTTGCGGGGGCAGCACCGGATTCATCAAGGGCTTGAGTAAAGCACATGATCCACCGGTTTCCCGTTTCACCCTGTCAAGGGCACCTGTAACAAGGTGCGTAGGAGAGCATGGGCGAGGGCGGGGCGTCAAATGCCCGAGGCGCCCGGCATTGACCCGCCCCTACGCACTGCGTAGCCTTGCGCGTTCGAGGTTCTTCGGCCCGTGCCGAAGCTAAGAAGGGAACGCGGTCAATGCCGCGGCTGCCCCCGCAACTGTGAACGGTGCTGTTCGCTGCCACGCCACTGCTGATGCCTTCGGGCCAAGCGGGAAGGCGCAGCGAATGCCAGTCCAAGGACTGGCCCACCGTCAGCCAGGAGACCTGCCTCGTCACTGATTCTCACATTCAACCGGGCGGGGTGATCCGGTGGCGAAATCTGCCTTGGCGCCCCCCGCGCCCGGCCAGCCGTCCCGTATGCCCGCCCCCTTTGCCAAAGGGCATCCGATGAAAACACTGGCCAAACTCCCCGTCACCATCGTCACCGGGTTCCTCGGTTCGGGCAAAACCACCTTGCTGCGCCACATGCTCGACAACGCCCAGGGCCGGCGTATCGCGGTGATCGTCAATGAGTTCGGCGAGCTGGGCATCGACGGCGAAATCCTCAAGCAGTGCGCCATCGGCTGCACCGAAGAAGAAGCCAACGGCCGCGTCTATGAACTGGCCAACGGCTGCCTGTGCTGCACGGTGCAGGAAGAGTTCTTCCCGGTGATGCGCGAACTGGTGGCGCGCCGCGCCGATCTGGACCACATCCTCATCGAAACCTCCGGCCTGGCCCTGCCCAAACCGTTGGTGCAAGCCTTCCAGTGGCCGGAAATCCGCAGCGCCTGCACCGTCGATGCGGTGATTACCGTGGTTGACAGCCCGGCCGTGGCCGCCGGCACCTTTGCCGCTTTCCCCGACCAGGTGGACGCCCAGCGCAAACTCGACCCCAACCTGGACCACGAGTCGCCGTTGCACGAGTTGTTCGCCGACCAATTGGCCAGCGCCGACCTGGTGATCCTCAATAAAACCGACCTGATCGCCCCGCAAGACCTGGAGCGCGTGCGCCAGGAAGTGGCCGAAGAACTGCCGCCGGCGGTGAAGATCATCGAAGCCAGCAGCGGTCGCGTGCCCCTGGACGTGCTGATCGGCCTGGGCGCCGGTTCCGAAGAGCACATCGACGGGCGCCACAGCCACCACGACCACCATCACGGCGATGGCGGCGAAGATGACCACGATCACGACGCGTTCGACTCCATTTCCATCGAGCTGCCCCAGGCCGACGAAAGCTTGCTGCTGGCCGCCCTTAACGAGTTGGTGGTCAAGCACGGCATCTTGCGGGTCAAGGGTTTTGCCGCCATCCCGGGCAAGCCGATGCGTTTGCTGATCCAGGGCGTGGGCAGCCGTTTCGACAAGCACTTCGACCGCGCCTGGCGCAGCGACGAGCCGCGCACCACCCACCTGGTGTTGATCGGCCAAGACCTGGATGCCGCCCAACTCGAAGCGCAACTGCGCGCCGCTCTCGGCGCCTGACCCATGCACCTGCTCAGGACCCAACCCGGTGGTTTCGTCGCCGATGACAACATCGCCGACCTGGGGCAAACCCCCGCCGAACTGGTGGTCCTGTGCAGCGGCGATTCCAGCTTGGCACTGCTGGCCGAAGCCGCCCGGCAACTGCCCGAGGATTACCCCAGCCTGCGCCTGGCCAACCCGATGCAGGTGCAGAACCACGCCTCGGTGGACCTCTACGTCGAGCAGGTGCTGCAACACGCCAAGGTCATCCTGATATCCCTGCACGGCGGCATCGGCTATTGGCGCTACGGCATCGAACGCCTGGTGCAACTGGCCGAGCGCGGCGTGCAACTGATTCTGGTGCCGGGGGACGACCGCCCCGACCCGGAGCTGAGCGACCTGAGCACCGTGGCCGCGCCCGAGCGCGATCGCCTGTGGCAGTTTTTGCGCCAGGGCGGTTTGGGCAATGCCCTGGATTTCTACCGCTGCCTGGCCAGTGGCTGGCTGGGCCGCGACTATTCGTGGGGCGAGCCCCAGGTGCTGCCGCGCAGCGCCATCTACCACCCTCGCCATGGCCACGCCAGCCTAAGCCAATGGCATACCGACTGGCAGCCCGGGCAAGCCGTGGCGGCGGTGCTGTTCTACCGCTCCCACTTGCAAGCGGCGAACACCGGGTTCATCGATGTGTTCTGCCAGCGCTTGCAGGCGGCGGGCCTCAACCCCTTACCCATCGCGGTGGCCAGCCTCAAGGAGCCCGGTTGCCTGGCGGCAGTGGAAGGTTGGTTGGACGAGGCCGCAGCCGCGGTGATCCTCAACACCACCGGGTTCGCTCAATCGAGCCCCGAAGCCCCCCATTTACGCCCGTTTCGCCGCGATATCCCGGTGATCCAGGCCATTTGCGCCCAGGACAACGAGCCCGGGTGGCGCGCCAGCGAGCAGGGCCTGGGGCCGCGAGACCTGGCAATGCACATCGCCTTGCCGGAACTCGACGGGCGCATCATCAGCCGCCCCATCAGCTTCAAGGACCTGGCCTGGCGCAGCGAGCGCAGCCAATCCGATGTGGTCTGCTACCGCGCCCAGCCCGAGCGCATGGATTTTGTCGCCGAACTGGCGCGGCGCTGGGTGGACCTGGCGCGCCTGGGTAACGGCGACAAACGCGTCGCTTTGATCCTGGCCAACTACCCGACCCGCGATGGGCGCATCGGCAACGGCGTGGGCCTGGACACCCCGGCGGCGGCGCTGAATATCCTGCGGGCCCTGCACGCGCAAGGTTATCCGCTGCCCGCGGAGCTGCCGGCCAGCGGTACGGCGCTGATTCAGGCGTTGCTCGGCGGGGTCAGCAACGACCTCGACAGCCTCGACCTGCGCCCATGCCAGCAAAGCCTGGCGCTGGACGCCTATCAGGCCCTGTTCCAGGCCCTGCCGGCGGCCAACCAGCAGGCCGTGTTGGCCCGCTGGGGCGCCCCCGAGCAGGACCCCATGCACCGCGCCGGGCGCCTGATGATCGCCGGCCTGCGCCTGGGCCTGACCTTTGTCGGCATTCAACCGGCGCGCGGTTACCAAGTGGACCCCAGCGCGGTCTACCACGACCCGGACCTGGTGCCGCCCCATGGTTATCTGGCGTTCTACTTCTGGCTGCGCCATACCTACGGTGCCCACGCCGTGATCCACGTCGGCAAGCACGGCAACCTGGAATGGCTGCCGGGCAAGGGTGTGGGCCTCTCGCCTGAGTGCTGGCCGGATGCGCTGCTGGGGCCGCTGCCGAACATCTACCCCTTTATCGTCAATGACCCGGGCGAGGGCGCCCAGGCCAAGCGCCGCACCCAAGCGGTCATCATCGACCACTTGATGCCGCCTTTGACCCGCGCCGAAACCTACGGCCCACTGCGCGACCTCGAACGCCTGGCCGACGAATACTACGACGCCCAATTGCTCGACCCGCGCCGTGCCCGCGAGCTGCAAAAAGACATCCTCGCCCTGGTGCGCGACACCCACATCGACCGCGAGCTGCAACTGGACGCTGCGCTGGACAGCGAGGCCGACGCGGCGATCTGGCTGCCGCGTTTGGACACCTACCTGTGCGACCTCAAGGAATCGCAGATCCGCGATGGCCTGCACGTGTTCGGCGAATCCCCCGCCGGGCGCCTGCGCCTGGACACCTTGCTGGCGCTGCTGCGCATCCCCCGGGGCGACGGCCGCGGCGCTCAGTCGAGTTTGCTGCGGGCGCTGGCCAAGGCCCTGGCCCTGGGTTTTGATCCCCTGGACTGCAATTTAGGCGAGCCCTGGAACGGGCCGCGCCCGGTTGAGTTGCAAGGTGCCAGCCACGAGCCCTGGCGCACCGCGGGCGACACCCGCGAGCGCCTCGAGTTGTTCGCCCTGGCCGTGGTGGAACAGGCCCTGGCTGTGGCCGACGCGCCGTTTGCCGGGGAGCCGTGGCTGGAGGTCAACGCAATCCTGGCGCACCTGCGCGAGGTGGTCGCGCCGCGCCTGGACGCCTGCGGCCCGGCCGAGATGAATGGCTTGCTCGCGGCCCTGGGCGGGCGGTTCGTGCCGGCCGGGCCCAGCGGCGCGCCGAGCCGGGGCCGCCTCGACGTGCTGCCCACCGGGCGCAATTTTTTCTCGGTGGACGTGCGTAACCTGCCCACCACCACTGCGTGGCGCATCGGTTTTGCCTCGGCCAACCTGATCCTGGAGCGGCACCTGCAAGACCACGGCGACCATTTGCGCCAACTCGGCCTCTCAGTGTGGGGCACCGCCACCATGCGCACCGGCGGCGACGACATCGCCCAGGCCATGGCCCTGCTGGGCGTGCGCCCGGTGTGGGCCACCGGCAGCCAACGGGTCGATGACTTCGAGATCCTGCCCCTGAGCCTGCTGGACCGGCCCCGGGTGGACGTGACGTTGCGGGTGTCGGGGTTCTTTCGCGATGCCTTCGCCAACCTGATCCGTCTGTTCGACGCGGCGGTGCAAGCGGTGGCCGCGCTGGACGAGCCGGACGACCTCAACCCCCTGGCGGCCAAAGTGCGCGATGAACGCGCGGCGTTGCTGGCGGCGGGCACCGCGCCGGACGCGGCGGCGCGCCAGGCCGGTTGGCGGATCTTCGGCGCCAAACCCGGGGCCTATGGCGCGGGCGTGCAGGGCGCCATCGACGGGCGGCTGTGGCAAACCCGCGCCGACCTGGCCGAGGTCTACCTCAACTGGGGCGGCTACGCCTATGGCGGTGCCGACGAGGGCACCGCCGCCCGCAGCCAGTTCGCCCAGCGCTTGAGCCAAGTGCAGGCCGTGGTGCAAAACCAGGACAACCGCGAACATGACCTGCTCGATTCCAACGACTACTACCAGTTCCAGGGCGGCATGCTCGCGGCGGTCGAAACCCTCGGCGGCGCCCCGGCGGCGAGCTACCACGGCGACCACAGCCAACCCGACCGGCCGCGCGTGCGCACCTTGAAAGAAGAGCTGAACCGGGTGATCCGCGCCCGGGCGGCCAACCCCAAATGGCTCGACGGGGTCAAGCGCCACGGCTACAAAGGCGCATTCGAGATGGCGGCGACCCTCGACAACCTGTTCGCCTTCGACGCCACTTCGGGGCTGATCGACGACCATCAATACGCCTTGCTGGCCGAGGCCTACCTGCTGGACCCGGACACCCGCGACTTCGTCCGCCAGCACAACCCCCATGCCCTGCGGGACATGACCGAACGCCTGCTCGAAGCCCAGCAACGCGGCTTATGGCAGGAGCCAGGGGCCTATCGCGAGGCTCTGGAGCAAATGCTGCTGGATATCGAAGAAGAGGGCTGAGCCAATGAAACCCGCGCCTATCGGCTTGCCCTCTGGGAATGCCTCCTCTTCTGAGGATGCCCCACTCCCACAAGAGTTTTGCGTTGTACAAAAAAACGACCCCTCCACGAGACGCCTGACATGACCGACACCCCCCATTACCCCCTCGCCGCCGTGGTCGGGGCCGATGCGTTGAAACTGGCGCTGTGCCTGACGGCCATCGACCCGCAGATCGGCGGGGTATTGATCGAAGGCCCGCGGGGCATGGCCAAGTCCACCCTGGCCCGGGGCCTGGCGGACCTGTTGGCCGGTGGCCCGTTCGTTACCTTGCCCCTGGGCGCCACCGAAGAACGCCTGGTAGGCACCCTCGACCTCGATGCCGCCCTGGCCGAGGGCCGGGCGCGGTTCTCCCCGGGGGTGTTGGCCAAGGCCGATGGCGGTGTGTTGTATGTGGATGAAGTCAACCTGCTGCCTGACCATTTGGTCGACCTGCTGCTGGACGTGGCGGCCAGCGGCACCAACCTGGTCGAGCGCGACGGCATCTCCCACCGGCATGCGGCGCGCTTCGTGCTGATCGGCACCATGAACCCGGAGGAGGGCGAGTTGCGTCCGCAATTGCTCGACCGTTTCGGCCTTAACGTCGCCCTCAGCGGCCAACCGCTCCCGGCCGAGCGTGGGCAGATCATCCGCCGACGCCTGGCGTTCGACAGCGACCCGCAAGGCTTCTGCGCCGAGTGGGAAAGCGCGCAACAAGCCTTGCGCCAACGCTGCCAACAGGCCCGCGCGGCGCTGGCGCAGATCCCCCTGGACGACGCGGCGCTGGCGCACATCACCGAGGGCTGTTTTGCCGCCGGGGTGGATGGTATGCGTGCTGACCTGGTGTGGCTGCGCGCGGCCCGGGCCCACGCGGCGTGGCGCGGGGCGACGGCCATTGAGGGCGTGGATATTGACGCAGTGGCCGACTTTGCCCTGCGCCACCGCCGCCGCGACCCGGCCGCCAGCACCCCGCCCGCAGCCAGCCCACCGCCGGCCTCGGGCGCACCAACACCCGCGTCGTCCGCCCAGGGCCAGTGGGGCGAAATGCCTGCCCAGGCTGTGCCGGTGGGCGCGCGCCGTGAGGTGCCGAGCTGGCCAAAAAAGCCCTAGGCATCCGCCCCCGACCTGACGCGGGGGCGGATGCCAAGCCCCGCGCCGGGCTGCTGGATCAGGGCCGCCAAGGGCGCAGCCGCAGCGCGCAAAGCGGCACGGTCAACTGGCCGGGCACCTTGCTCAAGGGCCGCCCACGCAGCCGCGCCGATTTGCTGTATCAGGCCCGCAGCCGTGCGCCCCATGAGGTGTGGCTGGTGATCGTCGACGCCTCGGCCTCCACCCGTCGCCATCAGGCCTTGAGCGATGCCAAGGGGCTGTTGGCCCAGGTGTTCGATGAGGCTTACCGGCAACGGGCGCGTTTGGCGCTACTGACGGCCAGCGGTGCCGCGCCGCACTGGCAGGTGCAAGGGCTCAAGGCCAGTGCCGGGTTGCAGGGCTGGTTGCAGGCGTTGGGGGCGGCGGGTGGTACGCCGTTGTTGGCGGCGCTGGCCGAGGCCGGGCAATGGCTGGCAGTGCGGCGCAAACGCCTGCCGGCGCAGCGGCAACGCCTATTGCTGTTGACCGACGGTCGGGTCAAGGATTGGCAGGGGCTGCCCCGGCTCGATTGCCCGGGGCTGTTGGTGGACATTGAACGCGGCCCGATCCTGCTGGGCCGCGCCCAAGCCCTGGCGCAAGGCCTGGGCCTGGACTACCGGCACATCGACGCGCTGTGACGCCTCAGGTCACCACGCGGTAGCACGGCACATAGGCCGCGCCGCCGGGGAGTTTCATCCGGTGCTGGGCGACGAAGGCGTTGAGCAGTTGATCCAGCGGCCCCATGATCGCCGCGTCGCCGTGGATTTCGTAGGGGCCGTGTTCTTCGATCAGGCGGATGCCCTTGTCCTTGACGTTGCCGGCGACGATGCCGGAGAACGCCCGCCGCAGGTTCGCCGCCAGCTCATGGGGTGGCAACTGGTGGTTGAGTTGCAGGGCCGCCATGTTGGCGTGGGTCGGGTCGAAGGGGCGTTGGAAGCCTTCGTCGATCTTCAGCAACCAGTTGAAGTGGAAGGCGTCGTTGCGTTCGCGACGGAACTGCTTGACGGCCTTGAGCCCCTGGACCATCTCCCGCGCCACCTGGGCCGGGTCGTCGATGATGATCTGGTAATGGGCCTGGGCCGCTTCGCCCAGGGTGGCGCCGACGAAGGCGTGCAACTGCTCCAGGTACGGCGCGGCGCTTTGCGGCCCGGTGAGAACCACGGGGAAGGGCAGGCCGGCGTTGTCCGGGTGCATCAGGATGCCCAACAGGTACAGGAATTCTTCAGCGGTGCCGGCGCCGCCGGGGAAGATGATGATGCCGTGGCCCACGCGCACGAAGGCTTCCAGGCGTTTTTCGATATCGGGCAGGATCACCAGTTCGTTGACGATGGGGTTCGGCGCTTCGGCGGCGATGATGCCCGGCTCGGTCAGGCCCAGGTAGCGCCCGCCGCTGATGCGCTGCTTGGCGTGGGAAATGGTCGCGCCCTTCATCGGCCCTTTCATCACGCCGGGGCCGCACCCGGTGCAGATGTCCTGGCTGCGCAGGCCCAGT
This sequence comes from Pseudomonas sp. MF08817, assembly GCF_059862705.1. NCBI lineage: Bacteria > Pseudomonadati > Pseudomonadota > Gammaproteobacteria > Pseudomonadales > Pseudomonadaceae > Pseudomonas > Pseudomonas sp. MF08817. The sequence continues at coordinate 78,318 of NZ_JCBCUY010000003.1, forward strand.
TCATGGCCGACTTTTTTGGTGTACTGGTATTCCTCGGTGCTGATGGAGTGCCCGCCCCAGCACACGACGATTTTCGGCTCCACGCCCGGGCGCAGGGTGCGGGCGTTGCGCAGCAGGTGGAAAACGTAGTCGGTGATGCCCTGGGAACTGCTCAGGTCGATGCGCTGGCTGTCCAGTTCGTTTTCGGTGTAGACGATGTCGCGCAGGGCGCTGAACAGCATCTCGCGGGTGCTGGCTATCATTTCGCCATCGACGAACGCGTCGGCGGGGGCGTTGAGCAATTCCAGGCGCACGCCGCGGTCCTGCTGGTGGATGCGCACTTCGAAGTCGTGGTACGCCTCAAGGATGGTCTTGGCGTTATCGACGTGGGCGCCAGTGTTGAGGATGGCCAGGGCGCATTGGCGAAAGAGGGTGTAGATGCTGCCCGATCCGGCTTCGCTCAGTTGCTGCACTTCGCGCTGGGACAGGGTTTCGAGGCTGCCTTTGGGGCTAACCGAGGCGTTGATGACGTGTCGTTGGGTCATGCAGGGATTCCAGAAAACGAGGTGGCCGCGCCGCGAACGAGCAGCAACCTCTTGAACAGAAAGAGCCGGTGACTGGCATGGGGCCCCGTGCGGGATGCCTGGCTTAAGCCTAGACAGCTCTGGCACGGACGCCACCTACCCTTATACCGTCATTGGACGACCAGGGTGGTAGCCGATTCGTACTCGTCAGCCTCATAGCTGAAGTAGTACGCGCCGTTGTTGACCGTCAATAGAGTGTTGCAACGGCCAAAGGGTTCGGACAAATAGCCCTTGCCGTCGGTGACGTTGAGCAGCAGTTCCTGCTGGGCGCTGCAACCGTTACCGAACCAACTGGCGTGCACCCGGTACAGGCCCGGGGCCTGGTCGAGTTTTTGCACGCCCTCGAACGTCATGCCGTCATCGAACAGCGCAGCCTTGGCCACTACCACGCCATTGACCATAAGCTGGCTCGGCGCCTTGTTCGGCCCCTCGGTCTGCTCGGCGACCACCTTGAGGCTGTCGCGGCCGTCTACCAGCTTGGTCACGGGCGTGCCCGCCGCAGAGGGATAGCCCGGGGCGCGGCTCAACTCCAGGGAACTGCCGACACGGGGCGCCAGGCCCTCAGTGCCATGGCGGCGCATCGGTAAATGGTGGGCCTTGCGCAGCTGCGCAAAGGCCTGGGGGTTGCTCGCTTCCAACTGCCTCATGGCGTCGAAATCCATCAGCATCACCCGGGCGATGGCGGTGCCCGGGCGCGTTTGCCAATGGCTGATCTGCATGCGCTGGCCGCGCAGGTAGGGGGCGTAGAGGTTGAGGGCGTGGTCGGTGCTGGCATCGGCGCGCAGGTCGATGCGCGTGTCTTTGTTCATCTCGCTGAACGCCTGCAACGGCATCGGCGCGCGGGCGGCCATTTTGTCGGCGTAGGTGCGCGCCGTCAGCGGGTCGCTGTACACCTCGCCGGTGATGGAGATGACTTTCTTGCCCGGCCCGGTGGTGATGATGACCGCCTCATAGGGCTTGGCGCGGTCCACTTCAGTACGCCGTGTGTTGGAGAAATACACCGTGGCGAACTTGATGAATACCTGCAGCTCCGCAATGCCGGTGGCGTTCTGGCTGGTGTACGCCGGGCAGCCACGGGGGCAAAGGTTTTGCAGGTGAGCGGCGGCTTCATTGAAGCCGCTGCCCAGCGTCACGTCGTACAGGGCAAAAGGCTCGGCGGCCTGGGTCGGGCTGCTGAACAGCGCGGCGGCGAAGGGCAGGGCAACAAGGGCGGTTCGCAAAAGGGCGTCTCCTGGGTAAAGGCGTGCGGTCGCCCAACCTATCGGCCTGGACAGGCGAAGCTGAAGCCCGCACGATCACCCGCGTTCAACCTGGGCCCGGAGGCTTCGATGCGTAGAGAAATCGGTTACTGGAATAAAGAAGGTCGCGAGCTGTTCTACTACCTGGAATTCGAACCCGTCACCGCACAGTTTTTCCTCACCTGCGAACACCTGCCCAAAGGCGCCCCGCCCAGCGTGCGCTCGGTGCCACTAAGCGAGGCCCGGGGTGAGCGTTACTACGAAGACGCGCTACTTATCATCAAGGAGGAGTTGTTCAAGGACTATCGCCTGTGAGCAGTCAAAGTGTTGGCCTGGACTGGTCCGGGCTCCAGAGCCAGAAGGTGTAGCCGTAGTCGCCTTCCAGTTTGGGAAAAATTGCGCCATCACGGAAATACTGCCGCGAACCTTCACGGGCGGGGCTGAACCACCAACCGGCGTGGGGGCAAGGCTCACCGCTGGCTTTGCGCGGCGGGTGCTGCGGCTCGCTGCCGGGCGCGTCGGCCATGGCGTCGGGGTCGCTGTCTTCAAACTCGCCTTCGAGAAGTTCGACGAAGCACCACTTGCAGGGGCGTTCGGTGAAGGCTTTGTTCATTACTTGGTAGTAAGCCGGATCTTTAGGGTGGGGAAAGATGTTCGCGTAACGAGGTTGCTGCATGAACTTCATCAAAGCATCATCGTCTCCCCACAAACCTGCTCGGCCAACTGTTTTCAACACATCAAGGCCTAGGTCGTTAAACGTTGGACACTCTTTGAGTGGTTCAAACATCCCTTCCCCCCCACCGGTCCACGCAAATTGCAAAGCTCCATATGGATCGTCCTGAGGTATATAAACGCCGGTACGTGGCGGAATTTTCCCGGTTTCTCCTTCGATATCCATATGAACTTTCAATTTTGGCAGGCGAGGAAAATACGCCTTGGCTTCTTCCCAAGCGAACCAAAAGGTACTATCGCGCCAACTTTGGCGCATGATGCCGTCAATTTTGAAACCGTACCTGAACACCTGTCTTGCTCTATCGCGGAACTCTGCCTCCTGCTCTGCAGTAGCCCATTGCATTGAAAACTCACCCAGCATATGGGCACATTGGTAGGTTCCTGTGATGCCGTAGCACTGGTCGGCGCGTTTGGCCATATGCCACATTGTGCTTTGCCGATAGGCAATCAAGGCTGGAAAACCGCCGGTGCTCCAGTTGGCTGCGGTATCGCGTACACCCCAGCGTTCGCTGACCATCAGGGGGTCGAGAATCGAACGGCGTTCTAAAAGCATCTCGGCCATGACGATCAACTCTTCGATCTTCGGCAACAACGCGTCCAAGTAACTTTGCGACGAGTAGTAATAGAGCATTGCTGCCTGGCGTTTTTGCCAAAGCGACAGGTGATAAGTTGGGGTCATCGGATAAAGCGGATTCATTTTTTAAACTCCGTTACTTGGCCGGGTAAGTTGGGCAGGCCGAGGCGCACGTTATTAAGTTGGGTATCAAAGTCGGTCATGCCCCAGGTGGTATCAAAGGGGCCGCTGATGGCGGGGTGATTGATTTTTTCACGCAGGCACTCATAGAACTCCTGTTCTTGTGGCGACAGGTTCTTGTAACGCTCGTAGTTCATGTCCGGGGCAGGTTCCATGCGACCGGTCTGGCGATCCACGCGGTAGTAGGTCAGGGTGTCGAAGGCTTCAGCGGTACTTTCGCCGGCGCTATTACGGATGAACTTGGAATCGAACTTGATTTGCTCCCAGCCGCCTTCCAGATAGCGGTCACCTAGTTCCATTTCCCCATCCTTGACTTGGGACGCCGCAGGGCCTTTCCAGACCTTGAGGGTTTCCCCGGCCTTGAGTTCGTACACCACGAACTGGCCATTGACGTTCCAGTCCGGCCACACCGCCAGGTACTTGCGCCAGGCAGACTTGGGGTTGGCTGAATCCATGATTTGCTTGAACACGGCTTCCGTGACCCAGTCCTGGGCGCCGGCGACACTGCCGGGGCCTATGATCCGGTAAAGGCGTAGGGGGCCTTTGAGTTCAGCCGCCTCCAAGCCCTTGGCAAAACTCACGATGTGTTTCTCTTCAAGATTTGGAAAACCCCTTGCCACTTCTTTGTTGACGATCTTGATGCCCTCCTCTAAATCCAGCGGCTTCAACTCCCTCGGCTTCCCCCGACTCAACCACCCCGGCAACGGCTTCGCATCCCGCATCAATTTCACCGCCCGCGCCTCGGGCAATCCGCCGTGAAAGTGCACATTCACCGTGTTCAAGATCGCCCGATGCTGCATCAGGTGTTCCATTTCCAGCCGGCGGATCACGATGTCGAGGGCGTCGCGTATCGGTTGCAGGGCTTTGCCGATATGGGCATTGGCTTGCAAACGCACGGCCTTGACCATGTTCAGGGTTTGCTCGGCCTTGGCGGCGGCCCCAGGGACGTATTTGACTTTGCCCAGCAAAGTGTTGAGCAGGGCAATGCCCCGGTCGAAGGCGTGCAGCAACCTCAAGACGTCTATCTGGTTGCGCACCTTCTTGATGGCGTCAGCCAGTTCCTTGAACACCTGGCCCCATTTCATGCCACGCCAGTACTTCAACACTTCCTTTTTGCGCAGCAAGGTAATGACCCAGGTCATCGCCTCGTCCACGGCCTGCTCCACGGCATGGCCGCCCGAGCGGCGGATGAACAGGAAGAAGATTTTCAGCACACCCTTGGCCAGGGAACCGAGCACCGGAAACAGGCCGATCAGGGTCAGGCACAGGCCGACCCAGGCCCAGGTGTTGCTGTGGTCTTTTTGCAGTTCGCGGCAGTTGGCGACCAAATCGCGCATGTCGCAGACCTGGTCCACCAAGGGCACCATGGAAACCGCCGCGTCGAAGGCGATTTGCCCGGTGCTGCGGTCTTGGTTGAAGTCCCCCTGGATCGCCTCCCACACCCAGAGGGCGGTATCGACACTGGCGTCGAAGAGTTTTTCCGGGGCACCGGTGATGTACGCCAGGGCGACGCGCATGTTGTCGGCGGGGACAGTGGGTTCTGGGGGAGAGGATGGCGGCATGGCACGCACTCGCGCAGGACAAAACGCGATGCTAGCGAGGCAATTTATTGCGCGAAATCAGACCAAACGGACGCGATTGGTGGGAATCGGCCTACGACAATTCATGACCGCAGCGAGCGCCAGCCGTGAGGGGCGATAGCCTGGGGTGAACCCGCCTACTGCCCTGCAGCTGACCCGTTAACCCATTTGCCCCTCCCGCTCCCGCGCAAACGCCACCAGGATCTCGACAAATACCCGCGCCGCTTCGCTGGGCAGTTCGTCTTTGCGGGTGATGATGCCGTAGTCCTGGGGTTCGACCTTGAAGGGGGTGTCGAGGACCTTGAGCAAGCCGCTTTGCACCTGGGGTTGCACCATCGACTCGGGGAGCATGGCCAGCATCGGGCCCGATTGCAGCAGGTGCAGGAAGGTGGGCATGGAGATGGTTTCCACCGTGTCGGTGGGGGTGGGCAGGTTGAAGCGGGCGAAGGCGGCGTCCATTTGCCGGCGCAGGGGCGCGTTGAAGGGGTACATGACCCACGGCCAGTCGCTCAGTTGCGCGATGGCCACCGTGTCGAAACGCGCCAGCGGGTGTTCGCGGTTGACCACCAGGCAGAACGGTTCGTGGCCCAGGGGGCGGAAGTCGTAAGGGGTCTGGTAACGCTCGTCGGTGAAGCGGGCGATTATCAGGTCGAGTTTTTTGTGTTCCAGCATCTCCAGCAACTGGTTGCTGGTTTGTTCGATCACTTCGATGGACAACCGTGGCCGCTCGCGCTTGATGCGGGTGATGGCTTCGGGCAGCACCACCGAGGTGGCGGCGAAGATCGCGCCGATCTTCAAATGGCCGTGGCCGCCCTTGCGCACTTTGTTCAGTTGGTCGACGAACGACTGGGTGTCGTGCAACGTCATACGGGCAAAGCGCACCACGAATTCCCCCAGTTCGGTGAGGGCCATGCTGCGGGTCTGGCGCTCGAACAAGGCAAAGCCCAGTAGCCGCTCGATGTCGCGCAGCATTTTGCTGATGGCCGGTTGGGTGAGGTTCATCAGCTCGGCGGTGGTGTGCATGTTGCGGGTCCGGGCCAGGGTGTCGATCAGCAGCAGGTGTTTGATTTTCAGCCACTTGCTGACGCTGGCGTAGGATATTTCGTCGTTTTCCATAGGGCACCCCGAGGCATTGATAACGAAACGATATCAAAGGTTGAAAATATGTCATTGGGATTTATCGGTGGGCTGCACTAGCGTGCCGGGGTCAGCGCTGCTGATAGCGGAAAAATCTAATAATAAGGCTCATACCATGACCCCAGAAAAGACACGATCAGACCACCTGGCCGCCATCGAAAGCGCCCTCGCCAAGTGCCGCTGGAAGCTGTTGCCATTCCTTGCCCTGATGTTCGCCCTGGCGATGATCGACCGTTCCAACGTCGGCTTCGCCAAGGCCGCGCTGCAAGCCGATATCGGCTTGAGCAACGCGGCGTTCGCCCTCGGCGCGGGGATTTTCTTCATCGGCTATGCGATTTTCGAGGTGCCCAGCAACCTCATGCTGCACCGGGTTGGGGCGCGGGTCTGGCTGAGCCGGATCATGATTACCTGGGGCCTGGTGTCGGCGGCGATGATGTTCACCCGCGACGAAACCACGTTCTACGTGCTGCGCTTTCTGCTGGGCGTGGCCGAGGCGGGCTTCTCTCCGGGCGTGATCCTCTACCTGACCTACTGGTTCCCGGCCCAGCGCCGTGGCCAGGCGATCGGCATCTACTACTTCGGCCTGCCACTGGCGCTGATGCTCGGCAGCCCGCTGTCGGGGTGGTTGCTGGAAATGCACGACATGTTCGGCCTGACCAACTGGCAGTGGATGTTCCTGGTCGAAGGCCTGGCCGCGGTAGTGGTGGGGATCATCGCGCTGTTCTACCTCAAGAGTAAGCCCGAGGAGGCTAACTGGCTGACCGCGCAGGAGAAAGCCGCGCTGAGCCTGGAGTTGCAGGCCGAGGACAAACTCAAGGTCAGCCACGGCCCGAAAACGTTACTGGACCTGCTGCGCAACACCCGGGTGATGAAGTTCATCCTGATCTACTTCAGCGTGCAGGTGAGTGTCTACGGGGTGATCTTCTACCTGCCCACGCGCATCGCCGAGCTGCTGGGCACCACGGTGGGGTTCAAGGTGGGCATGCTGATTGCCGTGCCCTGGCTGTGCGCGGCCATCGCCATGTACTTCGTTACCCGCTACGCCGACCGCCACGGTTCGCACCTGAAAATGGCCATGTGCATGCTCGCCCTGGCCGCCATCGGCATTGCCGCCTCGGCTTTGCTCAACAGCTTCGGCCCGGTGCTGTTGGCGTTCTGCTTTGCGGCGGCGGGGTTCGTCACCGTGCAACCGCTGTTCTGGACCCTGCCCACCAGTTACCTGGGCGGCGTGGCGGCGGCGGGAGGGATTGCCTTGATCGGTTCCATGGGCAACATCGGCGGTTTCGTCGCGCCGATGCTCAAGGCCAACATGGAGATCTGGTTCACCGACCCACGGGCGGGGATGTTGTCGCTCTCGGCCGCCGGTTTGGTGGGCGTCTACCTGCTGTGGACCTTGCGCACCCCGGCGCAGCCCTCGGCACAGGTACAAGGCGTGGCGACCAAGGCCTGATCGCCTACCGGCGCAGGCGCCAGGCCAGCGCCAAGCCCAGCCCCAACAGCACGGTGGCGCCGGTGAAGGTCCATTGCAGGCCTTGGCCGGCGCCACCGTGCTGTGCGGTGAGGGCATATACCGTGCCCATCAGTGACGCGCCGCTCAGCAGGCCCAGGTTGCGGGCCAGGTTGAGCAGGCCCGACACCACGCCACGTTGCGCGGCGGGCACATCCTGCATGACTGCCGTGTTGTTGGCCGCGAGGAACAACTGATAGCCCGGCGTCAGGATCGCCAACGCCACGAGGTAACCCACCACCCCCAGCCACGGCGCCAGCCAGCCCAGGGCCAATGCGCCCAGGGCCAGGGTGAATAAACCCTGGCGCAGCACCGCCAGCGCGCCCCAGCGGTCAACCAGTTTGCCCGCCGGCACCCCACTGAACGCGGCCATCAGCGGCCCCACCGACATCACCAGGCCCACGCTGGCCGGGGCCAGGCCCAGGGCGTCTGTCAGATAGAACGGGCCGACCACCAGGGTGGCCATCATCACCATCGCCACCAGCACGTTGAGCAGTAGGCTGGTACTCATCAATGGCGCCCGCAGCAGCGGCAAATGAACCAACGGCGCCGCCACCCGTGCCTCGACCCACAGGAACAGCGCCGCGCCCAGCGCCGCCGCCAGCAACAGCAGGGCATTAAGTAGGCCCAGGCTGCCGCGCCCCAAGGTCATGGCCAGAGCATAGGCGCCCAGCGCCAGGGCCAGCAGCAGGGTGCCGAAGGGGTCGAAGCCGCTGGGTGCGGTCCTGGGTGGGTCGGCGGGCAAGTAGCGATAGCCTAGGGCCAGGGTCAGCAGGCCCAGGGCAGCGCAGGGTACGAACAGCCCCCGCCAGCCGAACCCGTCGATCAACACGCCGCCCAGGGTCGGGCCCAGGGCGGTGCCGATGGCCGACAGCGTCCCGAGCAGGCCCATGGCGCTGCCGGTGCGGGCCTTGCCCACGGTGTCGCCGACCATGGCCAGGGTCAGGGCCATCATCAGCGCGGCGCCGACACCTTGCAGGGCCCGTGCGCCGATCAATATCCCCAGGCTGGGCGCCACCGCGCACAGGGCCGACGCCAGGCTGAACAGCGCGACCCCGGCCAGCAGCACCCGGCGCCGACCCAGCAGGTCGCCCAGGCGCCCGGCGCTGACGATCAGGCAGGTGATGGCCAGCAGGTAGGCCAAAACCACCCACTGCACCTGGCCGAACGGGGCGGCAAAAGCCTGGGCCAGTGCGGGCAAACCGACGTTGGCAATGCTGGTGCCCAGGGCACACAGCAACAGGGTCAGCGCCAAGCTGGCGAGGGCGGGGGTCGGGTTCACATGGGGCTCCTGAGGCGCGCCCGGGGTGGGCGCATGCAGCAGCCTAAGGCGCGCCGGGGTAGGGCGGAAGACGCATGGGTTGCACATCACCTGTGCATGGAGCGCCATATCTCGATGGGCAACGTGCTATCGTCCGGCCATGACGAAACCTGATCTCAACCTGCTGTTCACCCTGGATGCCTTGCTCAGCGAAGGCAGCGTGACCCGTGCCGCCCAGCGCCTGCACCTGAGCCCCTCGGCGATGAGCCGGGCCCTGGCGCGCCTGCGGGCCACCACCGGCGACCCCTTGCTGGTGCGCGCCGGCCGCGGGTTGGTAGCGACGCCCCGGGCGTTGGCGCTACGCGAGCAGGTCAGCCAATTGGTGCGCGACGCCGAAGCGGTGCTGCGCCCGGCCACGGTGCTGGACCTGGGGCAACTGGCGCGCACTTTCACCTTGCGCAGCAGCGACGGTTTTGTCGAAACCTTCGGCCCGGCGCTGCTGGCCCGGGTCGCGGCCCAGGCGCCGGGGGTGCAGTTGCGCTTCGTCGGCAAACCGAACAAGGACAGCAGTGCGATGCGCGACGGCGATGTGGACCTGGAAACCGCGGTAGTGGGCCCCGGCACCGCGCCGGAGCTGATCGCCCAAGGGTTGTTCCGCGACCGTTTTATCGGCGTGGTCAGCCCTGAGCATCCCCTGGCCGAGGGCGTCGTCAGCGCTGCCCGTTACGCCCAGGGCCGCCACATCGGCGTGTCGCGCCCGGGCCTGCACAACGGGCCTGCGGCCATCGATCTGGCCCTGCAAACCCTGGGCTTGCAACGGCGCATCGTGACGGTGGTCGGCGGCTTTTCCACCGCCCTGGCCCTGGTGCGCAGCGGCGAATTGATCGCCAGCGTGCCCGAGCACCACACCACCGGCCTGCGCCAGGGCCTGCACAGCTTTGCCCTGCCGCTGGAGCTGGCGCCGATCACTGTCTCGCTGCTCTGGCCGCCACGGTTGGACGCCGACCCTGGCCACCGCTGGTTGCGCGGCTGTGTGCGTGAGGTGTGCGCCGGCCTGTCGCCAGCGGGGTCAAGTGAGGCATTAGCCTGATCTGGCGCAATAGCCGCCCTGATCGGGTCATTGCCGGTGTCTGTCGGCCGCCATAGCGGTGATAATGCCCGCCGCTTTCTTTCCTCCCCCTACTGGACGCCTTTGCCATGATGTTCGAGATCAAACACCAGGACCCCATCCTTTACCGGCGCGAAACCCGCCGCAGCACCCTGGTGATAGCCGTGGTGTTCGTGTTGCTGGGCCTGGTGCTGTCGGGTTTGGCGGTGAAGCTGTTGGGTGAGCCGGGCGGCGACAATTTCCGCTACAACCTGGGCGGTGTGATTGCTTCGGTGCTGGTGTGTGCGGCGCTGGTGCGTTTCAAGTTCTGGTCGCAGCCGTGGATGGCGTCTGCGGCCTATGGCTGGCAGCTCAAGCGCAACCTGATGCGGGTGACCAACGTCATGCACCACGTCACGGCCGGTGTCGCGGCGGGGGATGAAACAGCGATGAAACTGCTGCGCTTCTATCACCTGGGCCTGACCCAGATGCACCTGCTCGACGCCAACACCAGCGCCCTGAGCCAGTCGGTGCAGGAGATCGACCGCCACCGCGAGCGCATGCTGGAGCTGGGCCTGGAGCCCGAGCAAATCGCCCTGAACCCGCAGTGGCTGGCCCACGTCAAACAGATTCCGGCCGCCCGATAAAGGTGAACAGCGTGCTCGAACAGGGTTTTATCCTGACCCGCCATTGGCGCGACACGCCGGCCGGGACCGAGGTGGAATTCTGGCTGGCCACCGACCGTGGCCCGCGCCTGCTGCGCCTGGCGGTGCAGCCCTCGGTGGCGTTTGTCCTGGCCGAGCAGCGTGGGGCCTGTGAAGCGTTGCTGGCGGATGAGCGTGAGGTGGAGCTGCGCGAGCTGCAATTGGTGGACTTTCACCACCGCCCGGTGCTGGGCCTGTACTGCCGCCAGCACCGCCAGTTGATCCACCTCGACAAGGTGCTGCGCAAGGCCGGGGTGGAAGTCTACGAGGCCGACATCCGCCCGCCCGAGCGCTACCTGATGGAGCGTTTCATCACCGCGCCCGTGGCCTTCAGCGGCGTCGCCCAGGCTTCGGGCCTGCTCGCCGACGCTCAGCTCAAACCGGCGCCGGCTTATCGCCCGGCGCTGAAACTGGTGTCCCTGGACATCGAGACCAACGCCTTCGGCGAGCTGTACTGCATCGGCCTTGAAGGCTGTGGCGAGCGCCAGGTGTACATGCTCGGGCGCGGCGAAGACAACGACCCGGCCCTGGGCTTCAACCTGGCGTACTGCGAAAGCCGCGTGCTGTTGCTCGAACGCCTCAACCAGTGGCTGGCGCGCCACGACCCCGACGCCATCATCGGCTGGAACGTGGTGCAGTTCGACCTGCGGGTGCTCCACGAACACGCCCGGCGCCTCGGCGTGCCACTGCTGCTGGGGCGCAACGGTGGCGAAATGGAATGGCGCGAGCACGGCAACCGCAAAAACCACTACTTCGCCTCGGCCCCCGGGCGGCTGATTATCGATGGCATCGAGGCGCTGCGTTCGGCCACTTGGAGTTTCCCCTCGTTCAGCCTGGAAAACGTCGCCCAGACCCTGCTCGGCGAAGGCAAGTGCATCGACAACCCGTACCAGCGCATGGACGAAATCGACCGCATGTTCGCCGAGGACAAACCCTCCCTGGCCCGCTACAACCTCAAGGACTGTGAACTGGTCACGCGGATCTTCGCCAAGACCGAGCTGCTCACCTTCCTCCTGGAACGGGCCAGTGTCACCGGGCAACCGGCGGACCGCAGCGGCGGCTCGGTGGCGGCGTTCTGCCATTTGTACATTCCGCAGATGCACCGCCAAGGCTTCGTCGCGCCGAACCTGGGGACGTTGCCGCCCCAGGCCAGCCCCGGCGGTTTTGTCATGGACTCGCGCCCGGGCCTATACGAGTCGGTGCTGGTGCTGGACTACAAGAGCCTGTACCCGTCGATCATCCGCACCTTCCTCATCGACCCTTTGGGCCTGGTCGAAGGTTTGCGCCACCCCGATGACAGCGAGTCGGTGGCGGGCTTTCGTGGCGCTCGTTTCTCGCGCACCCGCCACTGCCTGCCGGCCATCGTCGCGCAGGTCTCCGAAGGCCGCGAAGTGGCCAAGCGCGAGCACAACGGGCCGCTGTCCCAGGCGCTGAAAATCATCATGAACGCCTTCTATGGCGTGCTCGGCTCCAGCGGTTGCCGCTTCTTCGACCCGCGCCTGGCCTCATCCATTACCCTGCGCGGGCACCAGATCATGCAGCAGACCCGCAAGCTGATCGAAGCCCAGGGCCATCAGGTGATCTATGGCGACACCGACTCCACCTTTGTCTGGCTCGGCAGCGTCCACAGCGAAGAGGACGCCGCGCGCATCGGCCAGGCCCTGGTGGCCCAGGTCAACCAGTGGTGGCGCGAGCACCTGCGGGCCGAAATGGGCCTGGAGAGCGTGCTGGAGTTGCAGTTTGAAACCCATTTCCGGCGCTTCCTCATGCCCACCATCCGCGGCGCGGAGGAGGGCAGCAAAAAGCGCTACGCCGGCATGGTGCGGCGCGCCGATGGCAGCGATGAGATGGTCTACAAGGGCCTGGAAACCGTGCGCAGCGACTGGTCGCCCCTGGCCCGGCAGTTCCAGCAGGAGCTGTACCTGCGCATCTTCAACCGCCAGCCGCACCAGGGCTATGTGCGCGATTTTGTGCAACGCACCCTGGCAGGCGAATTGGATGAATTGCTGATCTACCGCAAGCGCCTGCGCCGACGCCTGGACGACTACGAGCGCAACGTGCCGCCCCACGTGCGCGCGGCGCGCCTGGCCGACGCCTACAACGACCGCCAGGGCCGCCCGCGCCAGTACCAGAACGGTGGCTGGATCAGCTACGTGATGACCCAGGCCGGCCCCGAACCCCTGGAAGTGCGCACTGGCGCCATCGACTACGAGCACTACGTGGTCCGCCAGTTGCAACCGGTGGCCGACGCGATCCTGCCCTTTGTCGGCGACGATTTCTCGACCCTGGTGGGTGGGCAGTTGGGGTTGTTTTAAGCCGCGCCCCACCCAAGCTGCGGCCATCACTGTGGGAGCGGGCCTGCCCGCGAGGGCGGTCGCACAGCCGACATCTTCATTGCCTGGGCCAGCGTTATCGCGAGCAGGCTCGCACCAAAACCCACCGGCCCGCGCCCACTGACGGTGGGGCGGTGCTGGCTACAGGGGGGAGGCACTGGGGCTTAGGGTTTGAGGCGCTTTTGGAAGAAGTGCTGACGATGCCCTGGCGGGTAGTCGTCGATCTGGCCGTACTGGGTAAAGCCGAGTTTTTTGTAGAACTGCGGGGCCTGGAAGTCGAAGGTGCCGAGCCAGATGCCGGTGCAGTCCTTCTCCCGCGCCAGCTCTTCGACCATGTGCATCAACCGCGTACCCACGCCCTGGCCACGGGCCTGTTCCGGCACGCTGAGCAGCTCGACGTACAGCCACTGGTAGGAAATCTTGGCATAGAGGCCGCCGAGGATTTCGTCGCTGTGTTCGTCGCGCACCACCAGGGCGAAGTTTTGAAAGTAAGGGTTGTTGACCTTGCTTTCGCTGTAGGCCAACAGCGGGTTGAGGATCGCCAGGCGATCTTGATCCGTGGGTTGGTCCAGTCGTTCGATACGCATACGCATCCTTGTTTTCTAGGGACGATGTGGCCGCCCAGAATGGCGCAGCGCGCGCCTTATGCCAAGGACAGGTTAAAGAGAAAAAATGCCAGGCTGACCCAGATCAGCAGCGCCAGGTGGGTCAGTTGCAAGCCTTCCTGGCGAATCCAGTAGCCGAACCACAACCCGCCCAGGTGCATGGCGAAGATGAACCCGGCGAACCCACTCAGGGCCAGGTTCAGCCAAGGCCGGGCGGCGGCCAGGTCGCCGCCCACCAACAACTGATAGGTGCCCACCAGGCAGGCGAGGGCGGCGAACACTTGCAGCGCCAGCACCCCCCCCAGCGCCAGGCGTGGCCACCACGGTGCCGCCAAGGCCCGGCCCAACAGCGGCGTATCGATGGCAGGGGCCTCTTTGAGCGGTGCCATCGACAGCGTGGCGCCCACCGCGCCGACGGAACCGGCAAAGCCTTTGCAGTTATTCAGCGCGGCGATCAGCAGCCACAGGCTCAAGCCTACGGCGTTGATTGCTTGGAATATCCAGACACTCAATTGCGTACTCATCTCAGCACTCCTTGGCCGTGGCCGCGTTGGTGGCCGCAGCCTTGGGGTTGATGCGCCGCGCCAGCAGGAAGCTCAACACCGGCGCCAGGGCAAAGGTGGCGAACAACCATAGGGCGGCCGATTGAATACCGGCGACGCCGTTAGGGCTGTTGAGCCCGGCGGCGTTGGCCACCAGCCCGGCGACTGCCGCACCCACCGCCATGCCATACAACTGCACCGTGGTGATCGCCGCCGAGGCCATGCCCTCTTCGCCGGCCGGGGCCAGGGTCAGGACGCGGGTCAGCAGGTGCGGCCAGCAAATCCCCACACCCGCGCCGGCACCGGCCAGGGCCAGGCCGCAAAGCAGGGTCACAATCGCTGGCGAAAACACCCCGGCCGTGGGCATCAGCAGCGCCAGGGCTGCCAGGCTCAGGGCGCAAAGGGCAGGGCCAACCCGCAGCAAGCGCTCGGCGCTGGCGCCGCTGCGCCCGGAGGAAAACACCGAAGCCAGGCTCCAGCCACCGGCCATGGCAGCGGTCAGGTAACCCGCCGCCAGGGGGGTGTGGCCGTGCAGGGTTTGAAGGAAGTACGGCACGAAAATCTCGCAGGTAGTGCCCACCAGCAGCAGGGCGACACTGGCGTACACCGCGCCCAGTGGCGTGGTCAGCGCCGTGGCGCCGCGCGGCAGCATGCGCACCTCGGCGCGGCGGTCATGGCGCACCGCCGCCAGCCCCAGCAGCAAGCCGCCGACCACACCCAGCCCTTGCCAGAGCAGTTGTGGCGACAGGCTGCCCGCGGCAATGGCCAACACCGAAGCGGCGAGCAGGGCGATCTGCACAAAGGGAATGCGCACCGGGCCATCGCTGCCCCGGGCCTGGCCGGGTGCGGGGCGCAGTTGCACCACGATCAGCAGGCCTTGCAGCAACGCCACCGGCAGCAGCGTCCAGAACGCCCAGCGCCAGTGCCCGGCCTGGGCGAACAGGCCACCGAGGGCCGGCCCGCACAGGGTGGCCACGCCCCACATGCCCGACACCAGCGCCACCGCCCGCGGCCACAGGCGCGGCTCGAACACCAGGCGGATCAGCGCATAACTGAGGGCCGCCAGCGTACCGCCGCCCAGGCCCTGCACGCTGCGCCCGAACAACATCCAGGGCATCGAAGGCGCCAGGGCGCAGATCGCCGAGCCCAGGGCGAACACCGCCAGCGCCGTGACACAGGCCCCGCGCTTGCCCGCCGCCGCCAGCAGCCATACCGAGAGGGCGGCGCCGATGATCGAGGCCACCACAAAGAGTGTGGTGTTCCAGGCGTACCAGGCGAGGCCGCCGATGTCCCGCACCACCGACGGCAGCACGGTGGTGACGATGTGCACGTTGATCGCGTGTAGCGCCACGCCGCCGACCAAAGCCAGGGCCAGCAGGCCATTGCGCCCGCTGAACAATTCGCCCCAAGTGGCGGTGGGGGTTGGGTCTGTGTGCATCAGGGTTTCCTCGACAGGTGAGCGGCCGGCGCCTAATATCCAAGCGTTGGCTTGGATATTAGGGGGATACATTGAGTTACACAAGTGAAAGCTTGGATAAAGCACAGGGGCAACCTACGTCAGAACGCATCCTGTTTCTGCTCAAAACCCGTGGCCCGTTGCCCAATGCGGCGATCGCCCAGGCCCTGGACATGACCGCCGAGGCGGCGCGCCAGCAACTGCAAAAACTCCTGGCCGCGGGGCTGATCGAAGGCCACCAGGACACCACCTCCGGCGTCGGCCGGCCACGGCAGAACTGGGCGTTGACCGAGGCGGGCAACCGGCGCTTCCCCGATGCCCACGCGCAGTTGACGGTGCAGTTGATCGGCTCGATCCGCCAGTTGTTCGGCGAAGAAGGCCTGGACCGCTTGATCGGCCAGCGCGAATGCGAAGCCCGTGCCACCTACCAGCAGCGCTGCAACGGCCAGACCCTGGCCGAACGCCTGGAGCAACTGGCGCGGGTGCGCACCGAAGAAGGCTACATGGCCCGGGTCGAGCGCGACGGCGACGCCTGGCGCTTGATCGAAGACCATTGCCCGATCTGCGCGGCGGCCCGCACCTGCCAGGGCTTTTGCCGCTCCGAGCTGCAACTGTTCCAGGAAGTCGCCGGCCCCCAGGCCCTGGTGCACCGTGAAGAACACCTGCTGGACGAATCCCGGCGCTGCGTTTACCGCATCACCCCATTACCCGCGTCGGTGTAGCACGCGGGCGACCCTGGTTGCTACACCGACGCGGGGCGTGGCTTCTTGGCCGGGGTTTTGCGTTTGGGGCTTTTGCGTTTGTTTTTCCACGGCGTGGCGCCGGGGCTGGCGGGGCCGCTGATGGTCAGGCTCAGGCCGGCGCAGCGGGCCACTTGCTTGCTCATCCAGCCGGCCTGTTTGGTGACGAATTCCTCCAGGCTCATTTCCCCGCTTTGCACCATGTCCAGCGCCTGTTCCCAGATGGCGGTGGTGCCGGGGTCGGCGATGGCCCGGGGCACGGCATCGATCAGGCTGAACGCCGGCGCGGTGGCGGCCAGGGCCTTGCCGTGCTTGCTCAGGTAGCCGCGGTCCAGCAGGCCCTGGATGATCCCCGCGCGGGTGGCTTCGGTGCCGATGCCGGTGGTGTCCTTGAGCTTTTGCTTGAGCAGTGGGTCTTGCACCAGTTTGGCGACGTTTTTCATCGCTTTAATCAGGTCGCCTTCGGTGTAGGGCTTGGGCGGTTGGGTCCACAGGTCTTTGGGGGTGACCTTGGCCACCGCGCAGTCCAGGCCTTCGGCCAGGGCCGGCAAGGCCTGGGGCGCCGGGGCTTCACGGCCTTTGGCCGGGGCCAGGGCTTCGGGCAGGGCGCGTTTCCAGCCCGGCTCCACGATCACTTTGCCCACCGCTCGCAGGGCGTGGCCGGCACAGTCGAAATCGGCCTGGGTGCGGTCGTATTCGTGGTCGGGGAGGAACTGCGCCAAATACCGTGCGCGAATCAAGGTGTACACCGCGTGGTGTTTGCCGCTCAGGCGCGCCAATTGGCCGGCCGCAGCGGTGGGGATGATGCCGTGGTGGGCGCTGACCTTGGCGTCGTTCCACGCCCGCGAGCGGCGCTGGGCCCGCAGGTGCGGGGCCAAAGCCGCCAGCGCCGGGTCGGCGGCGGCCAGGGCAGCGAGGATCGCCGGCGCCTCGCCGTGCTGGCTCAGGGGCAGGTAGCCGCAGTCGCTGCGCGGGTAGGTGATGACCTTGTAGGTTTCGTACAGGGCCTGGGCCACATCCAGGGTTTCCTGGGCGCCGAGGCCGAGTTTCTTCGAGCAGATTTCCTGCAGGGTGCCCAGGTCGAACGGCAGCGGCGCCACTTCGCGCAGGCGTTCGGTGCGCAGTTTGGTGACCCGGGCGCTGGCGGCGTTGGCCATGGCCTGGGCGGCGTTGTGGGCCAGGGCCTGGTTGAGGCAGCGGTCCTGGTCGTCGCAGGCATCGCCGGGGGCGCGCCACTGGGCGGTGAATAGGGTGTCGGCATGGCGCAACTGCACGTCGATGGCCCAGTAGGCCACGGGCACAAAGTCAGCGATGCTGCGGTCGCGGTCCACCACCAGGCGCAGGGTCGGAGTCTGTACCCGGCCCACCGGCAGCACGCCTTGGTAGCCAGACTGGCGCCCCAGCAAGGTGAACAAGCGGCTCATGTTCATGCCGATCAGCCAGTCGGCGCGGGAGCGGCCCAGGGCCGAGTGGTACAGGCTGAAGGTCTCGGCGCCGGGCTTGAGGGCGCCCAGGGCCTTGCGGATCGACGCGTCGTCCAGGGCCGACAGCCACAGGCGCTGGATCGGCCCCCGATAGCGGCAATGTTCCACCAGTTCGCGGGCGATCATCTCGCCTTCGCGGTCGGCGTCGGTGGCGATCACCAGTTCCTGGGCCTCGCCCAACAGGCGTTTGACCACTTTGAACTGGCTGGCGGTCTTGGGTTTGACGCGCATTTTCCATTGGGCCGGGACGATAGGCAGGTCGGCCAGCACCCAGCGTTTGTAGCGTTCGTCGTAGGCGTCCGGCGGGGCGGTTTCCAGCAAGTGGCCAATGCACCAGGTGACGGTGGCAGTGGCGCCCACCCAGCAGCCGTCGCCCCGGCGTGTGGCGCCGAGCACCGCCGCGATGTCTTTGGCCTGGGAAGGTTTCTCACATAGGAACAGCCGCATAACCACCCTCATTTGCAACGTTTGCGCAGGCCTACAGCATGGCCAGAGATGGCGCATCGGGCAACCTTTATCTGTATGGATATACAGATAAAGGTGTTTCGCCGCCCTGTGTAGAAAGCGGGTTGATAGCGCTTGGCTATTGCCATTGTCGGGACTCTACTCGACAATGCGAGTCATTATCACTCACGACTTTTTGCCGTTATGCCTTCCGACGAGTTGTCCCTGCGCAGTGCCGTCAACGACCTCTATTGCACCCATCAGGGTTGGTTGCACGGCTGGTTGCGCCAGCGCCTGGGTAACGGCAGCGACGCGGCGGACCTGGTGCAGGACACCTTCGTGCGCATCATCAAGGCGCGCAATGCCCTGGACATCCGCGAGCCGCGCCCGTACCTGTCGCGGGTGGCCAAGGGCTTGCTGGTGGACCTGTTCCGCCGCCGCTCCCTGGAGCAGTCCTATCTGCAAGTGCTGGCCAGTGCGCCGCAGTGGGAGCAGCCGTCCCTCGAGGAGCAGGCGATCATGGTGCAGGCCCTGGTGGACATCGACCGCATGCTCGAAGGCCTGGGCGCGAAAGTGCGCCAGACCTTCATCCTGTCCCAATTCGATGGCCTGACCTACGTGCAGATCGCCGCGCAGTTGGGTATCTCGGTGCGCAGCGTGAACAACCACATGGCCCGGGCCATGGAGCATTGCTGCCTGATGCAACTGCAGGTGCAGGCGCCATGAGCCGTTTGTTGTCGTCTTTGCCCGCCGCCGAACTGGCCGCCCTGAGTGCCGCGGCGCAGTGGTTCGCGCGCTTGGAGTCCGGCACTGCCACGGCCGAAGACCAGCAGGCCTGGCACCGTTGGCGCGGCGCCGACCCGCTGCACGAACAGGCCTGGCAGCGCATGGAATCGGTGCGCGAGCAACTGGCCGGGGTGCCGGGCAAGTTGGCGGCGCCAGCCCTGCGCGGGGCCGAGCGCTCGCGCCGCCAGGTGCTGCGCAGTGTGCTGGTGCTGGCGTCGGCTGGCTCCGTGGGTTGGCTGGGCTGGCGCAGCGAGGCGTCGCAACAGCGCTTTGCCGATTACCACACCGCCGTCGGCGAGCGCCGCGAAGTGCGCCTGGCGGACGGCAGCTCGCTGCTGCTTAACACCAATACCTCGGTCAATGTGCGCTTCGATGGCCAGCAGCGCTTGTTGCACCTGCTGGCCGGGGAAATCCTCGTCAGCACCGCCGCCGACCCGCTGCGCCGGCCGTTTCGCGTCGAGACCCGCCAGGGCCGCGTGCTGGCCCTGGGCACGCGGTTTATCGTGCGCGCCGAGGGCGCGGGCGGTGAAGTGGCGGTGTTGGACAAAGCCGTGCAAGTCAGCCTGGCGGGGCAGCGTACGGCGCTGCGCCTGGAAGCGGGGCAACGGGTGGCCCTGCAAGCGCAGGGGTTGGGGCCGGTGCGGGCCAACGATGCGTCGGTGGGCGCCTGGCAGCAGGGCAGCCTGATTGCCATCGACCGGCCCTTGGGCGAGTTGCTGGCCGAACTGGCGCGTTACCGGGTGGGCGTGTTGCGCTGCGACCCGGCGATTGCCGGGCTCAAAGTCTCTGGCGCGTTCCCGCTGGACGACACCGACCTGGCCCTGGCCGCGCTGCACAGCGCCTTTGGCCTCAACATCACGCGCTACACCCGCTATTGGGTCAGCGTTAGCGCCTGAAAAAACCGCGGCAAAATTTTTTTGCGGCCTTTGCACTTTTACCGCCCATCGCTCGGCTTATCCCCCAGTGAGTTTAATAATCGTTATCGGGGAAGGGCACGCATGTCTCATATTCAAAAACCGCGGGCGGGGCGCTTGGCCCACGGGGTCAAGATCGCGCTGTTGGGCATGGTGGTGGGCAGCACCGGGTTGGCCTTGCCGGCGGCGGCCCAGGTCGCCCAGGAACAGGGTGCGGCGCGCACGTTCGACGTCGCCGCTGGCAGCCTGGCCGAAGTGCTCAGCCGTTTTGCCAGTGCCGCCGGGGTGGCGCTGTCATTCGACGCCCGCTACACCGAAGGCCGCCGCTCGGCCGGGCTGCGGGGCGCCTACGGCGTTGCCGAAGGTTTTGCCCGCATCCTGCAGGGCAGCGGCTTGCAGGCCGAGGCGCAAAGCAACGGCAGCTACGTGCTGCGGGCCGTGGCGGCCGACGGCGCGGCCCTGGAACTGGGGGCCACCACCATTTCCGCCGAGCAACTGGGGGCCACCACCGAGAACAGCGGCTCCTACACCACGGGCGCGGTGACCATCGGCAAGGGCGCCCACAGCCTCAAGGACACGCCCCAGTCCCTCACCGTCATGACCCGCAAGATGCTTGACGACCAGAACCTGACCACCATCGACCAGGTGATGGAAAAAGTCCCCGGCATCACCGTCTACGACTCGCCCATGGGCGGCAAATACTTCTATTCCCGCGGCTTCCAGATGCTCGGCCAGTACCAGTACGACGGCGTGCCCCTGGACATGGGCAACAACTACGTACAGGCCGACAGCTTCAGCAGCGACATGGCCTACTTCGACCGCGTGGAAGTGCTGCGCGGCGCAGCGGGCATGATGAAAGGCGCGGGCGGCACCTCGGGCGCGGTCAACTTTGTGCGCAAGCGCGGGCAGAGCAGCGCCCACACCGAGCTGTCGCTCAGTGGCGGCACCTGGGACAACTACCGTGGCCAGGTCGACACCGGCGGCCCCCTCAACGACGCCGGCACCGTGCGCGGCCGGGCGGTGGTGGCCGAGCAGTCGCGGCGCTACTTCTACGACAACGCCGAGCGCCGCGACCAGACCTACTACGGCGCCCTGGATTTCGACCTGAGCCCCGACACCACCCTGGGCGTCGGCCTGGCCTATGAAGACCTCGACGCCACCCCGTGCTGGGGCGGCCTGCCGCGCTACAAGGACGGCAGCGACCTCAAGCTGCGCCGCTCCACCTGCCTGGACCCGGCGTGGAACAACTGGCGCAGCAAACGCACCACGGCGTTCGGCGACATCAAGCATCAGCTCAACGACGACTGGGCGCTCAAAGTGGCCGGCGTGTACACCAAGAACACCCAAGACATCAAATACGCCTTCGCCTCAGGCGCGGTGACCCCGGGCGTCAACGAAACCCGCATGCTCGGCAGCTTCTATGACTACGACCAGGTCGACTACGGCTTCGACGCCTACCTGGACGGCAAATTCGATGCCCTGGGCCAGCAACATGAACTGACCGTGGGGGTCAACGCCAGCCGTTCCCACAAGGACGACTTCTACTCCGTGGCCTTCGTGCCGCAGAACCAAAACGTGTTGCACCCGGACAAAAACATCATCGAACCCAGCGATGACTACTTCACCGACAACTCCACCCGTGGTGGCCCGGTGGACTCGCTGACCAAGCAGTACGGCGCGTATTCCACCCTGCGCCTGAAACTGGCCGACCCGCTGACCCTGATCGTCGGCAGCCGGGTCAGTTGGTACAAATCCGATACCGACTCGTTCTACCTGCGCTCGCAAACCCGTGAAGTGTCCAACAGCACGGAAACCGGCCAGGTCACGCCGTTCGCCGAGGTGCTGCTGGACCTCAACGAGCACCTCACGGCTTACGCCAGCTATTCCGACATCTTTACCCCGCAGGGCAATTTGCGCAGCGACAGCGGCGCCTCCCTCAAACCAATGGTGGGGCAGAGCTATGAGTTGGGGATCAAGGGCGAGTGGCTGGACGGGCGCCTGAACAGCTCGGTGAACCTGTTCCGCACCCTGCGCAAAGACCAGGCGCAAACCGACTACGCCTCCTCCGACTGCGCCACCCCGGACGGTTACTGCTACCTCAACGCCGGCAAAGTCCGCGCCCAGGGCTTTGAAGCCGAAGTCAGCGGCCAGGTGCTCGAACGCCTGCAACTGCTGGCCGGCTACACCTACACCCAAACCAAGACCCTGGACGACATCGACACCACGAAAAACGGCGTGGCTTTCAACACCTACGTGCCCCGGCACATGCTGCGCCTGTGGGGCGACTACAGCCTGGGCGGGTCGCTGGAGCGCTTCACCCTCGGCGCCGGCGTCAACGCACAAAGCGACAACTTCCGCGCCTCGCCGGCCACCGGGCAGAAGTTCAACCAGGCCGGCTACGCCATCTGGAACGGGCGCATCGGCTACCGCATCGACGACACCTGGTCGCTGGCGCTGAACGGCAACAACCTGTTCGATAAGCGCTACTACGCCACCATCGGCACGGAGAACTTCGGCAACTTCTACGGCGAACCGCGCAACTTCATGGTCTCGGTCAAGGCCGCGTTCTAAGCCCCATCCCCTGTGGGAGCGGGCCTTACCCGCGATAAGGCCGGTCCAGGCCATGCGGTTATCGTGGCTGGAATACCGCCATCGCGAGCAGGCTCGCTCCTACAGAGGAACACCCACCATTCCAACGGTGGGAGCGGGCCCTGCCCGCGATGAGGCCGGTCCAGGCCATGCAGTTATCGTGGCTGGAATACCGCCATCGCGAGCAGGCTCGCTCCTACAGAGGAACACCCACCATTCCAACGGTGGGAGCGGGCCTTGCCCGCGATGAGGGCGGTTCAGGCCATGCAGTTATCGAGGCTGGAATACCGCCATCGCGAGCAGGCTCGCTCCTACAGAGGAACACCCACCATTCCAACGGTGGGAGCGGGCCTTGCCCGCGATGAGGCCGGTCCAGGCCATGCAGCTATCGAGGCTGGAATACCGCCATCGCGAGCAGGCTCGCTCCTACAGAGGAACACCCACCATTCCAACGGTGGGAGCGGGCCTTGCCCGCGATGAGGCCGGTTCAGGCCATGCAGTTATCGAGGCTGGAATACCGCCATCGCGAGCAGGCTCGCTCCCACTCTGGTGTCGATCACTTATGCTGGCTGGCCCGCCGCTCCGCTGTGGGAGCGGGCCGGGCGGTGCTCCGCTTGCTACGACGCGCGGGTGGGTTTGCGGGTCAGCCAGTTGGCGGCCAGGTCGAGGCTGGCGCAGAACAGGAAGTACACCAGGGCCACGAACAGGAAGATCTCCGTGGGATGGACCATGACCCGGTTGCTGACCTGGGTGGCGACGAACGACAACTCACCCACTCCAATGACGTAGGCCAGGGAGGTGTCCTTGATAAGGCTGATCCACTGGTTGAGGAACGAGGGCAGCATGATCGGCAGGGCCTGGGGCAGGATTATCAGGCGCAGCACCTGCCAAGGCTGCATGCCCAGGGCGCGGGCGGCGGCCCATTGGCCTGTGGGCAGGCTCTGGATGCCGGCGTGTACCGAGTGCGCCAGGTAGGCCCCACCGATCAGCGACAGGGCGCAGACCACCGTGGCCAGGGCCGGTACGTCCACCTTGAAGACGATGGGCAGGAGGAAGTAGCTCCAGAAAATCAGCATCAGCACCGGGATCGCCCGTAAAAAGCCCAGCACCGCCAGCAACACGCCCCGGGGCCAGCCTTTGAGCAGGGTCAGGCCCAAGCCCAAGGCCAGGCCCAGGGCGGCGGCGATGGTGCCGGACAGCAGGCTCAGCACCAGGGTCAGCGCTGCACCGCCAAGGGGGCCGTTGGGGTAGGCGCCAATCAGGAAGTAGTCGAGGTTGTCGCTAATGACGGAAAAGTCCATGGCTCAAGCCGCTCCCTGGCGATAGCGCTTGCTGTGCTGCACCCACTGCCCGATGGCTTCGATCAGGGCAATGCTGAGCACGTAGAGCAGGGTGGCGAAGCCGAAGGCCTGGAAGGTCTTGAAGGTTTCGGTTTCGACCTGGCGCGAGGCGTAGGACAACTCGGCCAAGCCGATGGCCATGGTCAGGGACGAGTTCTTCAATGCGTTCATGTACTGCCCCAACAGCGGCCCGAATGCGGTGCGCAAGGCTTGCGGCAACACCACGTACAGCCACACCTGGGCGCTGCGCAGGCCCAGGGCGAAACCGGCCTCGCGCTGCTGGGTGCGTACCGAGGCGATGCCGGCACGGAATTCTTCGGCGATAAAAGCCGCGGTGTAGAGCGTCAGGCCCCAGAAACCGGCGATGAACTCAAAGGACGGCCAACCGATGACCCAGCCCGCGAGGCTGATCTCGTGGGGCATGTTCAACCACATCACCAGGGCTTCGGGCAGCAGGGCGCTGACGCCGAAGTACCAGAAAAACAGCTGCACCAGCAGCGGCGTATTGCGAAACAGCGCCAGGTAGGCGTGGGCCGGCCAGGCCAGCAGCCGCGAGGGCGACAGGCGCGCCAGGCAGACCACGAAACCCAGGGCTGTGGCCACCAGGCAAACCACGGCGCTCAGGGCCAGGGTCAGGACAAATCCATCGAACAACCAGTGCAGGTATTGCGGGCCGAGCAGTTCACCGAACATCACAGCAGTGTCCATGCAGAATCAAAAACGCCCGCGCGGTGATCCGCTGCGGGCTGTTGGTGGCATTACACAGCGCTGGGCTCAGCTCTTGTCGCCGATCTTGTAGAGGCGGGTCAGCGGGGTCTTGGTGTCGGGGCCGAACCAGGTGTCGTAGATCTTCTGCGCCTGGCCTTTGCTTTCCAGCTCCAGCAGGGTCTGGTTGACCACTTCGGTCAGGGCGGTTTCGCCCTTGGGCACGCCCACGCCGATCAGGTCGTTGGAGATGGTGAACGGCGGTACTTCGTACTTGTCCTTGTCCGGCACGTTGGCCAGCAGGCCGATGAGTTTCGGGCCGTCTTGGGTAATGGCTTGCACGTTGCCGTTGCGCAGGGCGGTGAAGGCGAACGGGGTGTCGTCATAGGCGATCACTTTGGCGCCGGGGAACTTGTCGCGCAGCACGCCTTCGTTGACGGTGCCTTTGTCTACGCCGACGCGCCATTTGTTCAGGTCTTCAGGGGACTTGAGGGTGCCTTTCTTGACGATGAACTGCTGGCCGGAGCTGAAGTAAGGAATGCTGAAGTTGACCTGCTCGGCGCGCTCGGGGGTGATGGTGAAGTTGGCCAGCACCAGG
Organism: Pseudomonas sp. MF08817; assembly: GCF_059862705.1. NCBI lineage: Bacteria > Pseudomonadati > Pseudomonadota > Gammaproteobacteria > Pseudomonadales > Pseudomonadaceae > Pseudomonas > Pseudomonas sp. MF08817. The sequence continues at coordinate 103,417 of NZ_JCBCUY010000003.1, forward strand.
TCGACCTTGTTAGCCACCAGCAACGGCACGCGGTTGGCCGGGTTGGTCGGTTGCAGTTGCAGCTTCACCCCGAGCTTGTCGGCGATGGCCTTGGCGTAGTCCACGTCCAGGCCTTCGATCTGCTTGCTTTTGGCGTCGATAAAGCCGAACGGTGGGTTGCTGTCGAACGAAGCCACGCGCAGTACGCCGGATTTCTTGATGTCATCCAGGCGATCGGCGTGGGCCAGGCCGGACAGCACGGCGAGGGTGAGGGCGGTGAGGGCAGTCAATTTTTTCATGGGGTTCTCAACACTTAATGGATGATTCTGGTGCCGAGTCTTGCAGCCTGTTGCAAAACGTTAAAGGAATATAAAAGAATTTGCTGATTCCTAAATCGCATAAGGTGGCTTTTTGATCTCAGCGCCAAAGCCGCGAGCCAGAGCGCTCGCGGCGTTGCGTGGGGGCAAGGGGCAAAACGCCGCAGCGGTTTTTTTCAGCCGGGGAACAAAAACGGGTTGAGGCCGCTGCGGGCAAAGCCCTGGCGTTCGACTTCGCCGTCCAGGGCCAGGCTGGCCAGGTCGTCGGCCACCAGCTCCAAGGCGCTGTCGTGCTCGGGGTAGAACACCTTCAGGTAGCTGTGGCAGTCGCCGCAACTCTCGGCCTTGGCGGCGGCGTTGTGCTGCTCCAGGCTCCAGTAGTCGAGGTTGCCGGTGGCTTCGCAGTTGCTGCACTTGACCCGCACCATGTGCCAGCGGCTCTCGCACAGGCCGCAGTGCAAATAGCGTAGGCCGGCCTGGGCGCCGCTCATTATCAGGCTGGCCACCGGGGTGCTGGCGCACACCGGGCAATGCTGGCGGTGCTCGCCGACACAGGCCTTGGCCGAGGCCGGCAAATGCGCCGCCAGTTGGGTGAAGTACAGCGCCAGGGCCGCCCAGATAAACAGTGCCTGGCCGCTGTCGACCTCGGCGAAACGCCCCGCCAGCAGGGCCTGGGCCTTGGCGTGCAGGGCGGCGGCGTCCAGCGCGGTGACGGCATCGAGGGTGGCGCGGATGGTCGGCGAGCTGTCGATGTACAGCGCTTCGCACAGGTGGCGCAGCAGTTCTTGCCAGTAGGGCTCGCTCAGGTCGGCGTTGCCGGCCAGGGGCGCGCCGGGATGCTCCAGGCGCGCGGCCAGGGAGGCCTTGAGGGCGGCGGGCAGCGGTGCGCTGTCGAGCAGTTGCTGCTGCACGTCGGCGATGCGCGCGACAAAGCGCAGGTAGTCGCCCATCGCATGCTCCGCCGCCAAGTGGCGCAGGCGCTGGGCCCGCAGGCTATAGCGCCGGCCCAGTTCGGGCAGCAGCAGCGCGGTGATTTCGCCGATGCCGGGGCTGCGCTCCTGCACCGGGGTCAGGTGGATGCTGTTCATTTCGGGCCCCGGGCCTTGCGCTGTTTGGCGTTGAGTTGGCGATACCAGCGGTCGTGGTGCTGCTTGGCCCAGTTGCGGGTGACGTAGCCGGTGACCATGCCGCGGATCGAGCCTTTGATCCAGAACGCCAGGTACGCGTGGCCGATCACCAGCAGGATCAGCGACAACCCGGCCAGGGCATGCACGAACAGGCCGACGCGGATCACCGGAATGCTGAACAGCGGCGCGAAGTACGGCCGCCAGATCACCACGCCGCTGAGCAACAGCAGGCTAATCAGGCCCATGATTCCCCAGAACAACAGCTTCTGCCCGGGGTTGTACTTGCCGATGTGCAGGGGCTTGTCGTGGCGCGCGCTGATGACCCGGTCGAGGTGGGTGAACCACTCCTTGTCTTCGGGTTCGGGCAGGTTGTAGTTGACGAAGCGGATAAACAGGAACACCAGGGCCAAAAACACCGCCACGCCGAAGAACGGATGGAGGATGCGCGCCAGTTGCGGCGTGCCGAACACGGCGTTAAGGCCGTTGAACGAAGGGAAGAACCACGACAGCCCCGACAGGGCCACCGCGATGAAGCACAGCACCATCAGCCAATGGCAGGCGCGTTCCAGGAACGGCGTGCGCAGGATCATTTTGTCCTTGTTCATACCAGGGTGTCCTCTTCGTGTTCTTCCTGCTCGTCCACTTCGTTGGGCCCGGTGGCGATGTAGTGGAACATCGTCGCGCCGAGGGTGGCGAAGAACGCGGCGGCGGCCAGGGGTTTCATCCAGCCTTTCCAGCCCTGGATCGCTGTGCTGATACGCGGGTCGGTGGGCAGCTTGTGGTACAGGTGCGGCTTGTCGGCGTGTTGCAGCACGTACATCACGTGGGTGCCGCCCACGCCTTGCGGGTCATACAGGCCGGCGCCGGCAAAGCCGCGGCCCTGCAACTCCACCACGCGCTCGCCGGCCAGGTGCTGCATGTCTTGCTTGCTGCCGAAGTTGATCGCGCCGGTGGGGCAGGTCTTGACGCACGCCGGCTCCTGGCCGACCGCCACGCGGTCCACGCACAGGGTGCACTTGTAGGCCTTGTTGTCCTTCTTGTTGATGCGCGGCACGTCGAACGGGCACCCGGCGATGCAGTAGCCGCAGCCGATGCAGTGCTCGGACTGGAAATCGACGATGCCGTTGGCGTACTGGATGATCGCCCCCGGTTGCGGGCAGGCCTTGAGGCAGCCCGGGTCGGCGCAGTGCATGCAGCCGTCCTTGCGGATCAACCATTCGAGCTTGCCGCTTTCGTCCTCGACTTCGTCGAAGCGCATCAGGGTCCAGGTGTCGGCCGAGAGGTCGGCCGGGTTGTCGTAGACACCGACGTTGTGCCCGACTTCGTCGCGCAGGTCGTTCCACTCGTTGCACGCCACCTGGCAGGCCTTACAGCCGATGCAGATGCTCACGTCGATCAGCTTGGCCACTTCCATTTGCTGGTCGCGGGCGTGGGGCGCCGGGGTCAGCACGTGGGTGGCGGAGCGTTTGATGATGTCTTGGGATTGCAGGGACATAAGGGCGCTCCGTTAGACCTTTTCAATGTTGACGAGGAAGGCCTTGTACTCAGGCGTGTGGGTGTTGGAGTCGCCGATACCGGGCGTCAGGGTGTTGGCCAAAAAGCCTTTGCGCGTCGACCCTTCGTAGCCCCAGTGGCAGGGGATGCCGATGGTGTCCACGTCCTGGCCGTCGATGGCCAGGCGCCGGATGCGCTTGGTCACCACGGCTTTGGCCTTGATGTAGCCACGCTTGGTGCTCACGCGCACGGTGTCGCCCTGGACGATGCCTTTTTCCGCCGCGAGCTTTTCGCCGATCTCGATGAACTGCTCGGGCTGCACGATGGCGTTGAGGCGCGAGTGCTTGGTCCAGTGGCGGAACAACTCGGTGATCGAGTAGGTGGTAGCCACGTAGGGGAACTCGTCCCGTTTGCCCATGCGCGAACGGTCGTGCTCATACAGGCGCGCCGTGGGGCTGTAGGTGACGTTAGGGTGCAGCGGGTTGTTGAGCAGCGGGCTCTCGGTGGGTTCGTAGTGCTCCGGGAACGGCCCGTCGTTGAGCGCGCCCACCGAGAACAACCGGCCCACACCTTCGGGCAGCATGATGAAGGGGCTGGTGCTGGTGCCCGGTGCCACGCCGACGGGGAAGTCCGGTACGTCGCTGCCGCTCCAGCGGGTGCCGTCCCAGCCGATGATTTTGCGTTTGGGGTCCCATGGCTGGCCCTGGGGGTCGGCCGAGGCGCGGTTGTAGAGGATGCGCCGGTTCTGCGGCCAGGCCCAGGCCCAGCCCGGGGTGCAGCCCAAGCCGCTGTCAGCGTTGTCGCGCCGGGCCATCTGGTTGCCTTGCTCGGTCCAGGAACCGGCGAAGATCCAGTTGAAGCACACCGTGCTGCCGTCGTCGCGCAATTGGGAAAAATCGTTGAGCAACTGGCCCTTGCGCAGTATCAGCGCGCCTTTGTCGTCGTACAGGTCGGCCAGGGCATAGCCGTTGGATTCCTTGGCCACTTCTTCGGGGGCCGGGTCCAGCGGGTCTTTGTAGTCCCAGGCCATGTTGAGGATCGGCGCCGGGTTGGCGCCGCCTTCTTTGGCGTACAGCTCACGCAGTTTGAGGAACAGGTGGCCGAGGATCTTGCCGTCGTGCCAGGCCTCGCCCGGCGGCGCGGCGCCGGCCCAGTGCCATTGCAGCCAACGCCCGGAGTTGACGATCGAGCCGTTCTCCTCGGCAAAACAGGAGGAGGGCAGGCGGAACACTTCGGTCTGGATGGCGGCGGTGTCGACGTCGTTCTGCTCGCCGTGGTTTTTCCAGAAGCTGGAGGTCTCGGTGGCGAGCGGGTCGATAATCACCAGAAACTTGAGCTTGGCCAGGGCCGCCGAGGCTTTGTTCTTGTCCGGGAACGCGGCCACCGGGTTGAAGCCCTGGGCGATGTAGCCGTTGACCTTGCCTTCGTACATGCGGTTGGTGAAGTTGATGATGTCGTAGCTGTCATCCCACTTGGGCAGCCAGTCGAAACCCCAGTCGTTGGCCTGGGTGGCTTTGTCGCCCCAGAAGCTCTTCATCATGCTGACGAAGAATTTCGGCGTGTTCTTGTAGTAGTTGACCTGGTCGGCCTGCAACGCGGTGGGCGTGGTTTGCTTGAGGTAGGTGGCCAGGTCGGTCTGTTCGTCCGAGGGCAGGTTCATGTAACCGGGCAGGCGCAGCGACAGCAGGCCCAGGTCGGTGTAGCCCTGGATGTTGGAGTGGCCGCGCAAGGCGTTGACGCCGCCGCCGGCCATGCCGATGTTGCCCAGCAGCAATTGCAGCATGCCCGAGCCGCGGATCATCTGCGCGCCGTTGGTGTGGTGGGTCCAGCCCAGGGCGTAGAGGAAGGTCGCGGTTTTGTCCGGGGCGCTGGTTTCGCCCAGGATCGCGCAGATCTTCAGGAAGTCGTCCTTGGGTGTGCCGCAGATGTTGGTGACCATTTCCGGGGTGTAGCGGCTGACGTGGGCCTTGAGCAGGTTCCACACGCAGCGCGGGTGGCTCAGGGTCGGGTCGCGCTTGGCAAAGCCCTGGGCGTCGAGTTCGTAGGTCCAGGAGCTGCGGTCGTAGCTGCGTTTTTTCGCGTCGTAGCCACTGAACAGGCCATCGTCGAACGCATAGTCGGGGCGCACGATGAGGCTGGCGTTGGTGTAGGCGCGCACGTACTCATGCTGGATTTTGTCGTGGGTAATCAGGTAGTTGACCATGCCCATGAGGAAGGTCACGTCGGAGCCGGCGCGGATCGGCGAGTAGATGTCGGCCACCGCTGCGCTGCGGTTGAAGCGCGGGTCCACGACTATCACCTTGGCGCCGTTGCGGATCTTGGCTTCGATCACCCACTTAAAGCCCACGGGGTGCGCCTCGGCGGGGTTGCCGCCCATGATGAGCACCACGTTGGCGTTCTTGATGTCCACCCAGTTGTTGGTCATGGCGCCACGGCCAAAGGTCGGCGCCAGGGCCGACACCGTCGGCGCGTGGCACACCCGGGCCTGGCTGTCGGTGCCCAGGATGCCCAGGGCGCGGGTGAAGCGCTGGTCCAGCGAGCCGGTTTCGCTGCTGGCCGCCGAGGAGCAAAGCATGCCGGTGCTGAGCCAGCGGTTGACCGTGGTGCCCTTGGCGTTTTTCTCGATGAAGTTGGCGTCGCGGTCGTCCTTCATCAGGCGCGCGATGCGCTCGATGGCGTGCTCCCAACTGATGCGCTGCCAAGTGTCGGAACCCGGCGCGCGGTATTCAGGGAACAGCAGGCGCTGCTCGCTGTGGATGTAGTCCACCAGGCCCGCGCCCTTGGGGCACAGCGAGCCACGGCTGACCGGGTGATCGGGGTCGCCTTCGATGTGGAAAATCCGCGCCTTGGCGTTCTTCGCGCCGTCGCCCAGGCTGTACATCAAAATGCCGCAGCCGACCGAGCAGTAGGTGCAGTTATTGCGGGTTTCCTTGGCCCGCAGCAGCTTGTACTGGCGCGACTGCGTTGCCTGCGCCACGCCAGGGGCAAAGCCCAGGGTCGCGGTCGTAGCCGTAGCCACGCCGACAGTACAAAGCTTGAAGAACTGTCTTCTGCCAAGGTCCATTTAAATCTCCTGGTTCAGGCGGCGTTACGACTCATCAGGCAAGCGCCTATATAACGAGGTAACCCCCGCAAGGATTTCTTATTCACGGTTAATACAAAATCCGGACAAATACCGAGCGCGCGCCGTGAGGTTATTAGTTATTCGGCGGGCGTTTTGCAGAGGGTAGTTGGTAGTGGCGGATAACCCATTAAAACACTGAGTTATTTGGCGTATATACGACTTTGGTGGTAGCGGTATGGGCGCCAAGCCCCGGTTTACAAGGTGCGCAGTGTAAGTGCGAAGTTTTTTGGGTGCCAATCAAGCTTGTCGATAGTATTATCGATAGCGTCTATGATGGCGATAGAAAGTTGCTGGCCTACAAGTTTTTGCTGTTTCTGAGGCTGGAAAGTTAATTAAGTTTGGTTTTGTTGATCTGGGTCAATTTATATATAAGAAGTTGTGCTTGGGGTGTCGCAAAGTTTGCTCAGGCAATAACCGCCTCACGGTGGGGACGAGGTTGTGGGAGCGAGCCTGTTCGCGATAGCGGTGTAACAGACAGGCCGCTATCGCGAGCAGGCTCGCTCCCACAGGCAGTTCCCGCTACAGAGAGTCCTCCCACAGCCCTCTCGGGCTCAATGACCCACCAACTCCTCCAGCAATTGCTCCTTGTAGCCTTGCAGCACGGGCGATGCGCGGTCGCGGGGGTGGGGCAGGTCGACGTGGATCTGGCGCTTGATCCGCCCTGGGTGGGCGTCCATCACGATCACCCGGTCGCCTAGGTACAGGGCTTCTTCGATGTCGTGGGTGACCATGATGACCGTGCAGCGCTGTTGCACCCAGATGCGCTGCAACTCGTGCTGCAAGTGCACCCGGGTCAGGGCGTCGAGGGCGCCCAGGGGTTCGTCCAGCAGCAGCACTTTGGGTTTGTTGATAAGCGCCCGGGCAATGGCCGCGCGCTGCGCCATGCCGCCGGAGAGCTGGTGCGGGTAGGCGTCGGCGAAGCCGTCGAGGTTGACCAGGGCAATGTGCTCGGCCACCAGGCGCGCCTTCTCGGCCTGGGGCAGGGCGTGGTTTTTCAGGGCCAGGGCGATGTTCTGGGCCACGCTCATCCAGGGGAACAAGCGGTGGTCCTGGAACACGATGCCGCGCTCCAGGCTGGTGCCGGTAATGAGCGCGCCGTCGAGGCGGATCTGCCCCTCGTACTCGGCCTCCAGGCCCACGATCAGGCGCAGCAGGGTGGATTTGCCGCAACCGCTGGCGCCGACAATGCTGACGAACTCGCCGGGGCGCACGTCCAGCTCGATGTCGGCAAGCACCGGCAGGGCCTTGCCCTGCAGGCGGTAGGTCTTGTTCAGGCCACGGACCTGCACGGCGCCGCTGGCGGCGGCCAGCGCGGCAGGTGCGCCGGTATGTGTGGCGAATGGGGCGATGGCGTTCATGGGCAGGCCTCTCAACGGGTCGGGCGCCAGCGCAGCAGGTGGCGGCTCAAACGGGTAAACAACAGGTTCATCACATAACCGAGCAGGCCGATGCACAGCACGCACAGCACGATCACCTCCATGCGCGAGCCGGCCTCGGCGTTCATCATCAGGTTGCCCAGGCCGGCGCCGGAGGCCAGGAACAGCTCGCTGCCCACCGCTGTCACCCAGGCAAACGCCAGTGCATGCAGCACCCCGGTGCACAGGCTCGGCAGTGCGGCGGGCCACAGCACATGGACAAACTGCTGGCGGCGGCTAAGCACCAGCACCTGGCCCACCTCGCGGTAGCGCTGCTCGACGTGATGAAAACCCTGGTAGGTGTTGAGCGCCATGGGGTAGAACGCGGCGAGGGAGACGATCAGCACCTTGGAAAACTCGCCATTGCCGAACCACATGGCGATCAGCGGGATCCAGCCGAGCATCGGTACCTGGCGGATCGCATGAAACAGCGGCCCGATCAAGCGATTGGCCCGTGCCGACAGGGCCATGGCCACCCCCAGCGCGACGCCGGCGACAATGCCCACGGCCAGGCCGGTGCATGTGCGGGCGAGGCTGGCGAGCAGGTTGACCAGCAACTCGCCGTTGCCCAGCAGTTCCAACAGGGCGGCGCCGATGGTCGATAGCGGTACAAAGGCGTAGGCCCCGGCGGCGTCCTGGCGCGAGGCGTATTCCCAGGCGCCGAGCAACAGCAGCGGCAGCAAGAGCCCGCGGGTTCTTTCAAGCAATGTGGGCATCAGCGCCTCCTAGCGGGTTTGCCAGCGCAACAAGCGCTGTTCGAGGGTGCGAAAGGAAAAATCCAGGGCAAAACCGACGACGCCGGTGACCACCACCCCGACCATCACGATGTCGATGCGCAGCATCTGCCGGCTCATCTCGATCATCTGCCCCAGGCCGCTGTCGGCCGCCAGCAACTCGGTGGCCACCAGCACCACCCAGGCGCGGGTCAGGCTGATGCGCAGGCCGGTGATGATCGGCGGCGTGGCGGCGGGCAGGGCGATGCGCCAGACGAACGTGGGCCAGGGCAAGCGATACACCTGGGCCACCTCGAAATAGCTGCGCGGGATCGCCCGTACCCCTTCGCTGGCGGCCAGGGCCACGGGAAAGAACGCGGCCTTGGCGACGATGATGATCTTGAAGGTTTCGTCGATGCCAAACAGCAACACGAACATCGGGATCAGGGCGATGCTGGGGATCTGGCGCAGGGTGTGGAACAGCGGCCCGCAATAGGCGTCGACGGTTTTCGACAGCGCCATCAACACCCCCAACCCCAGGCCACCGAGGGCGCCAAAGGCAAAGCCCAGGCCCAGGCGCGACAGGCTGCTGTGCAGGTGTTCTTGCAGTTCGCCACTGGCCAGCAGCTCGGCGAAGGTCTGCACCACCGCCAGCGGCGGCACCAACAGGTTGCGCGGGAACACACCGGCGGCCGCCACCGCCGCCCACAGGGCAAGCAGGGCCAGGGGCGAGATCAGCCAGGTCAGGGCAAGCAGTAAACGGCGAGGGCGATTGGGCATGGTCAGCCTTAAATGAGCGAAGTACCGGGGGGCTATCGCAAGAGCTGTGCCAGGGCCGTGTACCTATGGCCCTGTGGGAGCAGGCTCGCCCGCGATTGCACGGTGTCAGCGGCCAAAATGGGGAATTGGCCGGCCGCTATCGCGGGCGAGCCCGCTCCCACACATAGCGGGAGGGGGCCGCGACTGCTGCTGGAGCAACACCCCATCAGCAGCCCGTCACCAGGCTCGCGTGCTACCTACAAATAGCCAGGAAATCAGAACCGGCTCGTCACACTCAGGCCCACGGTGCGCGGGTCGCCGTAGGTGATGACGTACTGGCCGACCGGGCCGTTGGGCCGCCCGTGCACCTGGTAGCGGCGGTCGGTGACGTTGTTGACAAACCCCGTGACGCTGAGTTTTTCGTCCGGGCTGAACCAGGTCAGGCGCGTGTTGGCCAAGGTGTAGTGGGGTTGGTTGAGGGTTTTGTCGGCACCGCCACCCTGGCGGTCGGCGAGGAAGAACTCCTTGTCGCGGTAGCTGACGTCGCCGCCGGCCACCAGTTTGCCGCTCACCTGCAGGGGGATGGTGTAGTCGGCGCCCAGGGACACCACATGGCGCGGCGAGCGCACGAAGCGGTTGCCACTGTAGTCGCCGGTGTTGGGGTTGGTGTTCTTGAAATCGGTGTATTCGGTGTCCAGGAACGACACCGCCGCGCGCAGGTGCAGGTAGTCGGTGGGTTGGCCTTCGAGTTCCAGCTCCGCGCCCTTGACCTTGCCCTTGGCGCCGTTGGTGAGGGCCGTGGTGAGCACGCCGTTGTTGACGGTCAGCAGGTTGACCTGAATGTCGCTGTAGTCGTAGTAGAAAATGTTCGCGTTGGCGCTCAGGCGATTGTTGAACCACTCGGACTTGACGCCGATTTCGTAGGCGTCCAGTTGCTCCGGATCCACCGAGGTCAGCTGCGCCAGGCTGGTGGACAGCCCGGTGTTGAAGCCGCCGGAACGAAAACCGTGGGCGTAGCGCAAAAACACCCGCACGTTGTCGTTGATCCGGTATTCGGGCGTGAGGTCGTAGGTCCAGGCTTCCCAGGTTTTGTTGTCCTCGCGGCTGCCGTTGCTGCCAGCGGCGCTCAGGGGAATCAACGGGCCGTTGGCGCTGGCGCGGGTCAGTTGGGTGAGGTTGAGGTCGATGTCTTTCTTTTCCTGGGTCCAGCGCAGACCACCGGTGACGGTGAAGTTGTCGGTGAAGTCGTAGGTCAGGTTGCCGAACAGCGCGTAGCTGTCGGTTTGGTGGTCGTAGTTGAGGTCACGAAAAACCGTGGCGCCGCCTGTTTGGTTGGAGCCGCTGCCATTGGGCGTCGGGCCTGGGGTGATGGTGCGCACGCTGCTGCTGTCCAGGTCTTCGTGGAAGTAGTGGGCGCCCACCAGCCAGCGCAGGGTTTCCTGCTGGGGCGAGGCCAGGCGCAGCTCCTGGGAATACTGGGTGTATTGGTTGTCGTTGTCGGCGGCGCCGTTGACTTCGTAGGGCGTGTAGTCGGCGTCGCTCACCGACTGCCCGCGGAGGTGGTCGTAGGCGCTGATGGCGGTGAGGGTGTAGTCCCCCAGGTTCCAGTTGAGGGTCAGGGAAGTGCCGTCGTGGTTGAGCTTGGCGTCTTCGTCCACGTTCAGGTCGTTGTCGCGGCCATGGGGGCGCTGGTAGCCGACGTTGTAGTAGCGGCCCACCGGCAGCGAGCCGTTGCTGCCGTCGCCCTTGTGTTCGCGGCTGTGGATTTTCAGCAGGGCTTGCAAGTCCGGGTTGAGCTGGGCGAGGAACTGCACGCGCACGGCTTTTTTGTTGACGTCGCCGTAGCTGTGGTCGTCGTCGAGGTTCTTCTGGAAGCCGTCGCGCTCCTCGGAATACAACGCCACCCGCGCCGCCAGGCGTTCGTCCACCAGGGCACCGCCGAGGGCGCCGCTGAGGATGCGTTCGTTCTTGCTGCCAACACCGAGCGTGCCGTAGCCGTCGGTGTCGAAGGTGGGTTTTTTCGAGATCACATTGACCGCGCCGGCCGTGGTGTTCTTGCCGTACAGGGTGCCTTGGGGCCCGCGCAGGATCTCGATGCGTTCCAGGTCGAACAGCGGGCCGCCCCCGGCAATCGGCGCGTTGAGGTACACGTCGTCGGCATAGATGCCCACCGGGAACACCGTGGCCGCGCCGGTATCGCCGGTGCCCAGGCCACGGATGTACCAGCGCGGGCGGCCGTCGCCGTCGGGGTTCTTCGCCGAGGCGTTGGGAATGAACGTGGTGATATCGCCCATGGCGCGCACGCCGTCGGCGGTGATACGGGTGCCCTGCACGGCGGACACGGCCACCGGCACTTCCTGCAAGGTTTGCTCGCGGTGCTGGGCGGTCACGGTCACGGTTTTGAGTGCCGGCTCGTTGCTTGCCGCGTCACTGCCCAGCGCCTCGGCGGCCAGCGCCAGATCGCTGGCCGCGCCCCCGGCCAATAACAGGCTGAGCCACAGGCCCTTGGTAATCGGATTAAGTTGGTGCATGTCTGTCTCCCCCGGAAAAAATTCACTGAAGGGGCTAGAGCAGAGATCGTGCCAAGGGAAAAATGGCTGTTTTTTGAGCCGGCTATTGGGTGATAAGCGACTGATAAATAATGCTTTTACTGGTTTCTAGAAACGTTGTGGCGAAGCCTTTGGCCCTCAGCAAATCCAACAGCCACTGCTTGCCCACTGTTGCTGGAGCAACAACCCGGCCACCCCAGACGCAAAAAGCCCTGTCACCAGGACAGGGCTTTCGTGGAGCCGCAAGCTTCTAGCTTTTAGCTGCAAGTTGCGCGCGGCGAGCCAAGAGCTTACCGCTTAAGGCTTGTCGTGGCTGGCCTAGATCAGCACACCTTGGCTACGCAGGTAGTCGTCATAGGTGCCGCTGAAGTCGATCACGCCGCTTGGGCTCAGCTCGATGATGCGCGTGGCCAGGGACGAAACGAACTCGCGGTCGTGGCTGACGAAAATCAGCGTGCCGGGGTAGTTCTCCAGCGCCAGGTTGAGCGCCTCGATCGATTCCATGTCCAAGTGGTTGGTCGGTTCGTCCATCACCAGCACGTTGGGCTTTTGCAAAATCAGCTTGCCGAACAGCATGCGGCCTTGCTCACCACCGGAGATGACCTTGACCGACTTGAGGATCTCGTCGTTGGAGAACAGCATGCGGCCCAGGGTGCCGCGTACCAGTTGCTCGCCGCCCTGGGTCCAGCGACCCATCCAGTCGAACAGGCTCGACTCGTCTTCGAAGTCCGAGGCGTGGTCCTGGGCGTAGTAGCCGATTTCGGCGGCGTCGGTCCATTTCACCGAACCGGCATCCGGGCTCAGCTCATTGACCAGGGTGCGCAGCAGGGTGGTCTTGCCAATACCGTTGGGGCCGATGATCGCCACGCGCTCGCCGGCTTCGACGGTGAAGCTGAAATCCTTGAACAGGGGCTTGCCGTCAAAACCCTTGGCCATGCGCTCGACGATAACGGCCTGGCGGTGCAGCTTCTTGTTCTGCTCAAAGCGAATGAACGGGCTGACCCGGCTCGATGGCTTGACTTCGGCCAGTTGGATCTTGTCGATCTGTTTGGCGCGGGACGTGGCCTGCTTGGCTTTGGAGGCGTTGGCCGAGAAACGGCTGACGAACGATTGCAGTTCGCTGATCTGGGCCTTCTTCTTGGCGTTGTCCGAGAGCAATTGCTCACGCGACTGGGTAGCCACGGTCATGTACTCGTCATAGTTGCCCGGGAACAGGCGCAACTCGCCGTAGTCCAGGTCAGCCATGTGGGTGCACACGCTGTTGAGGAAGTGACGGTCGTGGGAAATGATAATCATCAGGCTGTTGCGCTGGGTCAGCACGTTTTCCAGCCAGCGGATGGTGTTGATGTCCAGGTGGTTGGTCGGCTCGTCGAGCAGCAGCACTTCCGGGTCCGAGAACAGCGCCTGGGCCAGCAGCACACGCAGCTTCCAGCCTGGCGAGACTTCGCTCATCGGGCCCAGGTGCTGCTCGATGCCGATGCCCAGGCCCAGCAGCAGTTCGCCGGCGCGGGACTCGGCGGTGTAGCCGTCCATCTCGGCGAACTCGGTTTCCAGCTCGGCCACGGCCATGCCGTCTTCTTCGGTCATTTCCGCCAGCGAGTAGATGCGATCGCGCTCGGCCTTGACCTTCCACAGCTCCTCGTGGCCCATGATGACGGTGTCGATCACGGTGAATTCTTCGTAGGCGAACTGATCCTGGCGCAGCTTGCCCAGGCGCACGTTCGGCTCCAGCATGACCTGGCCGCCGGACGGCTCGAGGTCACCGCCGAGGATTTTCATGAACGTCGACTTGCCGCAACCGTTGGCGCCGATCAGGCCATAACGGTTACCTGCACCAAACTTGACCGAGACGTTCTCGAACAACGGCTTGGCGCCGAACTGCATCGTGATGTTAGCTGTGGAGATCAATTGCTTATCCTGCTGGGGTTTCAGCGATGTATTGAGTAGGAGCCTTCGTCCTTGGCCAACGTGGGGCCCGTTCGTAACGAACCGGCAGCGTCTCAAGCTCTCTGCAGTCGCAGGTAGAGCTGAGCCATTTGGCGTAGGTTGAAAGCAGCATCTCGACGCTGTGGCCAAGTGGGCTGGCAATGAACGCGGGGCTCATTCCGGCCGTCAGGCACATCGTCGTGTAGGTGTGGCGCGTGTCGTATTGGCGCCGCTCGCGGAGACCGAGGGCGCTAAGTGCGGACTTAAAGAGCGCGATTGTAACACTGCTCGTCCTGATCCACATACCTCCCTTGCTTGGCGCACAGGCATACGCACCGACCGTAAATGTCATCCTGGTCCTCGCAAGGAGTAAGCGGGAGCGGGTAAGCACCGATAGGCCGCCCCCCCCCCAAAAATGGCGCTGGGCCGGGTTCGGGAGTTTTTTTAGAAAGTGGTGGCGATGGCCTGGGCCAACTGCGCGTCGGACATCAGGGGAGAGCGGTAGGCCGAACGGTAGTACCGGGACGCCTGCTCAAACTCCGCGCCACGGATCTGGCCGTCAGAGCCAATGAACGCCAGTGCATCGCCTTTGGCTGACTTGAAAAGATCAGGAATGCTGGATGTGGCTGCCGTAGCGCCAGAGATGATGACGGCCGGCACGATGGTGGTAAGCATCAGCGCGGCTTGGAACGGGTTGTTGTTTTCGGCTGCCGTGGCCTGTGTGCCGATCGACGCCAGTAGGGCAATCGCCAGGGCTTTGCATAAGTCCATTCTTCGGTACTTCCATTGCAGTGCGCTTTGAGGGCGGCACGATAGCAGAGCAGGGGGCTTGCGACACTGTCCCGGTGATTTCACATTGCCATTTCCCCGCGCAGTCTTTACAACTGTGCCCTTTGCCGGAGGCGGTGCGCTGTGCGGTGGCTTGTCAGCAGCGTTGAAGCCCGGCCCCGCGATATCTCAAGGACAGCATCCCTCATGGACAGACACGACCCGCGCATCATCACCAGCAACCGCGACGCCTGGAACGACTCGGCCCGGCACCATAAGGGCACCGAGGGTTGGCAGCGGTTGTTGGCGGACGTCACCGGCCCGCGGTTTTCCTGCCTGGATGAGACGCTGAGCGAGGTGCTGCTGGGTGTTGGGGTGGCGGGTAAGGAGGCGGTGCAACTGGGTTGCAACAATGGCCGCGAGTGCCTGTCGCTGTTCGGCTTGGGCGCGCGCCATGTGGTGGGGGTGGATCAAGCCCATGAGTTCCTGGAGCAGGCCCGTGAGTTAACGGCCCGTTCGCCCCACGCTCTGGAGTTGGTGGAAGCCAACGTCTATGCGCTGCCGGTTGAGCTGCACAATCGCTTCGACCTGGCGCTGGTGACCATCGGCGTGCTGGGCTGGATGCCGGACATCGCCGGGTTTTTTACCCAGGTGGCTGCCACCCTCAAGGTCGGCGGCACGTTGGTGATCTATGAAACCCACCCGTTCCTGGAGATGTTCGAGCCTGAAGCCGCCGAGCCCTTTGCCTTGGCCACCTCGTATTTCCGCCGTGAGCCATTCGTGCAAGAGCAAGCCATCGTCTACGAGGGCAAGGCCGAGGGTAAAAGCCCGGCGTCCTACTGGTTCGTGCACACCCTGGGCGACATCTTCGGCGCCGCCATCGCCGCCGGGTTGCAGATCAGCCATTTCAAGGAGTACCCGCACTCCAACCGGGAGGAACTCTACGACCAGTACGAAGACCAGGTGGCGCAGTTGCCCATGAGCTACACCCTGATGGCGGTCAAGGCGTGAGCGCGGCGGTGTACGAAGGAGGCTGCCTGTGCGGGCAGGTGCGTTTTGCCGCCCGTGGCGAGGCGCTCAACCCCCACAGTTGCTCGTGCCGCAACTGCCAGCGCCATTCCGGGGCCTTGACCCTGTGCTGGGTGGAGTTCCCCAAAGGCGCGGTGCAGTGGACGGGCGAGGGCGGTGAGCCTGCGCGTTACCGGTCCTCGGACTATTCGAGCCGCGCCTTCTGCCCCGTGTGCGGTAGCACCCTGGGCGCACTGGACGACGAGCCTGTGGTGGCGCTGTTACTGGGCAGCTTCGATCAGCCGGTGCAACCGGCCTTGCAGCCGCAATCCCACTCTTTTGCCGACGGTTGCCCGCCCGGTTGGCACCCCTGAGTGGCCGTTGCGCAGGCTAATGCGCGGATGTCTACCCGGCGAAAGTCCCGGACAGTCTTTAACAATTGAGCGTTAACCTGTTGTTACAGATTGTGGCTAAATAACGGCCATTGGCTATTGAATGGTGATATCCGAGCCTCGCTTGTCCTCATTCATTGCCGGAATTTTCGCTTTCGGACGCTGCATTTTTTTACAGCAGCCTGTTGTTCTCTGACTTGTGACCTACACCGTGAAACTCATCATCGCCAGCCTTTACCTTTTATCCATCGCTTATGTGCATTTTCGCGGCCGTGTGCGGCATAAGATCGGCCGCCAGTTAAGCGACCATTCCACCTTCCTCGCGCCGATCAACTGCTTTCTTTACCTGTTCTCAAAAAAGCCCAACCGCCCGTACCTGGACCCGGCCGAATTCCCCGAGCTTGAGGCGCTGCAAACCCATTGGGAAGAAATTCGCCGCGAAGGGCAGAACCTGCTCAGGGCCGGTGAGATCAAGCGCTCGCAGCAGTACGACGATGTGGGGTTTAACTCGTTTTTCAAAAGCGGCTGGAAGCGCTTCTACCTCAAGTGGTACGGCGACAGCCACCCCTCGGCCATGAAGCTGTGCCCGCGCACCACGGAGTTAGTGCAAGGCATTGCCAGCATCAAGGCGGCGATGTTCGCCGAGTTGCCGCCGGGGTCGAAACTGGTGCGCCACCGCGACCCTTATGCCGGCTCGTACCGCTATCACCTGGGCCTGGATACCCCCAACGACCCGGGTTGCTACATCGAGGTCGACGGCGAGCGCTACCACTGGCGCGACGGCGAGGCGGTGATGTTCGACGAAACCTTTATCCATTACGCCGAAAACACCACGTCACAGAACCGCATCATCCTGTTCTGCGACGTGGAGCGGCCGATGAAATATCGCTGGGCGGCGGCGTTCAACCGCTGGTTCAGCCGCACCGTGATGGCGGCGGCGGGTGCGCCCAACGATGCCGGGGACAAGACCGGCGGGCTTAACCGCGCCTTTACCCGCCTGTACAAGATCCGCTTGCGGGGCAAAGAGCTGAAAAAACGCAATCGCGCACGCTATTACCTGGAAAAGTGGGCGATCTTCGGCGCACTGCTGGCGATCTTCATCCTCATTTGACTCCCTCCCATCGTGGCCCGGCGGCCGCCATTCAGCCTTAGGCCGCCAGTCGCCACAGTTCTTGTTACATCTGCCCGGCACTGTTCGCTTTAAAATTCGAACCGCGCGCCTAGTCTGTTCTCCAAGCCTGTGTCTTCCCGTGTTTGTGAGGCAGCCATGAACCGCTGTGTACTTGCTTTGAGCCTGTGGGCCATGGCCGCCCTGGCCCAGGCTGAAACGCCCCTGTGGCTGGCGCAAAACCTGCCGGGGGCCAATAGCTCCAACCCCTACAACAGCCCGATTCGCCGGGCCAACCCCAACAGCCTGCAAGGCACGCAACCGAGCGCGCCGCCGCTGCGGGCGCCGAACACGGTGCCGGTGCCCCGCTCGCCGAGCGTGCCCAACGGTGGCGTCGGCAACGGCTACCCGCGTACCCCGGACAACACCGCGCCCGCACCCCGCCTGCAAACGCCGGCTCACCCGGCACGTTAAGCAAATTTTTTAGAAGGAACTGTACATGTTGCGTAAAACCCTTTTGGTCAGCCTCTGTGCTGGCGCGTTGTTGGCAGGTGCTGCACCTGCCCTGGCAGCACCAGAAACCCCATTGCATAGCGAGCTCGGCCCGCTCACCGCGACCCGCGTGGCGGGCGACTTGCAACACCCCTGGGCGCTGGCGTTCCTGCCCGAGGGGCAAGGCATGCTGGTCACCGAGCGGGCGGGCAACCTGCGCCTGGTGAGCCCGGCGGGGAAGGTGTCGAAGCCGCTGAGCGGCGTACCCGAGGTCTGGGCCAAGGGCCAGGGCGGTTTGCTGGACGTGGTGCTGTCGCCCACTTTCAAGGACGACCGCATGGTCTACCTGGCCTACGCCGAGGGCGGCGGCGAGGGCGCTAAGGCCGGCACGGCGGTGGGGCGCGGGCGCCTGGCCGCAGATTTGAGCGGCCTCAAGGGCTTCCAGGTGATCTTTCGCCAGGCCCCAAAGCTGTCCACCAGCAACCACTTCGGCTCGCGCCTGGTGTTCGACCGTGATGGCTCCTTGTTCATCACCCTGGGGGAAAACAACGAACGGGCCACCGCCCAGGACCTGGACAAGTTGCAAGGCAAGGTGGTGCGCCTGTACCCCGACGGTAAGGTGCCGGACGACAACCCCTTCGTCGGCCAACCCGGCGTGCGCGAGGAAATCTGGTCTTACGGCCACCGCAACCCCCAGGGCGCGGCCCTCAACCCCTGGACCGGCGCCCTGTGGGTCAACGAACACGGCCCCCGTGGCGGCGATGAGGTGAACATCGTCGAGCGTGGCAGCAACTACGGCTGGCCCCTGGCTACCCATGGCGTCAACTATTCGGGGCTGGCGATTCCCGAAGCCCAGGGAAGCCGCGTCGAAGGCACCCTGGCGCCGCACCATGTGTGGGAAAAGTCCCCAGCCATCAGTGGCATGGCGTTCTATGACCACGATCGCTTCAGGGCTTGGCAGCACAACCTGTTCATCGGCGCATTGGGCTCGCAAGAGCTGATCCGCCTGCAACTCGACGGCGACCAGGTAGTGCATGAAGAACGTTTGCTCGGCGAGCTGAAGTCGCGCATCCGCGACGTGCGCCAGGGCCCGGACGGGTACCTCTATGTGCTGACCGACGAAGACCAGGGCGCCCTGTATCGGGTGGGCCTGCAATAGCGGCGGGGGAAATTGGCCATTGACTCGCCATCATGGCGCGGTTTAAGTTCAGCCCATGACTTTCCCCGTACTGCGTAGCCAGCCCAGCATTATTACCGCCATTCCTTATTTGGCGGGTTAGCTGACGGCTGCACCCAACCCGCCCTAGAGGCGGGTTTTCTCTTTCTGTCTCCAGGGCTTTGCACAAGCACCAGGAGCGCCTCATGCCCGACCACACCCCCGGACCCGACCTGCTTGAGTCCTACGTGAAAAAAATCCTCGCCGCACCGGTTTACGACCTGGCCGTGTGTACGCCGTTGCAAGCGGCGCCGGCGTTGTCCCAAGCCTTGGGCAACCAAGTCCTGCTCAAGCGCGAAGATTTGCAACCGACCTTTTCCTTCAAGATTCGCGGGGCGTACAACCGCTTGGTGCAACTGACCCCGGCGCAGCGGCTGCGGGGTGTGGTCACCGCCTCGGCAGGTAACCATGCCCAGGGCGTGGCGCTGGCGGCGCGGGAGCTGGGCATCAAGGCCACTATCGTGATGCCTTGCGCCACGCCCGAGTTGAAGGTACTCGGCGTGCGCAGCCGCGGTGCCAACGCAGTGCTGCACGGCGAGAGCTTCCCCTTTGCCCTGGCCCATGCGCTGCGCCTGGCCGAGGACAGTGGTTGCACCTTTGTCTCGCCCTTCGACGACCCCCACGTGATCGCCGGCCAGGGCACCGTGGCCATGGAGATCCTGCGCCAGCACCCGGGCCCGCTGCACGCGATCTTCGTGCCGGTGGGCGGCGGTGGCTTGATCGCCGGTATCGCCGCCTACGTCAAATACCTGCGGCCCGAGATCCGCATCATCGGCGTCGAATCCGAGCATTCGGCATGCCTGCACGCGGCGCTTGCGGCCGGGGAGCGGGTGGTGCTGCCCAGCGTCGGCACATTCGCCGATGGCGTGGCGGTGGCGCAGATCGGCGCCTATGGCTTTGAGGTGTGCCGCAACCATGTGGACGAAGTGCTGACGGTGAGTAACGACCAACTGTGCGCGGCCATCAAGGACATCTACGACGACACCCGCTCCATCACTGAACCGTCGGGTGCGTTGGCGGTGGCGGGGATCAAGCAGTACGTGGCGCGCACCGGGGCCTGTGGCCAGACCCTGGTGGCGATCGACTCCGGCGCCAACATCAATTTCGACAGCCTGCGCCACGTCGCCGAGCGTGCGGCGGTGTACGACGCCGCTTACTCGGCCACGGCTTTGCCGACGCTGGCCGAAGCCGACCAGAGGCGGTAGCGCACCTCGATGTCCTTGGGCGCGTAGATGACGATGGGCAGTTTGCTGTTGTAGCGCAGCAGGTAACCGTCGCCGACCACCGGCACGAAGGCGAACTTGCCCTTGCTGTCGGGGCAGGCCATCTGGGTGCTCATCGGGCCGATCACGCTGTCGAGGCGATAGAAGGGGTAACCCCAGCCTTCGAGGTTCTTTTCCTGCAGGTCGCCGCCCAGGCGTTGGCGGTTGCAGTCTACCTCCAGGGTTTTGCCGGCGAGGATCTCGACCTTGTAGTTGTCTTCCTGGCTTTGCTCGGGCAGGCGGATCACCGAGCGGGTGAAACCGCTGTCGGCCTTGGGATAGGGCGCCACGTCTTCGAGCTTGGCGGCCAGGGCCTGGGTGCAGGTCGTTGCCAGCAATAGGGCAGTGGGAAGGGAGCGTATCGATAAGCGCATAAGGCCTCCTGGCGGGTGGGATTGCGCGGTGTATGGGGGTGGGCATTCTTACTGGCCGGCCGAGGCAATGCAAACCGCAGCCGTCGCCGTTTGCGACTAAGGTCGGGTGGGGTACCTACAAGCCTTCTGCCATCATTTGCCTTCACCCCTTTGATTTGAACCTTCCTTCACGGCACTGCGCCGCGTTGGACGGACCGTTGTTTGCGCCGGGCCAGGCCTGGCGCAAGGCAATACCGCTGGAGCTTTTTGCATGCGTCCCCCTTTTTGCTTCACCCCCGCGCGCCAGACCCTGGGTTTCGGTGCGCTGCTGCTGTGCGCCGGTTTTACTGCCCAGGTGCGGGCCGCGGGCTTTTTCGATGACGCCAGCGCCAAGCTGGAATCGCGCACCGTCTACTTCAACCGGGACTTTCGCGACGGCCACACCGCCAGCGACCAGGGTGCATCCAAGCGTGAAGAGGCGGCCCAGGGTTTTATCCTCAACCTGCAATCGGGCTACACCCAAGGCACGGTCGGCTTTGGCGTGGATGCGTTGGGCATGCTCGGCCTCAAGCTCGACTCCAGCGCCGACAGCAGCAACAGCGGCCTGCTGCCCTCCAGTGGGCAGAACCCGCGCGGTTCCAAGGACCAATACGCGAAGCTGGGCCTGACCGCCAAGGCCCGGGTCTCCGAGACCGTCGTGAAGTACGGTGCGCTGCTGCCCGACCTGCCACTGCTCAAGTACAACGACGGGCGCCTGCTGCCGACGATGTTCAATGGCGCGATGCTCAGCTCCCGCGAGGTCAAGGACCTCACCGTGATGGCTGCGCGCCTGGATCACTACACCGCCCGGGATTCCACCGACGCCCAGGACATCCGCGTGCACTGCAAGAATAAGCGCTACGCCTGCAACGTTACCGCCGAGCACTTTGACATGTACGGCCTGGACTACCGCTTCAACGAGCGCCTCAGCGGCCAGTACCACTACGCCGAACTGGAAGACATCTACCGCCAGCACTTCATCGGCCTGCTCGCTAACCAACCGTTGGGCGCCGGCAGCCTGAGCGCCGATGTGCGCTTGCTCAAAAGCGCCGACAGCGGCGCCGCCAACGCCGGGCGCATCGATAACCGCGCCCTCAGCACGATGCTGGGCTACGGCCTCAACGGCCATAAAGTCAGCGTCGGCTGGCAGCGCATGAACGGCGACAATTCAATGCCGTACCTCGATGGCAGCAACCCCAACCTGGTCAACTACGTGCAGGTCAACGATTTTGCCGCCGCCCAGGAGCGTTCCTGGCAACTGCGTTACGACTACGACTTCAAGGCCATCGGCCTCAACGGCCTGAGTTTTCTGACCCGCTACGTCAGCGGCGACCACATCAAAGTCCCCGGCAGCGACCAGCCAGGCAAGGAATGGGAACGCGACAGCGAACTCAAGTACATCGTGCAAAGCGGCACGTTCAAGGACGTCAGCCTGCGCTTACGCAACGCCACTTACCGCAGTAACTACGAGAAGTTTGCCCGGGATATGGATGAAACCCGGGTGATCGTCAGCTACAACTTTTCGCTGTTGTAGGAAGGTTGCGGGCAGGCCTGGGGTTTTAATGCCAGGCCTGCCCGTGGCACTCGGCACCGGGCTGATGAACGTTCACGGGGTGATGGCAATCACGCCTTTTCTCACCCCGGTGTTATCCGTGGCCCCGCCCGCCACGTATTGGCCATTGGTGGACATGGCGTAGAGGCGGCATGCGTTACCCGCCAGCAGGTTATCGATGATTTGTGTGCCGGCCGAGGGGCTCCAGATGGCGCAGCGGTAGAACCCTGCGGCGTAGCTGTTGAAGGCGACTTTGATCGTGTCCTGGGCGATATCGGCCAGGTACACGTTGTTGTAGGTGGGCGGCGGGGGGATCACGGTGACAAAACTGCCCACCGGGTCCCAATAGGCGGCGGCCGGGTTGCCCGAGGTGTCCTGGTAGCTGACATAGACCTTGGCGGTCTCGTTGAGGGCGAACGCGGTGGTGCTGGTCACGCCGGGCACCAGGGCAAAGGTGCTGGGGGTGGCGGTGGCGTTGTTCCAAAACGTGGCTTTGGTGACATTGCCCGGGAAGTAGCAGGTGCCGGTGTACTGGAAGTTGTTATTGACCCCTACCGCCACGCAACGGCTGGCGCCGGCGGGCACCGGCAGCAGGGTGTGGGTGTAGCCACCGGCGCCGTTGACGGCCGCGTGGCCGCGCATCGCACCAGAGGCGTTGGGGCAGTTGAGGGCTACTACCGGTTTGCCGCTGCTGTAGACCTCCGAGAGGTCAACGGGCATGCAGCCATCGAAAATATTGGAGATCGCGAACGCGGTGCCACTGCCCGCCGGCCAACCCGCGGCCTTGGTGCCCAGTGCGCCGATGCTCACGCCAGCCACTTCGCCATTGCGGTTGATCGCGGTGGGGTTGCTACGCAAGCCGACCTCTGGCAGCAGCAAAGGCATCAGCCGCGTCGGGTTGGCTGCTGGGTTGCTGGCATTCCAGATCACCCCTTGCTTACCGCCCAGCAAACCGGGGCAAACGCCGACGATGGTGCGGTTGTTGGCTACCCGCAGAAAAGTGGTGTCGCATTGGGTGTTGGCGATCAACGGCTTGAGGAACACGGCCGGGTTGGGCAGCGTCGCCACCCACACCTGGCTGTTGGCGGCGGTGGAGAGCTGTGAGCCGACGATGTCGCCGTTGAAATTGACGCTCAACGCTTCGGTTTGCCCTGGGCCGGTGGGGCCGACGTCTTGCAGGCTGATGGCGTGGGCGGCGGACAGGGGCAAGACAACGCAGAGGCTGAAAAACAAGGGGCGTGTTAAGTCGCGAGCCTTCCATTGGCTGTTCATGGTCATTCCTTGGGTTGAGCCCGGAGTGGGTGACCTGAACCTACGCG
Organism: Pseudomonas sp. MF08817; assembly: GCF_059862705.1. Classification (NCBI taxonomy): domain Bacteria; kingdom Pseudomonadati; phylum Pseudomonadota; class Gammaproteobacteria; order Pseudomonadales; family Pseudomonadaceae; genus Pseudomonas; species Pseudomonas sp. MF08817. The sequence goes on from NZ_JCBCUY010000003.1 coordinate 126,329, forward strand.
GTACTGGCACGGGGCCGCAACTGTCAGAGTTGACAGCTTGTGCGCCCCGTGAAAATGAAGTAAAGCGCCCGTGAAAATCGCCTCTGGATCACTGGCCGGCGCGGTTCTTCGCCTCGATCCACTGCGCCATGTACTGGGTGCTTTTGTGGTGATGGTGGCGCAGCATGCTGCCGGTGAAATTATCGCGCCGACGTTGCGCCAGGTCCTGGCGGCAGGCTTGCAAGCGTTCGATCAGGGCCGCGCCATGGGCCTGCTTGCTGTAGCGCGCCGCCAGCAGATCCCGCCCGCGCTGTTGCGCCTCGGTCCACAGGGCGCGGTCCTGGTACAACTGCACGGCGGCGGCGGCCAGGGTGCTGGCGCTGTCGGCAATGGCCCCGGGCCAGGGCAGGTCGCCGGCCATGGCTTCGGCGCCGATGGGGGTGGTGACGTTGGGCGTGCCGCAGAGCATGGCATCGACGATCTTGCCCTTGATCCCGGCGCCAAAACGCAGCGGCGCCAGGCAGATGCGTGCCGCGCTCATGACCTGCAAGGCGTCTTCGGCCCAGTTCATCACATGAAAGCCCTGGGCCGGGTTGTGCAGGGCGGTGGCCTTGGGCGGGGTGTAGGCGCCGTAGATGTGCAGCTGGGCGCCGGGTAGTTGCTGGCGGATCAATGGCCACAGGCTGGTCTTCATCCACAGCACTGCGTCCCAGTTGGGCGCGTGGCGGAAGTTGCCGATGGTCAAAAAATGCGCCCGCTCCTCGAACGGCACGAAGTGGTGGGGTGGGCTGTCGGGCATCAGCGGGCAGCAGTGCAGCAAGGTGCGCGGTAACTTGAACTGATTTACCAGCAACTCGATTTCCACCTCGGAAATCATCAGGTTCAGGTCGCAGCGGTACAGCGCGGCGATTTCCCGCTTGGCCAGGTCGGTATCGGCCATCAAGCGGAACTCGTCGACCGGGGCCAGGGCGAACAACTGGCTGAAATCGTCACCGTCATCGCTGGCCTTGAGGCGCTCCTTGAGGCGCTGGTGGCGGGCGTGGCGCAGGCTTTGCAGGTCAGATGTCTCCAGCACGCGCAAGGCGTCGGGGCACTGCTGCTCGACGCGCCAGCCGAACTGCTCTTCCATCATGAATTGGTCAAACAGCACGATATCGGGGGCTAGTTCGCGGACAAAGTCGTCGAAACTGCTGTTATTGAGCTCGATCGGGCATTCGCGGATGCCCAGGGCGGTTAGGTCGGCCTTATGCTCTCCGGGCCCTGCGGGGCTGGCGAAGGTGACCGCCCAGCCTTGCTGCAAAAAAGCTTCGAGGATTTGCATGACATGGCCGCTGGCGGCCGAAGAACGCGGCTCGGGCCACACATAGCCAATGACCAGCACTTGGGTGGTGGCAGACGGGATCATCAGGGAATTCCTAGGAACGGGCAGGGCGCAGGACGCGAAAAGGTCGCAATTAAACCACACGAACTCTTTTTTGTAGCAGGCGCGCTTGCCCGCGCCGGGGTACATGGCGCCCCTTCAGCGGTACGGCGCCTCGCCGGTTTTTTACGGCCGCTGCGCAGCCGAGCGCGGGCGAGCCCGCTTGCTACATAAGCCTTACCGCGCGCACGGCGCCTGGGATCGGAGGGCGAGGATGGCACTGACTTTGTCGCGCAACTGGTCGATGGAGAAGGGTTTGGCAATCAGGTGCATGCCGTCGGGTACGACCAGGTTTTCGGCGTAGCCGCTGGCGAACAACACCTGCAATTGCGGGCGAAACCCTTGGGCCTGGATGGCCAGTTTCTTGCCGTCGATGTCCGGCAGGCCGACGTCGGTCATCAGCAGGTCAATGGTCTGGCCCCGGTCCTGCACCAGCTCGAGCGCCGCTTGGCCGTTTTTCGCTTCCAGCACCTTGAATGCCAGTTCTTCCAAGACATCAACAATCAGCATGCGCACGATTTGATCGTCTTCGACGACGAGGATGGTGGAGGCAGTGGTGGACATGGTCGGGCTCTCGATAAAGGAAAAAGGTGTGCCGGCGCTGCGATGGATCGGCTTCTTGCTTAAGTAAGCCGCCAATTGTCACAAGTTCCTGAAGTTGTACAAAAAAATCCGACCGTACAGGCAGGCTCAGAATAACCGCTGCGCGTGATTTCTGGCAGTGACGCATAGGAAAATGCGCCTAACATTGTCAGAAAAATAGCTGCTTTGCCCGTGCATGGGGCAAACTCCCTGGTTTTTAACCCTTCACCAAGGCCTGCACATGACCCTTTCGCCGTCGGTCGATGAACAGAGTTTTCGCAAACTCCTGAGCCGCAACGTCAGCCTGCCCCTGGGCGTTGGCGTGCTGAGCGCGGTGTTTTTCGTCTCCCTGATTACCTATTTGTTGTCGGTGATCCAGTGGGTGGAGCACACCGACCGGGTCATCAACAACGCCAATGAGACGGTGAAGCTGATGATCGATCAGGAAACCGGCATGCGCGGCTTCCTGATTACCGGCGACGAGCACTTCCTTGACCCCTATGAAGTGGCGCGGCCGCGGATCATGGCCGACCTTAAGGGTTTGCAGGAACTGGTGGCCGACAACCCGCCCCAGGTTGACCGCCTCAAGCGCCTGGCAGCCTTGCAGGCCGAGTGGGACAACTTCGCCCAAGAGATGATTAACCTGCGCCGTGCCAATGGTGATTACCGCGGCGCGGTGCAGGCCGGGCGTGGCAAGCGTCTGACCGATGAGGTGCGCAGTGAGTTCGACACTTTCGTGGCCATGGAGCAGCAGTTGCGCGTCAACCGCAACGAAGACGTGCGCCACACCACGATTCTGACCATCAGCCTGTATTTGCTGTTCGTGTTGGGCATCAGCGGGTTGCTGGCGTTTATCGGCCGCCGCGATTTGGTCAATCTTTCAACCAGTTACAGCGCAAACCTGGCGTCCCAACAAAAGAGTGCGCGACGCCTGGAACAGCAGGCCTGGCTGCGCAATGGCCAGACCGAATTGGCCGAGCAAGTGCTGGGGCAACTGACGCTCAATATTCTGGGGCGCAATATTTTGCAGTTCTGCGCCCAGTACCTGGGCAGCGCCGTGGCGGCCATGTACGTACGCGAAGAGCACGGCGGCCTGCTCCGGGTGGCGTCCTATGGCTTCTCCCGCGAGCAGGAAGCGCACGGTGAGACGGTGTTCGTCGGTGAAGGCGTGCTCGGCCAAGCCGTGGCCCAGGACCGTTTGATCCGCCTCGATGACGTACCCGAGGACTACTTCAAGGTCAGTTCCGGCCTGGGCGAAGGCACCCCGCGCAGTGTGCTGGTGGTGCCCCTGAGCAACGACGAGCAGATCAACGGCGCGCTGGAGCTGGGCTTCTTGCGCCCGCTCACCGACCGCGATGTGGAGCTGCTGGAGCTGATCGCCGACAACATCGGCACCTCCATCGAAGCTGCCCGTTACCGCCAGCGCTTGCAGGAGGTGCTGGCCGAGACCCAGCAGCTCAACGAAGAGCTACAAGTGCAGCAGGAAGAACTCAAGACCGCCAACGAAGAGTTGGAAGAACAATCACGCATCCTCAAGGAATCCCAGGCTCACCTGGAAACCCAGCAAGTGGAGCTGGAGCAAACCAACGAACAATTGGCCGAGCAGGCCCTGGCCCTGGCGGAGCAGCGCGATGCCATGGACGTGAAAAACGGCGAGTTGAGCCTGGTCCAAGTGCAGCTCGAAGAGCGCGCCCTGGAGTTGCAGCGTTCAAGCAAGTACAAGTCCGAGTTCCTGGCCAACATGTCCCACGAACTGCGCACGCCCCTCAACAGTTCGCTGATCCTGGCCAAGCTGCTGGCGGAGAACCCCCAGGAAAACCTCAGCGCCGAGCAGGTCAAGTTTGCCGAGTCGATTTACTCGGCGGGCAACGATTTGCTCAACCTTATCAACGACATCCTCGACATTTCTAAGGTCGAGGCCGGCAAGCTGGACGTGCGCCCGGAAAACACCCACGTGGCGCGCCTGGTGGATGGCCTGCGCGGGATGTTCGAGCCCCTGGCCGGTGACAAGGGCTTGGAGTTTGAGATCAATCTGGCCGCCAGTGCCCCGACACTGCTGTTCACTGATCGTCAGCGCCTGGAGCAGATCCTCAAGAACCTGCTGTCCAACGCGGTCAAGTTCACCGAACGCGGCGCGGTCAGCCTCACGGTCACGGCCCAGGACGACGGCGCCATTGCCTTTGCCGTGTGCGATTCGGGCATTGGCATTGCCGCCGACCAGCAAGAAAGCATTTTCGAGGCGTTCCGCCAGGCCGACGGCACCACCAACCGCCGTTACGGCGGCACCGGCCTGGGCTTGTCTATCTCCCGCGACCTGGCGGCCATGCTGGGCGGCTCCATTGCGGTCACCAGCGAGCCGGGCAAGGGCAGCATTTTCACCCTGGTGCTGCCGTTGCAGTACGTCGAGCAGGGCGAGCAGCCCAGCGAACCGACGAAAATCAGCAGCGCCGCGGTAATGCCGGCGACGGTGCGGGTCTCGCCGCTGCCGGTGGTACACGATGTGGAAATCGCCCGGTTCGCCGACGATCGCGACAAAGCGCCGTTCGCCACCCGCTGCATCCTGGTGGTGGAGGATGAGCCGAACTTTGCGCGCATCCTCTTCGATCTTGCACATGAGCTGGGTTACCACTGCCTGGTCGCCCACGGCGCGGACGAGGGTTACAACCTGGCCGAGCAGTTCATCCCCGACGCGATCCTGTTGGACATGCGCCTGCCCGATCACTCCGGGCTGACGGTGCTGCAACGCCTCAAGGAGCACGCCCAGACCCGCCACATCCCGGTACACGTGATCTCCGTGGAAGACCGGGTCGAGGCCGCCATGCACATGGGCGCCATCGGCTACGCGGTCAAACCCACCACCCGCGAAGAGCTCAAGGACGTGTTCGCGCGCCTGGAGGCCAAGCTGACGCAGAAGGTCAAGCGCGTGCTGCTGGTGGAGGACGACGACCTGCAACGCGATAGCATTGCCCGCCTGATCGGCGACGATGACATCGAGATCACTGCCGTTGGCCTGGCCCAAGAAGCCCTGGACCTGCTGCGCAGCAACGTCTACGACTGCATGATTATCGACCTCAAGCTGCCGGATATGCTGGGTAATGACCTGCTCAAGCGCATGTCCACCGAGGACATCCGCTCGTTCCCGCCGGTGATCGTCTACACCGGGCGTAACCTGACCCGCGATGAAGAGAGCGAACTGCGCAAGTATTCGCGCTCGATCATCATCAAGGGCGCGCGCTCGCCCGAGCGTTTGCTCGATGAAGTGACGTTATTTCTGCACAAAGTCGAATCGCGGTTGTCCCATGAACGGCAAACGATGCTCAAGACCGCCCGCAGCCGCGACAAGGTCTTCGAGGGGCGCAAAGTGCTGTTGGTGGACGACGATGTACGCAATATCTTCGCCCTCACCAGCGCCCTGGAGCACAAAGGGGCAATTGTCGTGATCGGCCGTAACGGCCGTGAGGCGATTGAGAAACTGGAGGAAGTGGAAGACATCGACCTGGTGTTGATGGACGTGATGATGCCGGAGATGGACGGTTTTGAAGCCACCATCGAGATCCGCAAGGACCCGCGCTGGCGCAAGCTGCCGATCATCGCGGTCACGGCCAAGGCCATGAAGGACGATCAAGAGCGCTGCCTGCAGGCCGGCGCCAACGATTACCTGGCCAAGCCCATCGACCTGGATCGCCTGTTCTCGCTGATTCGCGTGTGGTTACCGAAGATGGAACGTATCTAAGTGGAGCGAAATACCGAAATTGAACTGCGGCTGCTGATTGAAGCGATCTACCTCAAGTACAGCTATGACTTTCGCGATTACTCCGGCGCATCCATCAAGCGCCGGGTCAACCACGCCTTGAAGCAGTTCGAGTGCAAGACCATCTCCGCATTGCAGGAGCGGGTGCTGCACGACCCGGCGATGTTCATGCAGTTGCTGCAACTGCTGACGATCCCGGTCAGCGAGATGTTCCGCGACCCGGCGCACTTTCTGGCGATCCGCCAGGAAGTGGTGCCGCTGCTCAAGACCTACCCCTCGATCAAGATTTGGATCGCCGGGTGCAGCACCGGGGAGGAGGTGTACTCCATGGCCATCCTGCTGCGTGAGGAAGGCTTGCTCGAACGCACCATCATCTATGCCACCGACATCAACCCGCACTCGCTGGAGAAGGCCAAGCAGGGGATCTTTTCCCTGGAGAACGTTCGCGCCTACACCCATAACTACCAGCAGGCGGGTGGGGAACGTTCGTTCGCCGACTACTACACCGCGGCCTATGATTACGCGATTTTCGACAAGAGCCTGATGGAGAACGTGACCTTCGCCGACCACAGCCTGGCGACCGACAGCGTATTCTCAGAAACTCAGTTGATTTCTTGCCGCAATGTGTTGATTTACTTCAATAAAAAACTTCAGGATCGCGCCTTTGGGCTGTTCCACGAATCCCTCTGCCACCGTGGTTTTTTGGTGCTGGGCAGCAAGGAGACCCTGGAATTTTCGGCCTACGGCAAGCGTTTCGAGCCTTTGGTCAAACAACAACGGATCTACCGCAAACTATGAAGGACGACGTCGTCAAGGGCAGTGCCCTGCCTCGGATCGAGGCTATCGTGATCGGTGCTTCGGCCGGTGGGGTCGAGGCCTTATTGAGCGTTTTCAGCGAGTTGCAGGCGGGTTTTAAACTGCCGATCATCATCGTGCTGCATTTGCCCGACCAGGCGCGCAGCCAACTGGTGGACGTCTTCGCCCGGCGCCTGCCGATCCCGGTGCGTGAGGCCGACGACAAGGCGCCCATCGAGGCGGGCACGTTGTACGTGGCCACGCCCGGCTATCACCTGTCGGTGGAGCAGGACCACAGCCTGTCGTTGAGCCTGGAGGCGCGCGAGCATTACGCGCGGCCCAGCATCGACTTCCTCTTTGAGTCCGCCGCCGACGCCTACGGCCCGGGCCTGGCCGCCGTGTTGTTGACCGGCGCCAACCACGACGGCGCCCGGGGCCTGGCGCGAGTCAAGCAATACGGGGGCCTGACCGTGGTGCAAGACCCCCAAGAGGCACAAGTTGCCACCATGCCCGCGGCGGCGCTGGCGCTGCACCAACCGGATTATGTCCTCCCGCTGCGCGGCATCAGCCGTCTGCTGGCCGAACTGGAACACATCGCATGCTGAGCCCGATCCAAGCCAAATTGTTGATCGTCGACGATCTGCCGGAGAACCTGCTGGCCCTGGACGCCCTGATAAAGCGTGAGGACCGCACGGTGTACAAGGCGCTGTCGGCGGACGAGGCCCTGTCGCTGCTGTTGCAGCACGAATTTGCCCTGGCCATCCTCGACGTGCAGATGCCGGGCATGAACGGCTTCGAGCTGGCCGAGCTGATGCGCGGCACGGAAAAAACCAAGAACATCCCCATCGTGTTCGTCAGCGCCGCCGGGCGTGAGCTCAACTACGCCTTCAAGGGCTATGAAAGCGGCGCCGTGGACTTTTTGCACAAGCCCCTGGATATCCACGCGGTGAAGAGCAAGGTCAACGTGTTCGTCGACCTGTACCGCCAGAGCAAGGCCATGAAGCAGCAGGTCGAAGCCCTGGAGCAGAGCCGTCGCGAGCAACAGGCCCTGCTGGAGCGCTTGCAGGCCACCCAGAACGAACTGCAGCAAGCGGTGCGCATGCGCGATGACTTCATGTCCATCGTCGCCCATGAGGTACGCACGCCGTTGAACGGGCTGATCCTGGAAACCCAGTTGCGCAAGATGCACCTGGCCCGGGGCAATGCGGCGGCGTTCAGCCTGGACAAGATGCACGCCATGGTCGACCGCGATGAACGGCAGATCAAAAGCCTGATCCGCCTGATCGAAGACATGCTCGACGTGTCGCGCATCCGCACCGGCAAATTGTCCATCCGCCCCAGCCGCTTCGACCTGGCGCAATTGGTGCGTAACCTGCTGCAAGGCTTTGCCGCGCAGATCGAGGCCGCCGAATGCTCGGTCAGCCTTGACGCGCCGGAGCCGGTGGAGGGCGACTGGGACGAGTTCCGCATCGAGCAAGTGGTGTCCAACTTGCTGACCAATGCCTTGCGCTATGGCGGTAAAAGCCTGATCCAAGTGCGCGTATACTGCGCCGGCCGCGAGGCGCGGGTGGAAGTGCAGGACAACGGCATCGGCATCAGCGAAGAGAACCAGCGGCGCATCTTCGCCCAGTTCGAGCGGGTTTCGGACAAAACGGTGGTGGCGGGCCTGGGGTTGGGGCTGTTCATTTCCGAGCAGATTGTCGCGGCCCATGGCGGCACCATCGACGTGGAGAGCCGGATCCACGAAGGTGCTTTATTTCGCGTGAGCCTGCCGCTGTGAAAAACAGCGCCGGGCGACGCAACCTCTGCGTGACCGGGTGGTCGTATCCGGCAGCAATTGACCGAACAAAGGCGTCCCATGAGTGAAGATGCGCAAGACGTTGTACTGATCGTCGAAGATGACCCCTCGATCCTGATGGTGCTGGCGGCTTACCTGTCCGGGGAAGGCTACCGGGTGCTTCAGGCGGAAAACGGCGAACAGGCGTTCCAGATCCTCGCCACCAAGCCGCACCTGGACATGATGATTACCGACTTCCGCCTGCCGGGCGGCATTTCCGGGGTGCAGATCGCGGAACCGGCGGTCAAGCTGCGCCCGGAACTGAAAGTGATCTTCATCAGCGGCTACCCTCAGGAAATCCGCGAATCCGGCAGCCCCATCGCCCTCAAGGCGCCGATCCTGGCCAAGCCCTTTGACCTCGATGTGCTGCAGGAAATCATGCAGGACATGCTCGCCTGAGTGCACGCCCACCCTGTATGTGGGGGCTTGCCCGCGATAGCGGCATGATTGCGGGTAGACCGGTGTCGGCTGTGCCAGCCTCATCGTGGGCAAGGCCCGCTCCCACAGTTGAACGGTGGTGTGGGTGGGATTTTGATTTTTCCTCTGTGGGAGCGCGCCTGCTCGCGATGGCGGCCCCTTCTACAACCCCTGCTGCAACGCCGGGTCATCGGGGTTTTGCTGTTCCAGCAAGGCCAGTAGCACCTGAACGTTCTGCAACTGCCCCGATTCTTTCCAGTAATTGATAAGCAGCACCCGCGCCTTGCGGTTGGCGGGTTGGCGCTGGACGATCTCTTGCAACTGCTTTTGCGCCGCTTGCAACTCGCCCTCGTCGTGCAGGGTGGTGGCCAGGTCATAGCGGTAATGGGGGTTGTCCGGTTCCAGCTCCACCGCCCGGGACAGGCCGAGCAAGGCGTATTCGCCCTGGCCGTGTTGCAGCAGCCACATGCCCAGGGCGTGTTGCAGGTAGGCCGAGTCGGAATGGGCTTGCAGTTGCCGCGCCAGTAACTGGCGGGCGGCGTCGCCCTGGCCTTGTTTGTCGAGCACTTCCACTTGCAGCACCACGGCGCGCAAGTTATCCGGCTCAAGGCGCAAGGCCCGTTCCAGGGCCTGTTGCGCGGCCTTGAGGTCGGCGTTGTGCAGGTACAGGCGCGCCAACAGGTATTGGCTGTCGACGTCGTCGGGCCTGGCCTTGAGTACGGCTTGGTACTCCTCCAGCACCTGCTGCAAGGGGCCGAAGTACAACCCCAGGTCATCCGGCGACAACCCCAGCAAGGCGCTGGCGGCGGCAAACCGCACGCTTTGCTCGGGGTCGTCCAACAGCGGCCCGAGCAACAGGCTGCGTGGCCCCCCGGGCACCAAGGCTACGACGCTCTGGATCGCCGCTTGGCGCACCTTTGGGGAGGGGTGGTGCAAGTCTTTGTCCGCCAGTTTCAAGGCCTGGGGGCTGGGGTAGTTGGGCAGTTCGGCATGCAGGCGCACGCGGCGGCTGTCGGGCAGGTCGCTGCGGGCAAATTGCTGGTACAGCACCCGCGCCGCGCCGGGTTGGCCATTGCGCGCCTGCGCCAGGGCCTTGTTGAAACCGTGCTTGACCGCCGGGGCCACGTCGGGGGTGGTATCGCGCAACAGCAGCCAGGCAACGCCCGCGGCCACTACCAGCGATAGGCAGATCAACAGGTGACGGCGGGGCTTGAACATGCAGGTATCCGGGCGCGGGCGGGTTTTGCGCAGGGGGCCAAGCTTCGGCCAGAGCGCGCTGCGAGTCAAACCCCGGTGTTCAAGTGAGGACGAAGTCTTTGGGTTCCAGGGCTGGTGGCAGGTCGGTGTGGCCCAGTGCGGCGAGGATTTCCCGTTCCAGGGTGCGTACGATGGCATCGCACGGCAGGTCGTTTTCGTCGAAGCCGAAGGGGTCTTCGAGGTCGTCGCCGATTTCGTCCAGACCAAAAAAGGTGTAGCTGACCACGGCGGTGAAGATCGGCGCCATCCAGCCCAGAGGCTCGGCCATGGCAAATGGCAGCAGGATGCAGAACAGGTAGATGGTGCGGTGCAGCAGCAGGGTGTAGGGGAAGGGCAGCGGCGTGCTCTTGATCCGCTCGCAACCGGCCTGCACGCCGCTGAGGCTGACCAGGCGCGATTCGAGCTGGGTGTAGCGCCAGTCGCTGATAAGGCCTTGCTCGGCCAGGCGCGAGCAGCGTGCGCCGATGCGTTGCAGCAGGCTGTCGGTGAGGTTGGGGTGGGCGTTGTCCACCGCCGGTTGCACCCAGGGCGCGATGGCCGCGTGCTCGGCCTCGCCGCGCAGCCGCGCAATCAGGCCATGGGCGAAGCCGCACAGTTCACGCAGCAGCGCTTCGCGCACCTGCGGGTCGGCGATCACCTGGCTTTCGCGGATCAGCGAACGCACTTCGATAATCAACTGCCCCAATTGCTTGCGGCCCTCCCACCAGCGGTCGTAGCAGGCGTTGTTGCGAAAACTCATGAAGATCGACAGCGACAGCCCCAGCAGGGTGAAGGGCGTGGCGCTGACCTTGGCGAAATAGGCCGGGTGCAGGGTTTCGATCAACACGATCACCGACGCCAGCAACGTCACCAGCAGGCTACGCAAGGCGATACGCCGGGCAATCGAGCCCTTGAGGGAGAACAGGATGCTGACCAGGTTGGGCTTGGGGCGAACGATCATCGGTGCAGGATTTACCCAGTGGGAGGCTTTCGTGGCCCCGCCAGAGTAGGATCGCCCCTAGGGCTTGTCCAATCGCTTTGGCTGACGGCTTGATCGATAAGATCTATTAATGGATTCTCCTTAATCAATGCTGCTGTCGTGGCAACCCGGCGCGGGCAAGCTCGCTTTCTACCTACAGGCAGCGGTCCATGGCGCATTCACAGAAGGATTTCCCATGAGCAACCAAGACCCCAAACCTTCCCTGTCCCTTTCCTCTGACTGCCCCAGCGAGGACGGCGAGCGGCAGATCCAGCGCATCACCGCCCGCACCGCCGAGGTGGGTGGCGGTATCCCGGTCAGTCGCCTGATGCCTTCGCGCCAGCGGCGCAAGATCGGCGCCTGGTGTTTTCTCGACCATGCCGGCCCGGCGCTGTTCGAGCCCCTGGGCGGCTTGCGGGTGGGGCCCCATCCGCACATTGGCTTGCAGACGTTCACCTGGATGATCGAAGGCCAAGTGCTGCACCGCGACAGCCTGGGCAACGAGCAAGTGGTGCGCCCTGGCCAGGTCAACCTGATGACTGCCGGGCGCGGCATCGTCCACACCGAAGAGTCCCTGCCCGAAGAACGGCGCCTGCACGCCGCGCAGTTGTGGATCGCCTTGCCCGCCAGCCACGCCGACTGCGCGCCGGCGTTCGATCATTACCCGGATTTGCCCCAGTGGGATGAAGGTGGCCTGCACATCACCTTGCTGGCCGGGCACTTCGCCGGGCGCCAGGCACCGAGCAAGGTCTACACACCGCTGGTGGGCCTGGACCTGCTGGCCGAAGGCGCGGCCCAGGCGCGCTTGGCCCTGGACCCTACCTTCGAGTACGGCATCCTGCCCCTGGACGGGGCGCTTCAGGTTAACGGCCAGATGTTCGCCAATAATGAACTGGCCTATCTGGGCCGGGGCCTGGACGAGGTGCAACTGCACACCCGCGACGGCGCCCGTGCCCTGCTGCTGGGCGGCGCGCCGTTCGAGGAGGAGATCTACATGTTCTGGAACTTCGTCAGCCACAGCAAAGTGGACATCGTCCTGGCCCTGGAGGCCTGGAACCAGGGTGACCTGCAACGCTTTGGCGAGGTAGAAGGCTTCGACGGCCCCCGGCTGACGGCCCCGGACCTGCCGTGGCAGAAGGTTTGAGCACAGGCCGCGAGCAATCCCCTGCGGGCGCTGGATGGCTCGCGATGGCGGTTTGAGACGCAAAAAAAAGCCCCGCGATCGAATGATTCGCGGGGCAAAGGTTTGGTTGGTTGCGGCCAACCAAAGGAGCAACTCAGGGGTTAATTACGGGCCAGGGTCTCGGGTTGCCAGCCGCCGCCCAGGGCTTTGTAGATGGCGACGATGCCGCGATACAGGTCCACCTCGGCCAGGGCTTGGGCGTCTTCGGCGGCCAGGCGTTCGCGCTGGGCGTCGAGCAGCACGAGGAAGTCCTCGGTGCCTTCGCGGTAGCGGATTTGGGCCAGGTCAGCGGCGGCGCGGCTCGATTCGCTTTGGCGGATCAGCGAGATCAGCCGTTGCTGGCGCTTGCCGTAGTCGCTGAAGGCGTTTTCCGATTCTTCCAGGGCCAGCAACACCTGCTGTTCATAGCTGGCCAGGGCGCCCTCGGCTTCGGCATCGGCGCCGCGCAAACGGGCGCGCACGCTGCCCAGGTCGAACGCCGCCCAGGTGATGCTCGGGCCCAGCGCCCAGGCGTTGGCCGCCGAGGAGCCGATCTGCGAGCCGCGCCCGGCGGTAAAGCCCAGGAAGCCGCTGAGGCTGACCCGTGGGAACAAATCGGCCTTGGCCACGCCTATGCGGGCGGTGGCGGCGGCCAGTTTGCGTTCGGCGCTGGCGATGTCGGGCCGGCGTTGCAGCAGTTCACCCGGGTCGCCAATGGGCAAGGCCTTGGCGATGGCGGGTAGGGTCGCCGGGCTCAGGTCCACGCTCAGTTTGTCCGGGCGTTCGCCCAGCAGGGTGGCGATGCGGTTGCGCTGGCGCGCCTGCTCGGCCTGCAATTGCGGCACGCTGGCTTCCACCGAGGCCAGGCGCGCATCGGCGCGGACCACGTCAAGCTGATCGCCGACGCCGGCATCGCGCAGGCTTTCGGTGATCTTGCGCGAGTCCTGCTGGTTCTTCAGGTTGGCCAGGGCGATGCCCTCGCGCAGTTGGGCGCCGCGCAGTTGGCCGTAGGCGTCCACCAGTTCGGCAATCAGGGTCACTTGCAACTGGTAAAGGTCGGCTTCGGCCACTTGCTGCTCGGCGTCGCTGGCTTCCAATTGGCGCTGGATGCGGCCGAACAGGTCCAGTTCCCAGGCCATGTCCAGGCCCAGGTCGTAGCGTTCGCTGTTAACGCGGCGCTCGGTTTGCCCCGGCACCTGGCCTTTGCCCAGGTCGCTGCTGGCGCGGCTGGTGATGGTGGGCATGGCGTCATTGCTGACGTCATCGCGGATCGCCCGCGCCGCCCGCAGGCGGGCAAACGCCACGCGCAACTGGCGGTTGCCTTGCAGCGACTGGCTGACCAATTGGTTCAACGTCGGGTCGTCGAACTGCTGCCACCAGATGCCCTCGAACCGCGCACGGTCGAAGTTCTTCTGGCCGGCCGCGCCGTCGGTGGCGGCCGTGATGTGGGCCGCTTCGGTGGCCGGTGTCGAGTAGTCCGGGCCCACGGCGCACGCGCTCAGGGCCAGGGCCAACAGGCTGGGCAGGAAGGCTTTGGGGCTCATGGGCGTGCCTCCAGTATCAGGGCCTTGGCCGCTTTGCGTGCTTCGCTGCGCTCCACGAAATTACGGATCAGTACGTAGAACACCGGGGTCAGCAGCAGGCCGAAGAAGGTCACCCCCAACATCCCAGAGAACACGGCTACACCCATGGCGTGGCGCATTTCCGCCCCCGCGCCGCTGGAGAAGACCAGGGGCACCACGCCCATGATGAAGGCGAACGAGGTCATCAGGATCGGCCGCAGCCGCAGGCGGCAGGCTTCGAGCACCGCGCTCAAGGCGTCCATGCCTTCCTCTTGCTTGTCCTTGGCGAACTCGACGATCAGGATCGCGTTCTTACACGCCAGGCCCACCAGTACGATCAGGCCGATCTGGGTGAAGATGTTGTTGTCACCGCCCCAGGCAATGACCCCGGCGATGGCCGACAACAGGGTCATGGGCACGATCAGGATCACCGCCAGCGGCAGGCTCCAGCTCTCGTACTGGGCCGCGAGCACGAGGAACGCCAGCAGCACGCAGAGCGGGAAGACGAACAGCGCCGTGTTGCCCGAGAGGATCTGCTGGTAAGTCAGCTCGGTCCATTCGTAGGTCATGCCGTTGGGCAGTTCTTCCTTGAGCAGTTTTTCGATGGCCGCCTCGGCCTGGCCGGAGCTGTAGCCGGGGGCTGCCGCGCCGTTGATTTCGGCGGTGACAAAGCCGTTGTAGTGCATCACGCGGTCCGGCCCTGCGGTGTCGCTGACCTTGATGAAGGTCGCCAGCGGGATCATCTCGCCTTTGTTGTTGCGCACTTTCAACTGGCCGATCTGCTCAGGTTCGAGGCGGAACTGCTGCTCGGCCTGGACGTTGACCTGGTAGGTGCGGCCAAAACGGTTGAAGTCGTTGGCGTACAGCGAGCCGAGGTAAACCTGCAGGGTGTCGAAGATGTCGGTGATGGCCACGCCGTGGGTCTTGGCCTTGTCGCGGTCGATGGCGGCATCGACCTGGGGCACGTTGACCTGGTAGCTGGTGAACAACCCGGCCAACTCCGGCACGTTGTGGCTCTTGGCGATGACGTTCTGCACTTCTTTGTACAGTTCCTCATAACCCAGGCCCGCGCGGTCTTCGACTTGCAGGCGGAACCCGCCGATGGTGCCCAGGCCCTGTACCGGCGGCGGTGGGAAGATCGCCATGTAGGCTTCCTGGATGTCCGCGTACTGGGCGTTCAGGGCGCCGGCAATGGCACCGGCCGACATGCTCGGGTCCTTGCGCTCATCGAATGGCTTCAAGATGACGAAGACGATGCCGTTGTTCGGGCTGTTGGTGAAACCGTTGATCGACAGGCCGGGGAAGGCCACCGAGCTTTCCACGCCAGGCTGCTTGAGGGCCAGCTCGGACATGCGCTTGATGACGTCTTCGGTGCGGTCCAGGCTCGCGGCATCCGGCAGTTGGGCGAAGGCCACCAGGTATTGCTTGTCCTGGGGCGGCACGAAACCGGTGGGGGTGCTGGAGAAACCGAAGAAGGTCAGCACCATCAGCCCGGCGTACAGCACCAGGGCAATGCCGCTGCTGCGGATGACCCGGGTCACGGTGCCGACATAGCCATGGCTGGCGCGGTCGAAGAAACGGTTGAACGGGCGGAACAACCAGCCGCCGAACAAACGGTCCAGAACCTTGGAGAAACGGTCTTTGGGCGCGTCATGGGGTTTGAGCAACACCGCCGCCAGGGCCGGGGACAGGGTCAGGGAGTTGAAGGCCGAGATCACCGTCGAAATGGCGATGGTCAAGGCGAACTGTTTATAGAACTGCCCGGTCAGGCCACTGATGAAGGCCGCTGGAATGAACACCGCACACAGCACCAGCGCCGTGGCGATGATCGGCCCGGTCACTTCGCGCATCGCCCGCTTGGTGGCGTCTACCGGGCTGAGCCCCAGGCCGATGTTACGTTCGACGTTCTCCACCACCACGATGGCGTCATCGACCACGATGCCGATGGCCAGCACCAGGCCGAACAGCGACAGGGCGTTGAGGGAGAAGCCGAACATGTGCATCACGGCAAAGGTACCGATCAACGACACCGGCACGGCGGCCAGGGGGATGATCGAGGCGCGCCAGGTTTGCAGGAACAAAATGACGACCAGCACCACCAGAATCAGGGCCTCGAACAGGGTGTGCACCACTGCTTCGATGGAGCCGCGCACGAAGATCGTCGGGTCATAGACGATGCTGAAGTCCATGCCTTCGGGGAAATCTTTTTTGAGTTCGGCCATTTTTGCCCGAACGTCGTTGGAGATCTCGATGGCGTTGGAGCCCGGGCGCTGGAAGATCGGGATCGCCACTGCCGGTTGGTTGTTGAGCAGCGAGCGCAGGGCGTATTGGCTGGAGCCCAGTTCGATGCGGGCGATGTCTTTGAGGCGAGTGATTTCACCGTCGTCGCCGGCGCGAATGATGATGTTCTCGAACTCTTCCTCGGTGACCAGGCGCCCCTGGGTGTTGACCGACAGTTGGAAACTGCTGGCGCTCGGCGCGGGTGGCGCGCCCAGGGCGCCGGCGGCAACCTGGCGGTTCTGCTCGCGGATGGCGTTGACCACGTCGGTGGCGGTGAGGTTGCGCGAGGCGGTTTTGTTCGGATCGAGCCACACCCGCAGGGAGTAGTCGCCCATGCCGAACAACTGCACGTCACCGATACCATCGAGGCGCGCCAACTCGTCCTTGATGTTGAGCAAGGCGTAGTTGGACAGGTAGAGCATGTCGTAGCGCTTATCCGGCGAGGTCAAGTGCACGACCATGGTCAGGTCGGGTGAGGCCTTGTCCACCGTGATCCCGATGCGCGTCACCTCTTCGGGCAGCTTGGGCTGGGTGCGGGTCACGCGGTTTTGCACCTGCACCTGGGCGTTGTCCAGGTCGGTGCCCAGGGCGAAGGTGATGGTCAGGGTGATCTTGCCGTCAGCGGTGGACTGGGAGGACATGTACAGCATGTTCTCCACCCCGGTGATCGCCTGTTCCAGAGGCGCGGCCACGGTTTCGCCGATGACCTTGGGGTTGGCGCCGGGGAAGTTGGCGCGCACTACCACGGTGGGCGGTACGACTTCCGGGTATTCGCTGATGGGCAGTTGGAACAGCGAGATTGCACCGGCGATCAGGATCAGCAGCGATAGCACTGCGGCAAAGATCGGCCGGGAAATAAAGAACTGGGAAAAATTCATCGCAAGTGTCGTCCCTTAACCGCGTGGCGTGGCAGCGGCCAGTTTTACCGCCGAGCCTGGCGCAGCCTTGGCAGGGGTGACCTGCGGCAGGTTGCTGGCTTCAAGCGCTTGTCGTTGTTGTGCCAGAGCGGCGAGGGTGGCCTGGTCGGCCATGGGAATGACCTCGGGCGCCACCGGCGCACCGGGGCGTACCCGTTGCAGGCCCTTGACGATGATGGTGTCGTCCTTGCTCAGGCCGCTGCGCACGATGCGCAGGCCTTCGATCTTGGGCCCCAGTTCCACGGCGCGGTAAGTGGACTTGTCGCCGTCCATCACCAGCACGAACTTCTTGCCCAGGTCAGTACCCACGGCTTCGTCGCTGATGAGCACCGCCGAATAGGTGCCGCTGCCCACCAGTTTCAGGCGCGCATACAGGCCTGGGGTGTAGCTGCTGTCACGGTTGTCGAACACCGCGCGGCCACGGATGGTGCCGGTTTTGGGGTTGACCTGGTTGTCGACGAAGTTCATCTGGCCCAGGTGCGGGTGGCCGTCTTCGTTGGACAGGCCCAGGTACACCGGGGTGGTCTGGCCGCGTTGGCCCTGGCGCGCCAGCTCGGTGTACTTGAGGTACACGCGCTCGTCGGCGTCGAAGTAGGCGTAGACCTTGTCGGTGGACACCACGCTGGTCAGGGCCGTGGTGTCGGCGCTGACCAGGTTGCCGGCGGTGATCTGGGCACGGCTGACGCGGCCACTGATGGGCGAGGTGACGCGGGTGAAACTCAGGTTGAGCTTGGCCAGGTCCAGTTCGGCCTGGATGGCTGCCACACCGGCCCGGGCTTCCTGGGCGGCGCTGGTGCGCGAGTCGGCCAGTTCAGCGGAAATCGCGTTGTTGGTGCGCAGGCGCTCGCCGCGCTGGGCTTCGTTTTCGCTGCGGTTGGCGCTGGCGCGGGCCTGTTGCAGCTGGGCTTCGAGGCGCCGCACCTGGGCCTGGAACGGCCGGGGGTCGATCTGGAACAGCACGTCGCCCTTTTTCACCAGGGCGCCTTCGGTGAACGCCACCTGGTCGATCTGGCCCGACACGCGCGGGCGGATCTCTACGGTTTCTGGGGCTTCGAGGCGGCCGGTGAACTCGTCCCACTCGTTGACCGGTTGTTCCAGCACCTTGGCCACGCTGACTTTGGTGGCAGGCATATTGGCGGCCGTCTCCGGGGCCTTGCCGCATGCGCTCATCACCAGCACCGCCAACGCGGCGAGGGGATAGCGCAAATGTTTGAGTGACTGTTCCATGGATGCATCCGCCAATGTAGTGAGATGGGCGGATGATGCGTGGCGCGGGTGCAAGTCACGAATCGAATGAGGCGAAGGTAACTATCATCCGCAATGATATAAGCCGCGCCATAGCCCTCTGGGACGGGGGGTTCGTTAGGCGGCTATCAATATCGTTGATGGTTGGGGGCCTGCCTCTGTGGCAGCAACAGTCTTACCCCGACTATTCGTCATCGCCACTGCGTGCCGCCATCGCGAGCAGGCTCGCACACAGAGGAAAAACGAACATCCCATCCGCACCACCGTTCAACTGTGCGAGCCGGCTCGCGATAGTTTTCTCAGTCAGCCCAAGCGGTAAAAACGCCGCGCATTGTCCCACAGCGCCATGCGGGCGCCGTCTTCGCCCAGGGCGTCGGCCAGCAGGGCAATGTCCCCGGCTTCAAAAGCGCGTGGCGCGCGGGTGGAGGGCAGGTCGCTGCCGAACATCAAGGCATGGGGGTTGGCGCGGTGGATGTGTTGCAGCACCGGTGCCACGGCGAAATCCACCCGGCCAAAGCCGCAGGCCTTGATGCGCACACCTTGCTCGGCCAGGCGCAGCACACTGGGCAAGCCCGCGTGGCTCAGGCCCAGGTGGTCGATACTCACGGCCGGTAGGCGCAGCAGGCGCGTTTCCAGGTCGGGCAGCTCCCGCGCATCGACATACAGCTCCACATGCCAGCCCAGGTTGGCATGCACCCGCAAGGCCATGGCCTCCAATTGCTCCAGTGGCGCCGAACCGCCGCGTTTGAGGTTAAAGCGCAAGGCGCGCACGCCGGCGGCATCGAGCGCCAGCAGTTGCGCATCGCTGACGTCCTCGGGCAACTGGGTGACGCCGACAAACCCGGGCCCCAGGCGTTGCAGGGCGGCGAGCAGGTAGCGTTGGTCGAAACCCTGGAAGGAGCCGGACACCACGGCACCGCCCACCATCCCGAGGGGCTCGGCCTGGGCTCGGTAGTCGTCCACCGTGAAGGCGTCAGGCAAAAAGCCCTGGTTGGCGATCAGTGGGTAGTTGGGGTCGATAATGTGGCAATGAGCATCGAAAATCGGCGAAGCCATGGCAATCTCCGCATTCGGGTTTACGCCAGTTGGCTGATGTAGGTCCCTGTGCCCTTGAGGATGTTTTGCAAAGTCAGTTCCACTTCTGCCAAGTCGCCGGCGGCGGTGCTGTGGTGAATTTCCAGATGATCGTCGCCATTGAGGGCGTCGTTGTCGCCTGCGGCGATTTCGATCAGCAGGTGAGTGGGGCTGAGGGTGACCTTGACGCCTTCAAGGGTTGAAGGTTCGCCGTCTAGGGTGATTTCCAGTTCGTCTTCGTCGGGGTAGCGGGTCATCAGGAACATGTCGCCCTGGTTGCTGTGGCAGCACAGCATGGCCATGTTGTCTTCTTCGTCGTCGCACGGGTTGGCGATCAGGTGGGCGGTGGTCATTTGCATAGAGAGATTCCTGGCTCCAAGAGCGGTGTGTGAGCGGGCAGGGTGCGATTCTGCCAGCCTCGGGGGATTTCTGCTGGCTTGTGTTGGCGGGACGCTTTATGGGCGGCAGGCTGGGTGTCGGTCATTTCATGCGCTTGCTGGGTGCGATTCATTCGTTAAAAACAGTGTTTTCCTACGTGACTGCTAGGGTTGTTCCAGGGTCTGCCCAGTGAGCAGCGTGCCTGTGACCGAATATGTCGCAGCACCGCAAGCAGGCGCGTTGCCGCACTCGTTAAGCTGCGCAACGGATGGACACCTGTAAAGGCATTGGCGGCACGCCGCCAGTCGCTTTTGCAGATGCCCATCTGCCGTGAAGGGGGATGTGACCTGGCGGTCATGTCCGGCTTCATCCTCCTGCCGTCCTGCAACGCTCTACCCGAGCATCAGGACCAGGATGGCGACTCACCCCGCAAGGGGTTGCACGCGACGCTTCCATCAATAACAAGCCCAAGCGGAGTACCACAGATGGCGTTTTTCACCGCAGCCAGCAAAGCCGACTTCCAGCACCAACTGCAAGCAGCACTGGCCCAGCACATCAGTGAACAGGCACTGCCACAAGTGGCGCTGTTCGCCGAGCAATTTTTCGGCATCATTTCCCTGGATGAACTGACCCAGCGTCGGATGTCCGACCTGGCCGGTTGCACCCTGTCTGCCTGGCGCCTGCTGGAGCGTTTTGACCACGCCCAGCCCCAGGTGCGCGTGTACAACCCCGATTACGAGCGCCATGGCTGGCAATCGACCCACACCGCGGTCGAGGTGCTGCACCACGACCTGCCGTTCCTGGTGGACTCGGTGCGTACCGAGCTCAACCGCCGGGGCTACAGCATCCACACCCTGCAAACCACCGTGTTGAGCGTGCGCCGCGGCGCCAAGGGCGAGTTGCTGGAAATCCTGCCCAAGGGCACCCAGGGCGACGACGTGCTGCAAGAGTCGCTGATGTACCTGGAAATCGACCGCTGCGCCAACGCCGCCGAGCTCAATGTGTTGAGCAAGGAGCTGGAGCAGGTGTTGGGCGAAGTGCGGGTCGCAGTGGCCGATTTCGAGCCGATGAAAGCCAAGGTCCAGGAACTGCTGACCGGTCTGGACCACAGCCGTTTTGCCATCGACGGCGATGAAAAAGCCGAGATCAAGAGCTTCCTGGAATGGTTGGTGGGCAACCACTTCACTTTCCTGGGCTATGAAGAGTTCGTGGTGCGCGATGAGGCCGATGGCGGCCACATCGAATACGACCCGTCGTCGTTCCTGGGCCTGACCAAACTGTTGCGCGCCGGCCTCACCGCCGATGACCTGCGCATCGAAGACTACGCCGTCAACTACCTGCGCGAACCGACTCCGCTGTCGTTTGCCAAGGCTGCGCACCCAAGCCGCGTACACCGCCCGGCCTACCCCGACTACGTGTCGATCCGCGAGATCGACGCCGATGGCAAGGTCATCAAGGAATGCCGCTTCATGGGCCTGTACACCTCCTCGGTGTACGGCGAGAGCGTGCGGGTCATTCCCTACATCCGCCGCAAGGTCGAGGAAATCGAGCGCCGCTCGGGCTTCCAGGCCAAGGCGCACCTGGGCAAGGAACTGGCCCAGGTGGTCGAAGTGCTGCCCCGCGATGACCTGTTCCAGACCCCGGTGGATGAACTGTTCAGCACCGTGATGTCCATCGTGCAAATCCAGGAACGCAACAAGATCCGCGTGTTCCTGCGCAAAGACCCCTACGGCCGTTTCTGCTACTGCTTGGCCTACGTGCCGCGCGACATCTACTCCACCGAAGTGCGGCAGAAAATCCAGCAAGTGCTGATGGACCGCCTCAAGGCCAGCGATTGCGAGTTCTGGACCTTCTTCTCCGAGTCGGTGTTGGCGCGTGTGCAGTTGATCCTGCGGGTAGACCCGAAGAATCGCCTGGATATCGACCCGCTGTTGCTGGAAAAAGAAGTGGTGCAGGCCTGCCGCAGTTGGCAGGACGACTATGCCAGCCTGGTGGTCGAGAGCTTTGGCGAGGCCCACGGCACCAACGTGCTGGCGGACTTCCCCAAGGGCTTCCCGGCCGGCTACCGCGAGCGTTTCGCCGCGCACTCGGCCGTGGTCGATATGCAGCACTTGCTGAACCTGACCCAGGAAAACCCGCTGGTGATGAGCTTCTACCAGCCCCTGGGCCATGTCACCGGCCAGCAGGAGCTGCACTGCAAGCTGTATCACGCGGACACGCCGCTGGCGCTGTCGGACGTGCTGCCGATCCTGGAAAACCTCGGCCTGCGTGTGCTGGGTGAGTTCCCGTATCGCCTGCGCCACAGCAACGGCCGCGAGTTCTGGATCCATGACTTCGCGTTCACTGCTGCTGAAGGCCTGAACCTGGATATCCAGCAGCTCAATGACACCCTGCAAGACGCCTTCGTGCACATCGTGCGCGGCGACGCGGAGAACGACGCCTTCAACCGCCTTGTGCTCACGGCCGGCCTGCCATGGCGCGATGTGGCGCTGCTGCGCGCCTACGCTCGCTACCTCAAGCAGATCCGCCTGGGCTTCGACCTGGGTTACATCGCCAGCACGCTGAACAACCACACCGACATCGCCCGCGAGTTGACCCGGTTGTTCAAGACCCGTTTCTACCTGGCGCGCAAGCTCAGTGGCGATGACCTGGATGACAAGCAGCAGCGTCTGGAGCAAGCGATCCTTACCGCCCTGGACGATGTCCAGGTACTCAACGAAGACCGTATCCTGCGCCGCTACCTGGACCTGATTAAGGCCACGCTGCGTACCAACTTCTACCAGACCGACGCCAAGGGCCAGAACAAGTCTTACTTCAGCTTCAAGTTCAACCCCCATGCCATTCCAGAGCTGCCCAAGCCTGTGCCGAAGTTCGAGATCTTCGTCTACTCGCCACGGGTCGAAGGCGTGCACCTGCGCTTTGGCAACGTTGCCCGTGGCGGCCTGCGCTGGTCCGACCGCGAAGAAGACTTCCGAACCGAAGTCCTGGGCCTGGTTAAAGCTCAGCAAGTGAAGAACTCGGTTATCGTGCCGGTGGGCGCCAAGGGCGGTTTCCTGCCCCGTCGCCTGCCCTTGGGCGGTAGCCGGGACGAGATTGCGGCCGAAGGCATCGCCTGCTACCGCATCTTCATCTCGGGCCTGTTGGACATCACCGACAACCTCAAGGACGGCACCTTGGTGCCACCGGTCAACGTCGTGCGCCATGACAACGACGACCCGTACCTGGTGGTGGCGGCCGACAAGGGCACCGCGACCTTCTCCGATATCGCCAATGGCATCGCCATCGATTACGGCTTCTGGCTCGGCGATGCGTTTGCCTCGGGCGGCTCGGCAGGTTACGACCACAAGAAAATGGGCATCACCGCCAAGGGCGCATGGGTGGGCGTGCAGCGCCACTTCCGCGAGCGCGGCATCAATGTCCAGGAAGACAGCATTACTGTGGTCGGCGTGGGCGACATGGCTGGCGACGTGTTTGGCAACGGTTTGCTGATGTCTGACAAGCTGCAACTGGTGGCCGCTTTCAACCACTTGCATATCTTCGTCGACCCCAACCCTGAACCCGCCAACAGCTTCGTTGAGCGCAAGCGCCTGTTCGAGCTGCCGCGTTCGGCCTGGAGCGACTACGACACCAGCATCATGTCCGAGGGCGGCGGTATCTTTTCGCGTAGCGCGAAAAGCATCGCCATCTCGCCGCAGATGAAAGAACGCTTCGCCATCCAGGCCGACAAGCTGACCCCAACCGAACTGCTCAACGCCTTGCTCAAGGCACCGGTGGACTTGCTGTGGAATGGCGGCATCGGTACTTACGTCAAGGCCAGCACTGAAAGCCACGCCGATGTCGGCGACAAGGCCAACGACGCCCTGCGGGTCAATGGCAACGAACTGCGCTGCAAAGTGGTGGGCGAGGGTGGTAACCTGGGCATGACCCAGTTGGGCCGCGTCGAGTTCGGCCTTAATGGCGGTGGTTCCAACACCGACTTCATCGACAACGCCGGCGGCGTGGACTGTTCCGACCATGAAGTGAACATCAAGATCCTGCTCAACGAAGTGGTGCAGGCCGGCGACATGACGGACAAGCAACGCAACCAGTTGCTGGCCAGCATGACCGACGAAGTCGGTGGCTTGGTGTTGGGCAACAACTACAAGCAGACTCAGGCCTTGTCCCTGGCGGCCCGCCGTGCCTACGAGCGAATCGCTGAGTACAAGCGCTTGATGAACGACCTCGAAGGTCGCGGCAAGCTAGACCGTGCCATCGAGTTCCTGCCGTCCGAAGAGCAACTGGTCGAGCGCGTCGCGGCGGGCCAGGGCCTGACCCGTGCTGAGCTGTCGGTGCTGATCTCCTACAGCAAGATCGACCTCAAGGAAGCCCTGCTCGGTTCCCAGGTGCCGGACGACGACTACCTGACCCGCGACATGGAAACCGCGTTCCCGCCGATGCTGGTGAGCAAGTTCGCCGAAGCGATGCGCCGTCACCGCCTCAAGCGCGAAATCGTCAGCACCCAGATCGCCAACGACCTGGTCAACCACATGGGCATCACCTTCGTCCAGCGCCTCAAGGAGTCCACCGGGATGAGCCCGGCGAACGTGGCCGGCGCCTATGTGATCGTGCGTGACATTTTCCATCTCCCGCACTGGTTCCGTCAGATCGAAGCCCTGGACCACCAGGTCTCGGCCGACGTGCAACTGGAGCTGATGGACGAACTGATGCGCCTGGGCCGCCGCGCCACGCGTTGGTTCCTGCGCAGTCGGCGCAACGAGCAGAACGCTGCCCGTGACGTCGCGCACTTCGGCCCGCACCTGGCCGCCCTGGGCCTGAAACTCGACGAACTGCTCGAAGGGCCGACCCGCGAAGGCTGGCAGACCCGCTACCAGGCTTACGTCGAAGCTGGCGTGCCCGAGTTGCTGGCGCGGATGGTGGCCGGGACCACGCACCTGTACACCTTGCTGCCGATCATCGAAGCGGCGGACGTCACTGGCCAGAATGCGGCCGATGTGGCCAAGGCCTACTTTGCCGTGGGCAGCGAGCTGGACCTGACCTGGTACCTGCAACAGATCAGCGCACTGGCGGTGGAAAACAACTGGCAAGCCCTGGCCCGTGAAGCGTTCCGTGATGACATCGACTGGCAGCAACGGGCGATCACCATCTCGGTCCTGCAAATGGGCGACGGTGAGTTGGACGTGGAAGCACGCCTGGCGCTGTGGATCGAGCAGCACCATGGCATGGTCGAGCGCTGGCGCGCCATGCTGGTGGAGTTGCGTGCCGCCAGCGGCACCGACTACGCCATGTACGCGGTGGCCAACCGCGAGCTGCTGGACCTGGCGTTGAGCGGTCAATCGGTGGTGTGAACCGCTGATTAGCCTTAATAAAAAGCCCCGTATCGCGAGATACGGGGCTTTTTTGTGTGCGCTGGGCGGGGGCGGGATCGCTTGGCCTAGGCTTCAGATGCCGATATTGCCCAGGGTCTGCACTATGTTGCGTAAGGTGCTGGCCAGGGCGGGGTGGTCAAGTTCAAAGCGTTCCACGGCCAAGTTCACATTGTCGGCCAGGCTGGTGTTCTGGGTCTGGGTTTCGAGTTCGATCTGCGCCTCGATCTGAGCCATCAGCTCGTGCAAATGGCCGCGCTCTTCTTGTGAAAGGGGCGGGTTTTGCTCCAGTTGCTCGCGCAGTGTATTGAGCTGTTCTTGCAGGTCGCGGGCAGGCATGGCGTTCTCCTTATAGATAGTCACTGGCATGGACCGCACCGGGGGGCGAAAGGTCCATGCCTACGCCTTGCAGAGTAATGCACCGGCAGGCCGCGTGCATGATCTCAATCAACATTGATCGGTCAGGGCTTTTCGCCTTTGAGGCGGCGCAGGCTGATGTCCGCCAGGCAGGTGGGCAGGTCGCCCAGGTGATCGATCACCGAGTGCACTCCCAGGTTGAACAGTTGCAGGGTGGCCTTGCCGCGTTTTTGCTCCCGTTCCTGCTGACTGAGGGCCTGCCATTGGCTGGGCGCCAGACCACACAGCGAACCACAGGACGCCAGGCCGATGGTCCACAGCCCGGCATTGAGGCCCGATTGCAGCAGGCGTGGTTCACCGCTGACCAGCACGCAGCCGTCCAGGCGTTCGACGTTCAAGGCCATCAGCGCCGCCCAGCAGGCGTGGGGCGTCGGCCACGGGTGTTGGTTGGGGGCGGCGACGATGCCTTCGGGCAGTGATTGGGCCAGGTGCGTGCAGGTATCGGCCGCTAGCTCATCGAGCCAGGCGCAGGGAATGCCTTGGCTGCGTAACGCATTCAGGATGTCCAGCGCGCCGGGCGTGGTGTGGATGGTTTCGCCGCCAGCGTCCTGGTGGCGGGTACGGGCACCGAAATCCACTAGGCAGCCACTGAGGCCAAACAGCACGGCGGTGAGGGTGGGAACGGGGCCGGGCAGGGGGGCAGCATGGAGCATGGGCAGTGCCTCTGAAATGGTTTCATAGGCTAAGGCCGATCGATGACAGTCCGGTGACGCCCAGGTGACGGTGGCACGGCCGTTTACAAGTGCTGCCTAATCGGCCGATCCGCCTTATACTAGCGAGCTTATTGCCTGGGCCCAGCGCCCGAGACAGTCATTACCAAGGAGTTTCTTATATGCGCTGGAGCCATCGTCTAGCTCAGCTATGTGTTTGTTCCAGTGTGCTACTGGCGCCGTTTGCGGTTCAGGCCGCCACGCAGGAAGACCCTTGGGAAAGCATCAACCGCCCGATCTACAAGTTCAACGATGTGCTCGACACCTACGGCCTCAAGCCGCTGGCCAAGGGTTATCAAGCGATCACCCCGCAGTTTCTCGAAGACGGCATCCACAACATGTTCCGCAACGTCGGTGACGTCGGCAACCTGGCCAACGATGTCTTTCAGCTCAAGCCCCAAGCGGCGGGAGTGGATACGGCGCGGTTGATCTTCAACACCACCTTCGGTCTGTTGGGCTTCTTCGACGTGGGCACCCAAATGGGCCTGCAACGCAACGACGAAGACTTCGGCCAGACCCTCGGCTATTGGGGCGTGCCCAGTGGCCCGTACCTGATGCTGCCGTTCTTCGGCCCCAGCACCTTGCGCGACGCGCCGGCCAAGTACGTCGACAGCTACGGCGAACCCTACCGTTACATGGACCACGTACCGAGCCGCAACATGGCCATCGGCATGGACGTTATCGACACTCGTGCCAGCCTGTTGTCGGCCGAGAAGCTGATTAACGGCGACAAGTACGTGTTTATCCGCAACGCCTACCTGCAGAACCGCGAGTTCAAGGTCAAGGATGGCCAGGTCGAAGACGACTTTTAAATCCGGCGATACTTATAAAGAAGGCGGCCCTCGGGCCGCCTTCTTGCGTTGCAGTGGGCTGTCAGTTCATTTTCAGGATGGTCAGCCCCAGCCTTTGGCTTTCATCCTCGGCCTGCTTGACCCACACCACCTCGGTCTCGGCCTCCAAACCCGCCAGTGCCGGGTACTCGGAATCGATCTTTACGCTGAGCTGGTCACCGACCTTAAAGGCCCGCGGCGCCTGGACCTGCATGCCGCTGCTGGAAAGGTCGATGCAGACTGCTGAAATGACCTGGCCTTCGTGAAGGAGGGTGACATCGGCATCGACGCGCATGCGGATGTAATCACGCTTTTCACTGTAGTCACGATTGTTTTGGCTCATGGGCTTTGTCCTTCGATTCCGTTACGGATTTGCCTGTTCTTATAACTCCCGGTGATTTGTGCTGTAAAGACGCCTGGTGACCATCGGCATGAGCTTGAAACCCCCGGCGGATGGGAGTACCGTCTGCGCCTTACAAGGGCACCTCTGACTCACGGGCCACCGGGAAACCTCCCGCAGCCGCGAGCCAGAGAGGCTAGAAAGCGAATCTAAGTAGTGCAACCCAGGTCCTCGACCGGTGCGCCTACGCCAACCTCATTCTGGCGCCGTTTGCCCACATGCAGAAAACCAGTGCCACGCTGCTGATAATCGATGACGACGAAGTAGTGCGCGAAAGCCTCGCCGCCTATTTGGAAGACAGTGGATTCAGCGTCCTTCAGGCCGGTAATGGCCAGCAGGGTCTCAAGGTCTTCGAGCAAGCCCAGCCCGACCTGGTGATCTGCGACCTGCGCATGCCGCAGATGGGCGGCCTGGAACTCATTCGCCACGTTACCGACCTTGCGCCGCAGACCCCTGTGATAGTCGTCTCCGGTGCCGGTGTAATGAACGATGCCGTTGAAGCCTTGCGTCTGGGCGCCGCCGATTACCTGATAAAACCCCTCGAAGACCTCGCCGTGCTGGAACACTCCGTGCGCCGGGCGCTCGACCGGGCGCGCCTGCTGCTGGAGAACCAGCGCTATCGCGAGAAGCTTGAGACCGCCAACCGCGAACTCGAAGCCAGCCTCAACCTGCTGCAGGAAGACCAGAACGCCGGGCGCCAGGTGCAGATGAACATGCTGCCGGTCAGCCCTTGGGCCATCGACGAATTCCAGTTCGCGCACCAAATCATTCCGTCGTTGTACCTGTCCGGCGATTTCGTCGATTACTTCCGGGTCGATGAGCGCCGCGTGGCGTTCTACCTGGCCGACGTGTCCGGGCATGGCGCGTCGTCCGCGTTCGTCACCGTACTGCTCAAGTTCATGACCACGCGCCTGCTGTTCGAGTCGCGGCGCAACGGCACGCTGCCTGAGTTCAAGCCCTCGGAGGTACTCGGCCATATCAACCGGGGCCTCATCAGCTGTAAGCTGGGCAAACATGTCACGATGGTCGGTGGTGTCATCGACGAGGAGACGGGTTTGTTGACTTATAGCATTGGCGGTCATTTGCCATTGCCGGTGTTGTACACGCCTGACAGTGTTCGTTATCTCGACGGGCGTGGGCTTCCGGTGGGCTTGTTCAACGAGGCCACCTACGAAGACCACGTACTGGAACTGCCGCCAGTGTTCAGCTTGACGCTGATGTCTGATGGCATTCTGGACCTTTTGCCCGAACCGACACTCAAAGAAAAAGAAGCAGCCTTGCCCGAACGGGTGAGAGCAGCGGGCGGCAGCCTGGATGGCCTGCGGCAGGTTTTTGGATTGGCCACGTTAGGGGAGATGCCGGATGATATCGCCCTGATGGTGTTGAGCAGGAATCTTCAATGAGTACCGGTAGAATCCAATTCGCCGAGCAGGACGGCACCTTTGTCCTGAAATTCGTCGGCGAAGTGCGCCTGACCCTGTGTTCAGCGCTGGATACGACGATCGAGCGGATCTTCACCGCGCTGAACTTCTCGGCGATCGTCATCGATCTGACCGAAACCCGCAGCATCGACAGCACCACCCTGGGCCTGCTGGCCAAGCTGTCGATCCTCTCGCGCCAGAAGGTCGGCCTGTTGCCCACTGTGGTCACCACCCACGAAGACATCACCCGGCTGCTGGAGTCCATGGGGTTTGACCAAGTGTTCAACATCGTCGATCACCCGGTGCCATGCCCCGAGTGCCTGACCGACCTGCCGGAGCAGGATCAGTCCGAAGAGGTGGTGCGCATCAAGGTGCTGGAGGCGCACAAGATCCTCATGGGCCTGAACGAGTCCAATCGCGAAGCCTTCCACGACCTGGTCAATGCCCTAGAACGGCATTGAGACAGAGCTGACAAAAAAAGGCGACTCCCCAACGGGCGTCGCCTTTTTCATGCCTGCGATTGGGCTGCTTGCCGGTGGGCCCGTGCCGCCAGGGCGACCTCGGCGGCCAGTCAAGGCGTCGGGCGCTGGGGCTTGACCGAGGTGCCGAAGGTGTTGCCCATGCGCACGCTGGTAGCCGCCGGGGTGGCGAGGCCGACCTGGTTGGGTGGGCGTTTGTGCACCGGCACCTGCATTGCCTCCTGGTTTTTCTGCTGGGCGGCAGTGCCATCGGGGTTGCTCAACTGCTGGCTCAGGCAGTTGTAGTCGGGGGCCTTGTAACCATTGACC
Source organism: Pseudomonas sp. MF08817 (assembly GCF_059862705.1). NCBI lineage: Bacteria > Pseudomonadati > Pseudomonadota > Gammaproteobacteria > Pseudomonadales > Pseudomonadaceae > Pseudomonas > Pseudomonas sp. MF08817. The sequence continues at coordinate 155,872 of NZ_JCBCUY010000003.1, forward strand.
TGTACCTCGACGCAGTTTTGTTGCCCCTCTTGCGCTTGGGCCCAGGGCAGGGTACCGGCCATCAGTAGGCTGCAGGTGAGTACGAGCATTCGTTTCATATCGGGCCTCCTGGCCTGCCCCCGAGAGAGGGGCATTAAGGGCTTGAGTCTACGTCATGGCGTTTTGATAGGTGATGATGGTTTTTTTGCAGTGGCCGTCATACCAGATTCATAAACAGCCTTCAGGATGACGGTTTTCAGGGACAGGCCGCCGTGCAGCAAGGCAAAGCCAGGGTCGGGCGTCGAGGGATGGTGTACACGCTATTGGCATTGTGCGTGGTTTGGGTTTGCGCGCCCGCCCAGGCCGCGCCGGTCGAGCTGGACATTCCCGCCCAGGACCTGGCCGCTGCCCTGGCGCAGTTCAGCCACGCCACGGGCATGGCGGTGCTGGTGGATCGCGAGTTGACCCAGGGTCGTCGTTCGTTGCAGGTCAAAGGCCGCTACAGCGCTGGCGAGGGGTTGGAGCGGTTGCTCACTGGCAGTGGCCTGATGGCCCGCTACGCCCGTGCCGACGCCTTCACCTTGCAAACGGCGCAGGTGCGCGACGAAGCGCCCCCGGTTACAGGCAAAGGCGCGGGCGCGGTCGCGCCGGGCAGCAGCTATGCCACGGTCATTCAGCGCAGCATCGAGCGGGCCTTGTGCCGCTCGCCGCTGACGCACCCCGGCAGCTTCCGCGCGGCGTTGCAGGTGTGGGTGGGGCGTGACGGGCGGGTCCAGCATAGTCGCCTGCTGGCCTCCACCGGCGATGGGGAGCGCGATGGCGCGCTGTTGGAAAGCTTGCGAAACCTCAGGATCGACCGGGCGGCGCCCAGTTCATTGCGCCAACCGGTGACCCTGCTTTTACTGCCGGACCAAACAGGGGCACGCATGGAATGCAAAGAACAGGAAGGAACCTGGGGGCCATGAAAACCAACGGGCAAAGCGCGATGGTCAGGTTGTTCCTGAGCTCCTACGAGGACTTTCGCGAGCGCCTGCGCCGGCGCCTGGGGTCGGAGGACTTGGCCAACGACGTGCTCCACGAAACCTACCTGCGGGTCGACCGCATGGACGAGCCGCCCAACCTGTTGCAACCCAACGCCTACCTGTACCGCATGGCGCTGAACATCGCCGCCGACCGGCGCGAATCCGATGCGCGCCTGTTGACGGGCAGCGAGGTGGAAGAGCTGCTGCACATCAGCGATGAAACCCTCGACCCGGCGCGAGTGGTGGGCGGGCAGAAGGAGGTCCAGTCCTTGCTCAGCGCCCTCTACGAGCTGCCGGCGCGGCGACGGCAGATCTTCATCGCGGCGCGCCTGGAGGAAGCCCCGCACCTGGAAATCTCCCAGCGCTTCGGTATTTCCACGCGCATGGTGGAAAAAGAACTCAAGGCCGCCCTGGGCCATTGCGCCGCGCGCCTGGAAAGAAAAGTCATTCAGCGGTTCGGTCCCGGTGCGGGAAAACCGTCATGAAAGAAGAGCCCCGCACATTTTTCGAGTATGTAAGCGTTTGAACATCCTTCCCTTCCCCAAACCCCCGGCGCCACCGGACGCCCGCTTGCAGAGCGAAGCCCGGGATTGGCTGGTTTTGCTCACCTCCGGCACCGCCAACGCGGCCGATGCCCGGGCGCTGCGCCAATGGTGCGCGCAAAGCCCCGAGCACGCCTTGGCGTTCGAGCAGAGCAAAGCCCTGTGGCAAAGCCTGAAACCGGCCGCTGAACGCCTGCAACAGCAAGCGCAGCCGCGGCGCTTTGGCCGGCGCGCCTTTCTGGGTGGGGCGATTGCTGCCTCGCTCGGTGCCCTGTTGCTGCAAACCAGCCTGCCCGGCGGCGTTGCTGGGCTGGGCGCCGATTACAGCACCCAGGTCGGGGAACAGCGCGGCATCGATCTGGCGGGCGGGGATCGCATCGAGCTCAACACCCAGACTCGCCTCAACCACCGCACCGCGCCGGACGGCGGCCAGGGCCTGGAACTGCTCAGCGGCGAAGTTGAAGTGCTGGCGTGTAACACGGCACCCCTCAAGGTGCGAGCCGGGGCCGGCTGGGTCAGCGCCGCCCAGGCTCGCGTCAACGTGCGCCACACCGAGCAGAGCGTGTGTGTGACCTGCATCGAAGGCACGGTGCTGCTTGACGTGCAGGGCCGCAGCCTGCGCTTGCACGCAGGGCGGCAACTGACCTACAGCAGCCAGGAAGTAGGCCTGCCCCAATCCGTGGACCCCGGCGCCATCAGCGCCTGGCGCCAGCGTGTGCTGGTGTTTGAAGATGCGGCCCTGGCCACCGTCATCGACGAAATCAACCGCTACCGCCCCGGCATGTTGTTGCTGCTCAACGCCCAGGTCGGCCAGCGTAAAGTCCAGGCCCGCTTCAGCCTCGACCAACTCGCCGGCGTAGCCCTGCTGATCCGCGACGCCTACGGCGTGAAAATCACCCAGTTGCCGGGTGGGGTAGTGTTGTTGGGGTGACCCGGCGCTGGTTCATCAGCTTCTTCTGTGGGCTTGTACTTTCTGTGGGAGCGGGCAAGCCCACTCCCACAGAAAAACCACCCCAAAAACCTCACTCCAACGGCCCCACCACTTGCCGATAGCGCTCCACCCCTTGGGGTGTCTGGCGGGCCAGGCTGATCTCCAGGCCCAGGGGGTTTTTCTGGCGTTTGCCGGCTGGGCGTTTCCAGCCTTTGCCAGGTTCCCAGGTGCGCACGCTCAATTCGCTGACTTGCTCCAGCAGGGCTACGCCGTCTTGGGGCGCCGGCAGCGGGAAGCGGCTGCGCCCTGGGGCGGCGGCGCGGTACAGGGTGTTGCCCTTGAGCCACCAGCGCACCCGTTGCAGGTCACCGTTGCGTTGCGGGTCGGCGCGGATGATATCCAGGGTAAAGCCCTTGCCGTCGGCGCCGCGCAAGGTCAGGGCGGGCGGGGAGTCAGAGGGCTTGACCGTTTCGTCTTGCAGCAGCGGCTCGATCAGTTCGGTGGTGGCGCGCAGGTCCAGGTCCAGGCGCAATTGGTTCAGTGCGCGCAGCAGGGTTTCGGTCTGCCCGGCGCTGGCCTGCAAATGGCTGTCGGCGCGGGTCACGCTGTCCAGGCCACGCCAGGCGATCAGGCTGACCACCGCCATCAGCATGATCGCCACCATCACCTCGATCAGGGTAAAGCCGCGCTGACAGGCCTTCATTGCACCGCCACCCGCCCGGCGCCATTGCGTTCCACACGGATGCGCTGCTGACCGTCCGATAGCTGCACCGACAGCGGCGGGGTGACCCATTCGCTGTTCAGCACCACGGCGCGGCGCGGCTGCACCTCGATGTTCATGGGCAGGCTGTGCCAGGCGCGGGGGCGCAGTTGCGGGTCGTGGTCGAAATATTCCGTGCCCTTGCCGTTGTCGTTCTGGCGGCTGAAGCGAAAGCCCTTGGCGTCGGCCTGCCAGGTAATCGCCCGGCCATCGGCGCGGGCTTCGGCCTGGGCCACTTGCAGCAATTGCGCCAGTTGCTCGGCATCCTTGCGCAGCAGGTGCAGCGGGTCGGGCTTGATGCTCAGGCTGATAGCGGCGCTGGCGATGCCGACGATCACCAGCACCACCATCAGTTCGATCAGGGTAAAGCCGTGCTGCTTGCAGACTTTCATCGCGCGCTCCTTGACGTCGGTTTTTATCCTGCACGGCGAACATGATGGGCGTGTGAAATAAAAACGTGAGAATTGCCCTGTAGGCTCGGTGGCTGGACAAGCACGAGGTTGCGCCCATGTCATGGATCAAGCGGTTTCATGCCCCCCAAGGGGTACAGGTGGCGGCGCTGCTCGCGGCTGTGGCAGGGGTGGCCCTGTGGTCGACGCTGCTGCTCACTCCGGCCCAATCCCACAGCCCGGTGCCCGCCGCAGCGCCGGTGGCGCAGGTCGAGAGCCCGGCCGTGCAGTGGTTCTCCCAGCAGGCCGCGCAGGTGGACATCAAAGTCAGCGGGGTGATGGCCGGCACGCGCGGAGCGGTGGCGATCCTCAGCCTCAACGGCGGCCCACCGCGCAGCTACCTCGCCGGCGAACGCCTGGCCCAGGGTGTGCGGCTAGTGGCGATCGAGGCCGAGGCGGTGGTGATCGAACAGGGCAAGGGCAACCTGCGCCTGAACGTGGCCAAACTGCCGGACGCGCCGTTTTTGCCGGTGCTGATCCGCCAGTGAGGTGAGTGGCTCGCGCCCGCAATGGGTTTCAGGGCTCAGGCCGTGTTCTTGAGCCACAGCCGTTCGAAGCGGCTAAGAGGCGCAAGGCCTCGCGCACCCTGGGGTCGTTGAACGGCGGTTTTTCCAGGTTCATGTCGAACGACAGCCAGTTGCCGTAGAGGATGCCCAGGCGTAGGCGCCCGCCGTAGCGCGGCTGGTTGTCGGCTACGTTTGCGACGGGCGCCTCGGCGCTGTGGCCGAGGAGCCGCCGGCGGCTGAGTAAATAGGCTTGCATTGGGGGCATGGCTTCAGGCGCCGGCCGGGCCGTTGGCCGAATGCAGGGCCAGTGGTGCAGTGGTGGGGCGGCTCAGGGCGCTGCGTTCGCCGCGAAAGTGCGGCAGGATGTGCTCGCCCAGGCGATAGGCCTCTTCCAGGTGCGGGTAGCCAGCGAGGAAGAACAGGTCGATGCCCAGTTCGTTGTACTCGCGGATGCGCGCCACCACGTTTTCGTAGCTGCCCACCAATGCGCAGCCCGGCGGAATGCCGATGTAGCCCAAGCCGGTCCAGACGTTGGGGTGGGTGAAGAAGTCGTCGAAGCCCTGGGTTTCGCTTTTGCTGGCGAATTCTTCTTCGTAGCTGAGCTTGCGCGCGGTGCGCAGCCCGGCGTGGGCGGCCACGGCCTTGACCGCGCCTTTGGCGATGCCTTCGTCGAAGAAACGTTTGGCTTCGGTGCGGGCCAGCTCTTCAGTCTCGCGGGTGATGACGTCGATGGACAGGCCGAAGCGGATATGCGTGCGGCCGAACTTCAGCGCACGCTCGCGCACGTCGGCGATCAGCCCGCGTACTTCATCCGGGTGCTCGGCGCGCATCAGGTAGAAGTCGGCGTGCTTGGCGGCAAATTCCCGCGCGGCGTTGGACGAGCCGGCGGTGCAGATCAGCGGCAACTCGGCCTTTTTCAGCGGGCCGCGCAGGCCGCCGCCTTCGGCGCGGTAGAAACGGCCCTCGTAGTGGAAGTTCTCGTTGTGCCAATAGCCGCGCACTACGTCCATAAATTCGGTGGCGCGGGCGTAGCGTTCATCGTGGTCGCTGAAGTCGCCGACCTGGCGCTGGAGCGCGTCGGAGCCGCCGTTGATGATGTTCCACACCAGGCGATTGCCGGTGGCGCGCTGGTAGGTGGCGGCCTGCTGCACCGCTACCCACGGGGTGTAGTGGTAGGGCTGGAATGCGGTGACGAACTTGAGGGTGCGGGTTTCCCGGGCCAGCAACGAGCACACGGTCCAGGGCTCTTCGCCGGTGGGCGCGTTGACCATCAGGGCGCCGCCGAAGCCGTTGATCTCGGCGGCGCGGGCGATTTGCCCCAGGTAGTCGATGTAGGTGAAGTGATCGCCCACGCTGAACCCCGAGACGGCGCCGGTGCTCGGCCCGCCACGGTGCCAGTCGCCCCGGTTGCGCGGGTCGCCGGGGAGGAATTGGGTTTCGCCGTGCAGGGGCAGGCGGGTGAAGAATTCGATGCTCATGGTTGGGTCTCCGGCTTACTGCACGCTGGGGTTGCAGAGTGGGGTGATGGGGTGGTCGCTGATGACTTTGCGGGCGAAGGGCACGGAATCCTTGAGGGACGCGTTGACCGTTTCGCTATGGCCCAGGCCTTTGTGCAAGTGGCCTTCGACCACCGAACCGGTCTTGCAGGCGTCAGTTTGCCGGGGACGGCCGGCCGCCTGGGCGGCCATGGACAGCGTCAAGGCGCTGAGGCCAAAGGCCAGGAAGTGGGGGCGTTTCATCGGGATGGCCCTATCAAGGTGTGGTAGTGAGTTGGCCGCGTAGGGCGGGCCAGTAGTCGGTGAGTGCGAGGTCGATCAGCGCCTGATGGGTGTAGCCGGTGGCCAGGGCCTGGCTGATGTCGTAGGGCGCGCGGATCAGGCGATTGGCCAGGGCGTAGGCGCTGAGGGCCTGGTAGTGGGCCTTGAGTTGCTGGTCGTTCTTGGGTGCCCAGCGTTCCTTCCAGGCCACCGGGTCGTCCTGGTCGTCGCGGCGCAGCACACTTTCGGCAGTGCCGGCGCGGGAGGAGAGCTGGTAGTAGGCGTCCTGGTTCTGCTCCTGGGAGATCCACCACGCGGCCTTCACCCACGCGGTGGCCAGTAACTGGGTGATGTCCGGGTGCTGTGCGATGAAGCGGTCGGTGCCCCATAGGTCGGAGATCAGCCGCCAATCGTTGGCCCCCTGTTTGCTTGACCAGAGGATGCGGCCCACGCCTTTGTCTTCCAGGGCGTAGGCCTCATTGAGCAGCACCGCGGCATCGACCTTGCCAGCGGCCACCGCTGCGGCGCCGACCTGGGGGTTAAGGTTGGCGATCTTGAAGTCATCGAGCCTCAAGCCCTGGCTACCCAAGAAGTTGCTGAAGGCGAACTCCCACGGGCGGCCACGGTGCAGGGCCAGGCGTTTGCCCTTGAGGTCGGCGATGCTCTTGGCCGTGGAGTGGGCGGGTACCACCAGGTAGATGTTGTTGCCATTGCCGCCGGGCACGATCAGCTTGCCCGGCACGCCACCCGCGCCGGCGATTACCGACGGCAGGTCGCCGCGTACGGCGAAGTCGATGCTGTTGTTGCTGAAGCCTTCGTTGATCTGCGGCCCGGCGCCGGCATGGGGCAGGGCGATCCAGTCCAGCTGGATGCCGCGCTCGTCGAGCTGCTGTTGCAGCCAACCTTCCTCAATGACCCGCCCAGCGATCCCGCCGAACACCGGTTTGCCGCCCTGGGTGAAGGCGACGATGGCGATCTTCACCGACTCGGGCGCCGGGGCAGCGACTCCCTGGCCCAGCCAGAGGGCGGCAAGAGCGGCCAGGCTGTTGCGCCAAATATTCTTCATGGGACATCCCCTTCAATAACGGGCCGGGTGATCCGGCGTTTGAAGGAGGCAGAGCAGATTGCATGCCAGCGTCTTTTTTATGCGATTAAGTGGCTGTTTTTAATTGGTTTTTACGGTTTTTTCGGGGCGGCCGCTCCAGCCCTGAATGTTGCTCAGTAGGCAGGTGGGTGCTGGCGACGTGTTGCTCTAGCAACACCGTGGATGCTTGAAATCCATATATCTCTAAATGGAATATGTAAATACTAATTAATAATTATTTAGTCTAATGATCTTCATGCACTATGGATTCCGCGCTTTTACTGCCAGGAATGCACCATGTCCCTCATCACCCATCCCCATGCCCGCGAACTGACCAAGTCGGTACGGGCCACCGTGCTGGTGTTCAAAGACCCGCGGTCCCAGGAGTTGCTGAGCCGCATCGAGCGCCTGGCGCCCAGCGAAGCCAATACATTGATTATTGGCGAGACCGGTACGGGCAAGGAGTTGGTGGCGCGGCACATTCATAAGCTCAGCCGCCGTGGCAGCGAGCCCTTTGTGGCGGTGAACTGTGGCGCGTTCGCCGAAACCCTGGTGGAAAGCGAACTGTTCGGCCACGAAAAAGGTGCGTTCACCGGCGCGACAAGCAACAAGGCCGGGTGGTTCGAGGCGGCCAATGGCGGCACGCTGTTCCTCGATGAAATCGGCGACCTGCCGCTGAACATGCAGGTCAAGCTGCTACGGGTGCTGCAAGAGCGCGAAGTGGTGCGCCTGGGCTCGCGCACGCCGATCCCCATCAACGTGCGCCTGGTGGCGGCCACCAACGTCAACCTGGCGGACGCGGTGGTGGCGGGGCACTTTCGCGAAGACCTGTTCTACCGTTTGCACGTCGCTACCATTCGCCTGCCACCGCTGCGCGAACGCCCCGGCGATATCCTGCCCCTGGCCGAATTTTTCCTTGAGGAACACTGCCAGCGCCTGGGCTACAACCGCGCCACCATGAGCCCCGAAAGCGAGCGCAAACTGCTGGCCCACAGTTGGCCCGGCAACATCCGCGAGCTGGAAAACGCCATTCACCATGCCTTGTTGGTGTGCCGCCACCAAGTGGTGCAACCGGCGGACCTGCATCTGGTGGACATGCGCTCCTCGGGCATTCGCCAGGAACAATCTACTGCGCTGCACACCACCAGTACCGCACCAGCAGACCTGGAGGCGGCGCTCAATGCACTCTTCGAGCAAAACATCCCGGATTTGTACGAGCGCATCGAAGAAACCATTTTTCGCACGGCCTACCGCTATTGCCACGGCAACCAGTTGCAGACCGGGCGCTTGCTCAACATCAGCCGAAATATCGTGCGGGCGCGGCTGGAAAAAATCGGCGAACTTACACGCCCGGCATTGGGTGGCCACGGCTAACGCCGCGTGAGCTTCCTGTGCAAGGTCAAGGCGTTAGCACGCGCGCTCGCGGCAGATCCTGATGCAATAGCCATGACAGCGTCTTGGGCAAGGAGTTAAATCTTTTAGAATTCAGGGGGTTGCCAAGTCATATGTTCTTCTCCATAATGCCGCCCATCGCTGCGGCGCTTGATTCTAGGCGGCCACAGGATAAGAGTTCGGATCCTTAGCTTGGCTTCTGTATCCCGCTCCAGTTTGTATACGGTTGGTGTGGTTTTTGAGCACCGAACGTTTGAGGCCGAGTAGCAAAATGGTTATGCAGCGGATTGCAAATCCGCCTACGCCGGTTCGATTCCGACCTCGGCCTCCACTCTTAAAAACCCCGTAGATCAATGGTCTACGGGGTTTTTTATTGGACGGGAAAAAGTAGTCAGACTGACGTTGACTATGTACAACAATGTCAATGTCGTCTCGGTATTGGTGTTCTTGCTTAATTCGATTACTAGTGTGACAATTTGTTATTTTTACTGGCTGGAAAAAGAATGGCTAATTTAGGAGGAGGCATGTCGCAAGCTGCAGAGGTGAGTAGTAGCGCAAGACCTGTAGTATTGATCCATGTACGGTTTTCGTTAATCCTTGACTCGGCCGGTGGAGCCTGGAAGGGACAGCGGCTGTCCAGCGATATGACCCAGCATATTGCTAGGATTCTTGATCCCGATCGTATAAAAACCCGACGCGACATCTTCTTCGGATACTCCATCCCCTTGCTGGTAAAGGCGATGGAGCAGCATTCTGATATGGATATCCGTATTCTGGTTCATGCATCCAACTTGCTCCCAGAAGAAATCAAGAATGAAATTGCTCAGTTGCAGTCTATTGATACATGTTTTCATGTAAGGTTCTATGCGGTTGATGATTATTATGATATGCGTGGCGAAATCGATGCGGTGTTGTCGCAGCATTATGGTCATCTCAAAGAATCAATTGTAGTACCAGCTATGCGACTTGATGACGACGATCTTCTATCTCATAACTACTTTCATATCCTTAAGAAATATGCGAACCCTAATTTTGCGGGTTATACCATTCATTCGCCTCGAGGTTATGAGGCGCTTTATAATAATGGCGAGTTTGTTGCTTATGCTATGATGGACGCACCGAAAACCGGAATTGGTTTGGCGCATATCGCTATTTGGTGTCCAGTCAAGAAAGGTTTTACTTCAGAATTCATTTTGCCGCCAGGACCTCATCGAAATACAGATATGAAAGCTCCTGTAATCCTCGATGGGTCAAGAAATGTAATATTCAGGACCAAGCACTCTTTTAACGATGCAAGAGCTACGCGCGCCGGCTACTCGTTCACCCAACTAGATGAATTAGAAAGTCGCTTCTTCAGGGATAAAATCGACCCTAACGATCAGGATCTTCATGAGAATTTCCCAACGCTTAAACGTATTCCGATAAGTGACAGTTAAAGGTTTTTCGTCTCGGGTTGGGGGATGAAGCTTTAGATGAATAAGTGCTTGACAATTGATGGTCTTCGTAGTTGAGCGCACCGCATGAGCTAGGCAGGCGAAGGTTGCACATCACGCTAGTGTGGTGGGTTGGCACTTATTTAGGCTTCCACGCTAAATTAAGATCCGTAGGTCGTTGATTTACCGATTTTTTATTTTCGCAAGCCTGTGAGGTTTTGTTTTTGAAAACCCCGCTGCGCAGCTTGCGTCATCGGGGCTGGATGTATATATTTCTCCCCCTGCTGCATGGGTAAACGAGCGAGCTGGTGGTTATATCCAGTGGGCTTTTTACTCAACTCGCGCTACCGCCCGAATGGCGAAACTGGTAGACGCATGGGACTTAAAATCCCCCGCTCGTAAGGGCGTGCCGGTTCGATTCCGGCTTCGGGCACCATTTTCGCTTCTCAGGCATTACCAAGCCTTCTCAAAAAGCCCGGCTGGCATTGTCCTTCGGGTTTTTTTGTTCTCAGCTCTTCTCAGCTAATCTCACCCCTTCTCATAATTTTTAGTACATTCATCAGCACATCTGAATTCGACTGCTCATGGTGATGTACTAATGCCCCTTACTGACACAGCCGTCAGGCAAGCAAAGCCCAAAGACAAAGACTACAGCCTCAGCGATACCGCGGGTCTGTCTTTGTTCGTCGCCGCCAAAGGCACGAAAGCGTGGCACTTCCGTTTCTCATGGCACGGACAGCAGCCACGAATATCCCTGGGCACCTATCCAGAAATCTCCCTGAAAGAAGCTCGCGAGCGCCGAGACGAGGCCAGATCCCTTATTGCCAAGGGTGTCGACCCTCGATCTCAGCGCCGCGAAGAAAAACGTGCCGCCAGTACCGGTGCCGTCAAAACATTCGAGGTAGTGGCCAAAGAGTGGTACGACTTCAAGCTGCCTCGATGGGCCAAGGCCAAGAAGGGCGCTGCCGTGCAGGCTCAGCTCTATTTGGACAAAGACCTAGTTCCAGCACTAGGCAAAATCCCCATTGCAGACGTGAGGCGCGCCGACGTACTTGCGGCCCTGAGGGTTATCGAGAAGCGGGGAGCGCTCAACGTAGCTCGAAAATGCAGGACCTGGCTCAACGAAATATTCCGCTTTGGCATCGCTTCTGATTATTTGGAGATCAATCCTGCGGCGGATCTGGATATCGTGGCTGCTAAAGAGCCACCAGAAAAGCATAACCCCATGCTTAGGCAGAAGGAGCTGAAAGAGTTTTTAGAGGCGTTGAATGGTACTGACGTCACGGAATACACAAAGAGCGCCATCCGGATATTGCTGCTAACAGCAGTGCGCACAGGCGAGCTGCGCAACGCAATGTGGTCACAGTTCGACCTTGATGGAGCGCTTTGGACCATTCCAGCATCAAGCGTGAAGCAATTGCAAAAGGTAATCAGGGCGAAAGGAGGGGATAACGTACCGCCTTATTTGGTGCCGCTATCGCGACAGGCGGTTGCTGAGGTGCGCAAGGTGCATGAGTTGACCGGCCGCTATAAATTGCTGATCGCAGGCCGGAGTGACCCGAGCAAGCCAATCAGTGACGGCACGGTCAACGTTGCATTACGACGAATGGGATATGAAGGCAGACTGACCGGGCACGGTATCCGTGCCACGATTTCAACGGCCTTGAACGAGATGGGTTACAACGAGGACTGGATCGAGGCGCAGCTTTCGCATGCGGGTTCAAGCAAGATCAGAAAGACATACAACCACGCAGAGTACGTGGAGCAGCGCCGGGGGATGATGCAGTATTGGGCCGACTATCTGGACGGGCTGATGACGACCTAGGCCTAGCGCGCCCTATGACGGGTAGCAGCCCGGCTTGCTGCCCACGCTTCGACTTCCGAGCGAATCCAGGCCACGGCTTGCTCTCCCACCTTGGCCTGGCGTGGAAACTTTCCCCCAACGGCCATCCGGTAAATGGTCGCCGTGCTGAGACCCGAGATGCGGCGGACTTCCGGCAAGCGGATGTATTCGATAAATTGATCGGTATGTGCGGTATTCATTTGATGCTCCATGCCGCGCGTGGCGGCAGAAGGTGGGTTAGCGGGTGGCTTTGGCGATTGCGGCGTCTGCAACCTTCATTGCTGCCTGGGCGTCATTCACATAGGCAGGATCGAAACCACCGCACAGATGGATAGTTGCCTGGCAGGCGCGCAGGTTCTCTCGGGTGAGTTTCAGCGCCGCGACCAACTCTTCGCCCAGCGCACGCTCCTCCCGGCCGATATCCCAGAAGCGCTGCCCCCAGTGATCCGCCGGCGGCGGGTTGACGTTCTGGGCGCCCATGGCCAGGGCGCCGACAATCGCGTCGCACAAATCGCGCTTGTAGGTGTTGTCGCCGTCGATGCTCAGGCCGCGCCGGCGCAGCGCGCTGACCACCTCGTTTCTATCCAGGCCCTGATCTTCAAGAATGATGTCTCGCTCCGGCTCGCCCGGGGTAACAATGACCAGGGCAAGCTTGGCGCCCGGCGTGCAGTACCCGCTGAGCTTGACCAGGGCATCGTTGGCTGCTTCGTGGAATCGCTGAACTGCTGACATAGGAATACCTCGCCCGCCGCTCACCGGCAGGTATGTAGGGGAATGGAGTAATGGCGTTTTGCCTAGATATCTGTGTCGCTTGGATGGGTGTAAAACGGGTATTCAATCCACCCGGTCGCCAGGAGGGCGCATGCCACACCAACTAGATATCCCGATTGCGCACGCCTACCGGGGCCACACAATGTTTCTCAAGTTCGTCTGGCGGCGCCCGAACGACGACGCACCGATTGCCGCGAAGATCATCGAGCCCGCGCAAATTGACGGGCTGGGCGAGGTCGCGGCTGAGCTGACCGGGCCTTGGCCCGACTACCCGGCAGCAATTGATGAGGCAACGGCTGCTGCTGAGCGTTGGATCGACAGCCAATTGCCTTGAGGCCGCTCACCGGCAGGCATGTAGGGGGATTGGGGTTAGGCTGCTGGGTGTTGCACTGTGTCGCGGAAGACATCCATCTGCGCCGCGCCGTCGAGCCAGGCAGCTGCGACCCGGCGTTCAGCCATTGCGGCATATGCCGGGTTAAGTTCGCACAGGATCGATTTGCGACCTTCCTGCATGGCGACCACCGCTGTAGTGCCGGCACCGCCGAAAGGGTCAAGCACGACGCCGCCGAGTGGCGCGCCGGCCAGGATGCAAGGTCTGATCAGGTCCGGAGGGAAGGTCGCGAAGTGCGCGCCCTTGAAACCTTGCGTCGGCACCGTCCACACACTGCGCTTGTTACGAGTGTCCAAGGGCCAGGCACTTTCCTCTCGATCTGGCCGGTGTGTTCCCAGTGACTGCCCAGGGATAGGTTGCTCTCGCTTTGAATCATCGCGCTTGAAACTATCCCGCTTGCTGCGCACAGCTTTCATCGGGCCGTTTGACTTTCCGGGGACTCGATCACTGCCGCGCTGTTGCTCGAGATCCTGAGCCATTCGTGTGATCGAACTGAGCGCTACAGGCTCCTTGATCGCATCTTGGTCATAGTAGTAGCGTGGCGACTTGCTCAGCAGGAACAGGTACTCGTGCGACTTTGTGCACCGGTCCCTGGTGGATTCAGGCATTGGATTCGGCTTGTGCCAAATTATGTCCTGGCGCAGGTACCAGCCATCATCTTGAAGGGCGAAGGCGAGGCGCCAGGGGATGCCCATCAAGTCTTTCTGCTTGAGCCCTATCGGCGGTGATCGTCGCTTGCCACGCAGCACCGCTCCACGCGTCGCCTGAGAAACCATGTCGTGCTTACCTGCTGATCCACCAGGCGCGTATCCGCCCGCGATTGATGCGTAGGTGTCGCCCATGTTCACCCAAACAGTACCGTCATTACGCAGCACTCGGCGCACCTCGCGGAACACTTCTACCAGGCGCGCGATAAATTCAGCGGGTGTTTCCTCCAAGCCGATCTGGCCGGTCATGCCGTAGTCCCGCAGCCCGTAGTAGGGCGGTGACGTGACGCAGGTGTTTACCGACTGATCCTGCAGCGTCCGCATCGACTCAATGCAGTCGCCGATCAAAACGCGATGCTGTTTCATGGCCTGGGCCCTTTGTAGATGAAGACGTAGGCGAACCAGAGGGTGGCGATCATGGCGTCACCCTTTCAGCCGCCTGCAATTCGGCGTGGAGTTCGGCAGCCAGGCCAACCGGCCACCAGTAGCGCGCACGCTGATAATCCGGATAGCTCTCTTCGCGAATCACCAGGCCCTTTTGGCGAAGGGCCTTGAAGATGCTGAGCACTGACGGTGCAGATGTGCCAAGACGGTGCGCAACCTGATAGCTAAGGCCGCCCATGCCGAACACGCACGCCTGGTCACCAAGTACCAGCTTCTCGCAATCCTTCTGATGCAGGTACGGCCGGCTGTCTCGATAGAGGTGGGCGTTTTTCCGCCCGATTTTTCGCAGCTCATCGAGGACGAGTTGCTGTTTTTCCGTGAGCTTCACCGTTTTCATGGGCGAGTTCGTCCTTGCCGCTATAGCGGCTGACTTTGAAGGGGGAGGGGTTACAGGTTTTGCGGGTGGAGTACGGATGTACTCCTATCGGGTTTTGGCTAATCGGCCAGACGCCGGAAGCCCATCGAGTAGATCAACTCCGCACGGGCCTGGCCGATGCCGTCAATGCGCTTGAGCCAGCCTATCGATTCATCGCGAGATGCGAACGCTGGTGCACCAGGATGCGGGGTAAAGCGAAGCGCTGCTTTGTAGGCTGCATCCAGGGCGTCATCCAAATCACCGCCGGCCTTTTTGGCTTCGTTGAAGGCGATGATCATCTTCGCCCGGGCGTCGTAGCAGCGCTCCACCGGCATGCATGCCATTTGCTCAGCCTGCACGCCGTCAATCGTTTGGTTGGTGGTCATACAGCCTCCCTCGTTACCAGATCATGGGCATTCACAACCGTCATGCCGAGGCGTTCGGCGATCAGGACTTCCAGGCGGGCACCCTTTGAATGCTCCCAGCCGGGCAGGGTGGCCACGGTGTCGCAGTCCATCAGGGCGGCAATGTCGCGGCGCATGCAGTCGTTCCAGGTGCCGCCGTCTGGGTTGAGTTCGGCGGGGTTGGTGACGGTGTGGCCGCCGGCGCGCAGGTTATCGGTCATTGCGGCGAAGGCCGGGAAGTTGAGGCCGGGCAGGCCGGTCATGGGGCCGCTGAGGTAGATGCGCTTCATGCGGGCACCTTCGGCGTGTAGGTCAGCGCGCCGGCAATGATCGCTTCCTTGATGGCCTCGAATTCCCAGGCGTAATACTGCGATTCCACGTAGACGCGCATCTCGCCGTAGTCGTGCTGCTTGCGGCGGATGAATGCCTCGGCCGCGTCTTTCGTGAAGTGGCTGTTCACAATCTCCCAGCGCTTGTTCCAGCCAGTGACGGTGTGATCGTCAAGCTCTCCGAGCAACTCCCACTGATCGTCGACGCTGAGCCCCAGGAAGTCGCACTCGAAGTCTTGTTGCACCCTGGCGTTCAGTTCGGCCTGGTCTTCCTCGTCGCAGTCCTCCCAGTATTCTTCAGGGCTGAACCACGAGCAGTCCTCGCGGCAAACCACCAGACCTTCCGCGTAGTCCGGCTCATATCCGTAATCAATGCGCTTGGTCTGCACGGTAAACAGCGCTGCCGCTGTGTGGTGCCATTTAACGCCGGCGCCGTTGCAGTCATGGCGAAGACGGTTCACGAAGTCTGCCCAGGTAGCAGCGTCAAGGCCGTGGCCGGTTGCCAGGCTCGGCGCGGGCTCAGCGATTTGGGTTTCTGTAGGCATGGGGAGTCCTTGCCGGGCCATGCCCGGGCTGTGGTGCTACGATGGCCCCTTCCTCTAAATGGGCTGGGCCATGACAAAGCACGATATTTACGATGACATCGAAGGCTTTCAGGTTTGGAACTACATGGAGTGCGACAAGGACGAGGAAGGCCGGGAGACCTGGCGTATCAACGTCGAGGTGAAGCGCGGTGGTGAGGTGGTGGTGCCTGTTGTTGCTGGTGACCGAACCTATGTTGACCGTGGCCTGGCGCAGGTCGCGGGCCGAGAACTGGGAGCCAAGCTGATTGCTGGGCGATGAGTGACCAAAATCAACCCTTCTGGTAAGTCTTGGTCAGTGCTGAGTTGACCATGTTGCCGCGCTTTAGCACAACATTCGCCAGGGCGGCGCGATCCTTCTGGCTGTGGCTGGCTTGGCTGAGCAGGCCGAAGTAACTGTTGGCGGTCTCGCGCAGATCCTCGGCGGGCGCTGCCGCTGTGCGCTTCAGCGCCTGGGCCAGGGATCGCTTGCGGGTTGTCCTGCACCAGGGCTTGATGACGTGGCCAACGAAGTCAACGCCGCGGTCTACCGGTTGCAGGATGGTCTTCGCGGGGTTGAGCCTGGCGCTCAGGCTGGGCAGGAACGCTTCGATCTGGGCCAGCCATTGGTTGAGCTGCTGTGGCGACTCATGCAGGAACACGAAGTCATCGACGTAGCGGATATAGTGCCTGGCTTTGAGCGTGTGCTTAGCGAACTGATCCAGGGCGTTCAGGTACACGTTGGCGAAGAACTGCGACGACAGGTTGCCGATGGGCAGGCCTAGGTGTGAAGGCTGGGCAGCGAGGCGCTTGTGCTGCGGCACCCGGTTGAACAGATGGGCCGGGCTGCGCACCTCGTAGTCTTCGCGGGGGTCGTGCATCAGGATCTGTTCGGCCAGGGCCAGCCACCAGGGTTCGGTGATCTTGGCGGCCAGTTGCTTGCGCAGCACCTCTTTGTCGATGGCGACAAAGAAGTTGGCCAGGTCCAGCTTGAGGTAGAAGACGGGCTTCGACCAGTTCTGGCTGGCACTGCGGATCTTCGACTCAAGGCGCTTTGCGGCGTACAGCGTGCCGCGCCCTTTGATGCAGGCGCAGCTGTCGGCGATGAAAGTGGCCTCGATACCGGCGCCGATGTGGTTGTACAGCAGGTGGTGCACGACGCGATCCCGAAAGGCTGCAGCCCAGACTTCCCGGGCTTTCGGTCGGGTAACGACGAAGCAGATGGAGCGGCCTGGCCGGTAAGTGCCGGCGGTCAGGTCGTTGTGAAGCGCTACCAGGTTCTGTTCCAGGTTCATCTCGAAAGCCAGCGCGCTGTCGCTGTTGCGCTTGGAGCGCCGGCAGTCGTAGTAGGCCTGGACCAAATCGCAGAACGGGTAGGGACCAACAGTCGAATCTGCGGACGGGGCGGACGTGGAGCTCGTTGTTCTTGTCGTTGTTGTTCTGATTGCCATCATCGAAGTTCATGTTGAATGCGTTGTTGGCGGAGCGCTGCGACCTATCGTGCTATCTACGTCGCCTAGCCGAAGGCATAGCCGATCAGCAAGGAAACTGCGCAAGACCTGCCCGGACGCTTTAGACCGGCGGTATCTTTGATGCGCATGGCGGTGACCCCGGGGTCAGCGGCACGACCAGATTCAATTCGCACAGACCTGAAAGCCGTGGCTCTCAGATGGCGGGCGCGGTTGGGGTGGAGCGTTTCCAGGCGTTGGCCTGCTTACCAATGGAGGTTGTTACCTCGATGGCCTTGGCATGCTGCGGGATGCTGATGAAGCGGCTCTCCTTGAAGAGGCGCATCAGGAACTCAACCACCTGCACCCTCTCGACCAGTTGCGTTAGGTGAGGGCGTTTATCTTTGGTGGCATTGGCTCGGGCGATCAGCATCAAGACTTCAATGCACTCGTCGATGATGCGCTTGCCGAGTGACTGCTTGAGGTCCCGAGGGATATTCCGGGTCAGGGTGGTGGCCATGTACAGCAGGCCCATGGCGGCTTTGTAGATCGATAATTCGGTGTGCATTCCCATTGCGGTACAGCTCCTAGAAGCAACCGCCCGCGAGCGGGCGGATTAAATAAGCGAATTAATCAATGAGCAATTCACTGCGGACGGGGCGGACGTGGAGCTCGTCGTCCTTGCCGTCGTAGTCCTGATTGCCATCAGCGAAGTGCATGCTGAATGCGATGTTGGCGGAGCGCTGCGTGCTGGAGTAGTACCAGCGCGGCTGGAAGGCCTCGGAGCCGCCCACCTTGAACGCCTCGACAGCCGTCTGCCCGGGCGACTCTTCGGTGTACAGCTTGCCCACCGGCAGACTGTTCGGGTTGTCACCGTCCCGGCCCCAGCAGTAGTTGGCGTCGGCCGTTGGCTTAAGGTTGCGGTACTGCAACTCCTGCTGGTCACGGGCAGGGATCGCCCAGTCGCTGAAACCGCCGATGTTCAACCCCAAAACCTTCTGGGCCAGCTCGCTGCCCGCCGCGGCCATGGCCTCGGTGTTGGCCCGACCATCAATGAAGCTGTCCGCGCCCTCGATCAGCGCGCCGCGCCTGCCCCAGGTGCCGCACAGTTCGTGCTCGGCGCCGGCGGTGACGTTCAGGTAACGCTTGCCCGTCTCCAGATCGACGGTGATGCCGGAGACGAACCCGCCGCCGTAGGCCTCGCCGATCTGGGGGAGGGTGGTTGCTGTTGCTGCTTTGGCTGCTACTGGCATGGTGATTCCTCTTTTCGTGGGCAACAAAAAAGGCGCTGGTGCGCCTCGGGCCGATCAAAAGCAATGAATGAAGGATTAAATAAATTTCCTGCGGACGGGGCGGACGTGGAGCTCGTCGTCCTTGCCGAAGTAGTACTGAATGCCAACAACGAAGTCCATGAGGAATGCGGTGTTGGCGGAGCGCTGCGAACTCGACCAGTAGGCACCCTCGGCGATCAGGTCGTACGCCCAGACCTGATAGAGCTGGGATGCCGCTGGCAGGTCGAAGTCGCTATGGCCGTCAGCGGTGTATGCGCGGGCCGCTTCGGCTGCTGGGTGGCCACCTGCCGCGATCAGCGCGTCTGTATTGGCCTTGCCGTCCCACTTGCTGATGGCTTTCGACTCTTCTTTGTAGCGGCCCCACTTGAGTTCGCCAAGGCTTTTGGTGCCGAGGATCAGGTAGTGGGCAGGCACATCGCCGCGGGCAGGGACGAAGCCGGCGTTGATGCCGCCTTCACCGGGCCAGTGCTCGCCGATGGCTGGGATGTCACCCGCCGAAATCGGCTGAACATTCGCAGCCTGCGGCAGCGTCTGAGAGAGCATGCCGAGCGCGAACAACTGCACCATGCGTTCTGCGGGGCCTTTGAGCTTGAAGTCGTCAATCTCGACTGAAATCGTCTTGGCTTTCATTGGTGTTCCTCAGGTAGGCGCCGCCCTCCGGTTACCGGATGCAGCGAGTAGGGTGGGTTATTCGTCGTGGGAGATGCGAAGGGCTTCGCGGTTATAGGCGAGCAGCAATTTTGCCGACACGTTTTCGGGTATCACGTATTCGTGTCGCGGCGGGGAGAGGAACTGCGCCGACCCTGCTGGGCCCAGGCCGTGCAGGTGGTGAATCATCAGCGTCATGGCCTCGCCCTGTTCCTCGATGCCGTGCCAGGCCATCAGGTCAGCCAAGGCCTGGCGAGTGCCGGCCATGGTGTGGAGTCGCAACTCTTCCTCGCCGCGAGTCTTTCGCCTCGCCGCAGTCTTTGCCGATCGTTCTTTCTGCGCGGCAGCCATGGCCTACCTCTTCTATTCCGCTGGCCGGCAGTGCGAGCCATGTTTGACGTTTGCGTTGCTGGGTTCGGGCTATGCGGCGCATGAATCGACCTTCACCTGGTGCCAGGCGCCGACCGCTTCGAAGATCCGCGCTGCGTGCGCCTCGTCCAGTGACATCGCTTCGGGGATGGCGATCCAGCCAGAAGCCACCATCTGGCTTTGATTGGCCTCGTCTCGCAGCTTCTTGTAGCAATGCTCGATCACGTCTTCCAGGTGGTCGGAGAGGTAGACGCCGTCGGGCGCTACCTCCACCGACTTGCTGTAGCGGTCGCCGCGTGCATCGATGCAAAGCGCGCTGAGGTAGATCGTCCAGCGGTGGGGGATGCCGCATACGGCCTGGCCAATCTTCCCCGGTGCGATGCTCTTGAGTGACTTGTAGTTGACCATGCCCTGACGTCCGCTTGGATCGATGTTCACTACCGCTACGTGGTTGGTGGCCAGTAGCGCCCGGCAGGATCTATCAATGCGGGCCTTGAGGTTGTGAGGCTTCCTTTTGCTCATAGTGAGTCCGCCATTTTTCTCAGTGCCCGCCGCTCACTCAGTGATAGAGCCTTGGGTTTTCGCTTGAGTATCGTGTCGGGATCTATCCGAGTAGAGCGGGGCGGTGGAAGTGGATTGCGCGGCGGGCTTTTGAGTTGGGAAATCTGCCCGCCTGCGGCCATGTACTGTGCGACTTGGGCCGATATCGCTTCGGCGCTTTTGCGCTGCTGTTCGACCAGGTTGAGGTGGTTGCTAATCATGCCGCGATCCCCAGAACTTGGTTCAAGCGTTCGTCGAGGATTTCGTAGAAGGTTTTCACCCGCTCCGATAGCTTGCGGATCATGGCCTCATCCCGGTAGGCGCGCTTGATGAACATAGGCATGCCTGGCCAGTAGCAAACAAAGTCGATCCACTCGCGCTCCGAGATCCATAGGCCTCCCTGACACTGGGCGACGTGCTCCTTGGGGATTTCGCCGGATAGGATCACCTCGACTTGGAATTTCGGGAGCTTGGTTTTGATTTCCGTCAGCCCAGTCTTGCCCACCAGCGAATCGGGCGAATAGCCAGCGCCGTGGTTGAGGATGATTGCCACCTGCTTCGTTTCAGTTTCCTCGCGCTGCTCGTAGAGCTTACGGGCCACTCCTTCCAGCTCATGGCCACGCTCTGTGTGGCGGTTACCTTGGAATGGGTCGGCCGCCTCACCGGTGATGCGCTCGCCGATCAGCGTGTTCATGTAGGTGAAGGCGCCGGCTCCGAAACCTGATTCGCCTTTGCCGTTGACCAGCAGGCACTCCAACTCGGAGCAAGTGACGATGCCCAGGCGCAGGGCCAGCCACTCAGGGGAGCCTTGTTCGACCTCAGTGATTATCTGCATGGTCATTGCCTCCCGGCTTGCTGCGCCGCCTTGGCCGCTTTTGATATTGAGTTGTTAAGTCCAGCTACTACGCCGTCAAACGCTGACTTCGCGATCTGCCCAGGGTCGCCGTACATCTTTTCAAAGTTGGCGTGAACAGCCTCGCTGCACTTATCCAGCAAGGCCTGAACCTGCCTTGCCTGGGCGGGGGTGACCAGTTGATCGGACGGTTCGACATAGCCGTCGTTGTCGTTGTCGTCGCCGCTGGTGATGTTGAGCAGGGCGCACATCACATACCGCTTTCCGTAGGTCGTGGTCGAGCCAACCGATTGCACAGCGCTGCGCCCGGCGCCGGTATCCAGCGGCAGGATCATGGTCGTTTCTTCGCGGTGCCCAGCCTTGTGCATCAGGATTCCGGTAATGCTGACGCCGTTGGCCTGGTTGATGATCTTGAATGACACGCCAAAGCCAAACTTGGCCATGACCGGGCGCACGGCGTAGTTGATGTCGTCCAGATCGGCGTACATCTTCTTGGTGTGCGTGTTCTCGGTGCGCTTCTCGACAGATGGCATCTCGCACTGCATTTCAGCGAACGAGGCGTTGAAGGCTTCGAGTGCGCTTTTTGCTTCCATCCGATCTTGAAGCGAGATCAGGCGCTCCAGCTTGTCCATGTCGCATCGAGGGTCTAGGGCAAGCCGGCTGATAGTGGAAAGCATGCTGATTTCCTGCGCTGGCTGGGCGGCCATTTGGCGATCGCGCTCCAGCGGCATAATGATTTCTTGCGACATGGCTATAGCCTCAAAAATGGATAGTGATGTGGGGGACCTCGCCGCGGGCGATCTTCAGGACGATGGCCTTGGCCAGCTCTTCGCTGATGTTCATGCCGATCAAAGCTTGCTTGGCTTCGCCCAGGATTTTCGACTTGTGCGCTACGTCGGCCTGGCGTGCTTTTTGCTGGCGCAGGATTTCATCTGCCGCTGCGTTGGCTCTGGCTACTTCAGCCAGTCGCGCCTGCTCCACGGCTTCTTCCTGTCGGCGGATTGCAGTCAGCCGGTCTTGCTCGGCGCGCTGCTCGACTGCCAACTGGTCGGCCTTGGCCTGGGCGGCATGGCGCTCTGCCTGTTCTGCCTGGAGCTGCAGTTGCAGGCGCTGGCGTTCGGCTGCGGCTTCTGCATCGCGGGCGGCCTGTTCGGTTGCCCGCTGCGCTGCTGCGGCCTGCTCCAGCAACTCCTGCTCGCGGCGCGCTGCTGCGTCACGCTCAGCTTTCGCGCGCTCTTCTGCCTGGCGCTGGGCCTGCTCAGCCGCTACGCGTGCAATCTCTGCATCGCGGTCGCGCTGGGCCTGCGCTTCTGCCTCGGCGCGCAGCCTGACCAGTTCGGCTTGCTCGGCCTCGTACTGGGTGCGCTCGGCCAGAATGCCGCGCAGCTTGGCCAGGGTCTGATCCTTCGCCTGGGCGGCTTCGGCCAAGAACTCTTCCCAGGTGTCGTTCATTTCGATGGCTTCAAGGTCGGCGATTACCCGGGCAACTACGGACGCCGGAGGTGTTTCGCCGAACAGCGCCATGTCCTTGATGTCCTGGATGCCGTCGACGTGTTTGTCGGTGCGGGCCAACTCTGCCTGTTCCCAGTCCGTCAGCGGCTTGCGGGTAGCATCGCGCAGGTTATCCATCTTGGTGACAAACTCGCGCAACTCGGCCTCGACGACCTTCGGCATTTCCTTGAGGCGCTTCAGGTAGTCGCGGCCCGGCTTCTCGACGGCTGCCTTCGACTTGCTGACCTTCGCGGCCAGCGAGGCAATGCGCTCGCGCCCCTTGCGGCTGGCCAGGTCGGGCACCTCGCCGGTGACTTCGGCCTGTACCGCGTCGAAGAACTGGCCCAAGCCGCCGGTGACGTAGATGGTCGGCGCGTTGTCGGCGCTGATGTCGTCAATGGTGATTACTTGCTGTTGTGCGGACATTAGAAATCCCTGCCGCGATGCTCGCAGCGATTGAAGGTGTTGGTTACTGGGTAACGTGACCGGCGTAGGCGCTTGCGAGCATCCATGCGGTACACAGGAGTAGGACGATGGCAGAGCCTCGCCAGATGTAGAGGCGCTTGGCTCGCTGGTAGGCGCTCATGGCCGAACCCTAACCGCGATCCGGCCGCCCTTGATCGCGGCGGCAAGCTTTGGCGGCAGTGCCGATACCGGTAGGTCGCGCGGCAGGCCGGCACCAAGAATGGTAAGGCTGCGTTCGATCTCAGCAATCTGCTCGTCGACCAGTGATTTAACCGGTGCGGTGGTCATGCAGCCTCCTTGCGCTTCTGGCTGATCTTCAGCAGCTTGGCGCTGTAGTAGTGGAACTCTTCGGCGTTGATGTTGCTGGCGGTGAAGTGGCGGACGATCAGGCCTTCAGCGAGTGTTTCGTTGAGAGGCGGCGAGTCAGGATGCTCCAGGGCTTCCAGGGCCTTGCCGATGGCTATGTGAGGGCTCACAGTTCGTTGTCCTCTGCCTGGGCGATCAGGGCGTCAGTGACCAAGGGTCGAAGTAGGCCCTCTGCGATTTCACCAAGCTTGCCCAGTGGGTGGTCGCTAGGGCCTAGCAGCTCTGCGACGGCATTCTGGTCTGGCTTGCCCTGTGACAGCAGAAGCCAGCCCAGCGCGGGAGATTGCACCTGACAGTCAGCCAGCCGGCCGTTCACATGCTCATCCACGGCCAGGGCCAAGTCGGCTACGGTCACACCTTGCGGCTTGCGCATCCGACGCTGGAACGTTACGTCGCAGCCAAATCGGACCAATTGCTCGGCAGAGTTGAACAGCCATTCCGCCCGGGCCAGTTCCTGCGGGCTTTCGCTCACTACCAGAGGCAACTGCGCGTCGTACATGGCCTGACAGAGTTTCAGTGCTGTGTTCATGGTTGCCTCCAGATCGGCGGATCAGTCGTAATAGGCTTGATCGGCCAGATACTCGGAATGCTCGTTTACAAGCCATTCCTCCATCGAGGCGATTTC
Organism: Pseudomonas sp. MF08817; assembly: GCF_059862705.1. Lineage (NCBI taxonomy): Bacteria > Pseudomonadati > Pseudomonadota > Gammaproteobacteria > Pseudomonadales > Pseudomonadaceae > Pseudomonas > Pseudomonas sp. MF08817. The sequence continues at coordinate 179,628 of NZ_JCBCUY010000003.1, forward strand.
GGATTCAGTCAGGTGACTGGTGTCGTCCTTCGTCTCCCACTCGATTTCGCAATGACCGAAGTACTCTTCAGGGTCAGAAGCGCGACAGCTAAAATTTCCTTCCGATTGGGAAAAGGAAACAACGGTCAGGTTGATGGCAATGTCCTCGCCATCCTTGACCGTCCAGTATTCGTAAGTGCGGGCCATGGATGCCTCCAGAGTGGGGTTATTCGGTGGGCGGCAAGAGGAATGGCTGCCAATGCGTTACGAGATGCTCGAAGCGCGAGCCATCCGGGTACCGCCAGTCGATACCGTTCCAGTAGAGGAAGCGCGATCCATTGGCGAACCGTTGCGCCTCCCTTGCTGGGGTGTAGGCAATGGCGTGGTGCTTACCGCCACCCTTTGGCAGATCGGGCAGCCTGTCGCTGCACTTGATCCAATCGCTCATGGCGACCTCCAGTGTTTGGGGTTAGGCGGAAACTGCGACCGGAACAGCTTCACGAAAGCGCGAAGGGCTCCAGTCGCAAGACTCGTCGGCGGGGATGTGGCCGAACATCAGCGTGCAGCGGCGGCAATGCATGCAGTCGCCGCAGGTCTTGCCCTCGGGCAGGTTCATCTTGTCGGCGTTGTCCGCAGACCGTGGATATGGCTTTCGTTGCTCGCTCATGAATGACTCCGTGGCTTGGTTCACCTGTATTCGTCAACACTCATTCCTCCCGCTGGTTTCCGATGGGCGCGGGGGAGGAGTGCTGACGGGTAGAGGCGAGATAAAGAAAGGCCGGTTGGACGTCCGGCCTTTCGGATGCAGTTGTTTGAGTTTTGGGCGGGACCATCAGCGCCAGAACGCCGAGAGCCCCAGTCGAGAACGCCAGTGCTCACGATGGAAGCGCAATTGACCGGTTGGCAGGCCGTCATCAGGTGGCGGTTCTGGCCGCGCATGGCTGAGCGCTGCGCCGATCAGGGACAGTAGGAGCATGGTGATCTCCGGTTGGGGTTGGTGATGCAGATGCCCGGTGCTGATCTCCGGGTTTCGATTGTCCTGACCTTGGTCAGAGCCTGAGCCGTGATCGCCACGCTCCTGTCCGACTGGAAGCAATATCGGTATGGGTGCCAGTCAGTTATTGCCCATCAGCCTGGGCATTCATCTGCATCGGGGTGTGATCTGACCCAATCCGTCTATCCGCCATCGAGGGCGAACATCCGTCGCAACCAGATCACACTCCGATGCAGCCTGGTGCTGGGGAGTACCAGGGCCTCGGGCAGTTAACGACAGGCTGTCGTGGCGCTGGTTGTTCAAAGCTCTTTTGGCTCAAGCGCGTATTTGATCTGCAGGTTCTGCTCTGGCGAGTAGATCGGGTTGCAGGTGCTGCAATGTCCAGCCACCGCGATCTCAATCTTGAACTGCGCTCGCTCAGCAGGTCTCAGGCAGCTCGGGCAATACTCACTGTCAGCGCCCTCCAGATCGGCATGGCCGAGAATGCATCTCTCGGCGCCTTTCATTTGGTCGTGCTCTGAATCACAGATCGGACAGAAGTAGATCGTGCTCACTTCTGGCTGGCAGCACTCATAGGCGCCGTCTTCGCTGTCGTGACGCTCGTAGCACTGCCCGCACTCATACTTGATCGCCACTTCTTTGCTCATGGCCTTATCCCTTGGTTGTCATCCCAAGCAGCCCTCGCGAGAAGGCTGCTCAGTGATGCTGTCCGTCACGCCACAACTCGAATGCCGCGACTCACGCTCGGCACCATGATGATGTGACCCTTTCGTGCCAGAGCCTTTAGGTGCTCCTCGGCTGCGTTCGGCGATGCAAAGCCAAGCGACTTGGCAAGCTCTGCCCGCGTTGGAGGCCATCCCTGATCCGCTATCGACTGGTTGATCTTGTCGAGGACTTGCTCCTGCCTCTTGGTCAGTTCTTCCTTCATGTCTATCCCCTCACTGAATTCAACAAAGCGCCCGATACAGGCGCTTAGGTAAGTCTGTGGCGCCGTGACCCGCTACTGGCGTCGGTCACCGGCTTGAATCAAATGTGCCCGGCCTCGCTACTGGCGACAGGCCGGGGTTGTTGCGTCAGCGGTGTGGCCCGTTGCCCGCTGCTGATTGCAGGGCTGGCCGTTCGTCTTCGGTGTGGGCTTCGAGCTTCCTACTCACAGCGTCAAACAGCATCTGTTCGCCGTGGATCAAAGGTCCTTACAACATGCACGCTACAGCTCTAAATGCCCTGGCTGAGTGGGGCAGGGTGCATGAGGTCTGGCGTTCCCAGCCGAGGCTATCGGGACCGCTAATTCAGTTCGGTATCTCTCCCGTCTGCCGCTGGGATTCGCGGGGCGCATTGCTTGCCAGGTCGTTCGCGCGGTTCGAGCGTTTCGCTCTCGATCAGCCGTACAGGGTTCTCCTGTCGTGGGCGGGCTATCTGACCCGTCTGATCGCCGGTCGCCGGTAGAGGCAATGCGGTCTGTTGGTATTTCTGTATTGCGCTGACTGTTAAAGAGCGGCGCGGCTTTCGCTGCTGGGCCGGTGATGCGTTGGCTTGGGTGTAAATATAGGCAAACCCATATTTAGTGTCAATGGGTATTCCCATAAAAATACGATCCTCCTATATTCTGAAGTGCAAAAAATCCCGCCTAGTGGCGTGCTGACATGACGCCCGGGTGAGATACTGCAGGAAGCACCTGCTTGCGCAGTCAGCGCACGAACGGAAGGCATAATTTATGAAGGAGAGGGCGATGAGTGGCGGAGTAGAGGTTTTCATGGGGCATGGCGGCAGCATCGAGTTAAGTGATGCGTCTATTACTATAAGACGGAAAGGCGTGCTCTCATTCATGACGCAGGGGCTGAAAGGCGATAAGGAGATCCCGATCTCGCTCCTCACGGCCGTTCAATACAAATCGGCCGGAACGTTTACAAACGGGTACATCCAGTTTTCTTTTCAGGGTGGGAGCGAGGCGAAAGGAGGGGTATTTCAAGCCGCGGCGGATGAGAACACAGTGCTTTTTACAAAGGCGCAACAGCCAGCATTTGACTCGCTTCGAGTAAAGCTTCAGTCGCGCATTGGTCGGTCGGCCGCCCCAGCAGCCCCAGGTGGAAGCGGGTCTTACCTGGATGACCTAGAGCGTTTAGCGGCGCTTCGCTCTAGCGGTATCCTCACCGAAGAAGAGTTCCAGGCTAAGAAGAAACAGATCCTTGGCTTGTAGGATGGCCGATCATCCGCCGCTGAGATCCTTGCGATAAAACGACACGTTAGTGTTTTTCTGGATTTAGGCGGGAGCGGAACGAAAAAGCCCGGCGCTGGGCCGGGCTCTTATCTCAAATGTAAATCGATCTATCGCCTTAGCTCGCGGTGGGCATGGACGCAATTTCACGAAGAATTTCGAACCCATCCAGAGTAGTAGGTACTCTTGACTCCAAGTACCTGTACTGGGGAAGAATGAAAACCTTAATTGCCATGCTTTTACCTGGCCGCGAGAAGGTTGAGATCGACACTGCGCAGTCGGAAGGAGGGCTGATCACCTGAAAGAGGTGCTCCGCCACTACTACCGGATCCTTGCGGTCGCTAAACATTATACCCTCCTACCAAAGTTGCCCCAAGTGCGTCCAGGATTGGTCGCAGGGGCAGCATCAGCGATTTGGCCCCGCCGGGAGCCATTGAGTCAGGTCCGCCAGCAAAAATCAAACCCACTGCCGCTATCGGTCTGCCATGGTCATCCACATGAACGACAAGTGACCCAGAGTCTCCTGACGCTGAGAACTCTGATTGTAGGCCATGAATTGTGAAAACGTTGGCAAAGCGAATTACCCCGGTAAAGCCGTAGTTCTGCGCCTGATAATTGATGCCAACAGGTCTCAACTCCCTACTTACGATGTGACCTTTTGTATGCCGAGTCGTTCGACCAACCTTCTCAACCTTCATCCCATCAACTGGATCGGCGACTGCAAGAGGTGTGTCAAAAGCATTCCCCTGCATGGACGTCACGATTCCGGCGTTGTGCAGGCGAAAAATAGCGCCATCTAAATTTCCTGCGATATCAACGTTCCCTAAAGACCCGACTTTCATCTCTAGAGCCTTGGTGTGATAGCCCAGCGTGAAGGGGGGAATTCCACCAGGACCAACATCGATGACGCCGGGTGCGAGGATCGGCGTTTCGGGCTGCACATGACTACAAAGGGCGCTGACATGGTTGTTGGTAAGCCCATAAAGAAGACCGTCAGGCATTTTTACCAAGGCACCCATAGTCCCTGCGGAAGCGTCATTCCCTGGAGAAATCGACGACCCACAGCTGTAAAATTCCTTTCCCGATACAGCTTTGTGAATTGCGTAGGTCGCCCCTTGTGCCGAGCCCAAGCTCTTTCCGACCGTGTCCAAATGTCCTTGGGGGTACGCGATTCCATTGCTTTGGATGCTCGTCGGAAGGGTGTGCAAATCCTTCTGAGTAACTTTCTTTTTCGTGTAGAGGTAAATGGTCCTGCTTGTAGAGTTAAAGGAAATAGTCTGAATTTCCTTGTGCCTCAATATTTGCTCCGCTTCAGCCGAAAGCGGGATAGGCGGCGTTGAAGTCAAATAGATATCGTCGACTTCTGGCGGCAAGTGTTCAATCAGGCTACGACTAATTGCCCATCTCGCAAGACCGCTTGCCACTTGATGAGTGGTAAGCAGTAAAGGGGCAGGTGGCGGCATAGGCGCTATAGGAGGCAGGTTCTGCGGCATGGAAGTTTATCCCCAAACTTCAAATTTAAATGCAGAAGGCCTGATCTACTCAGCAGACACTTCCATGTCAGAAGAGCCAGTGCTCTTCAGGGTGACGCAATTCAATCCGTTGTTGCGCGAAGCTCTGAAGGTGTGCGGGCGGTTGGACCCGATAGTGCCAAATTTCTACCGAGAGTACATCGCCCACCAAAACACGTGGCCCAGGATCGCGATTTGTTGATCCTGGATCTCCTGGAAGGTGTAATCCTCGTCCGGGTGTTCGTCACGATTGAAGCTCCGCAGTCGGATACCGATGGGAAGCCGGTAGACCTGCTTCACGCGGAGCTGGCCGTTGTGATTGATCGCGTACATTTCGCCGTCGACGATATCGCCCAGAGAGTTTTTGCCTACGTTTACGCCCACCGTGGCGCCGTCGCGCAGCACTGGCAGCATGCTATTCCCGCTCACCAACACACACTTCGCGTTGCTGAACTGCACGTTGTTGTGACGAAGGTCTTTCTTGAAGAAGCGCAGCCTGGCACTGTCGCTTTCTGCGATAGCGAATCGGCCCGACCCTGCAGCCAACTCCACCTCCTGAAGGAAGGGCACGTAAACCTCGTCGTCATCGAGCGGGGTTTCATCATCCCACGCCTGGATGTCAGACATGGCCATGCCTGGCTGAGCGCGCTCAGCGGGTGCCTCGACACCCTTAAGCATGTCGCCAGCGCCTTCAGCGAGCCACATAGGCGAAACGCCGCACACCGAAGCGATCTGAGCGGCAAAAGCTGTCGCCTTAGATTTTCCACGCTCGAGGTCGGAGATCGAGGTCTGCGTGAGGCCGGCGCGCTCCGCAAGCTCGGTCTGATTTAAACCGGCATGGCGGCGGGCGGCCTTGAGTCTTTCTTTAAATTCCATCCGTGAAGTATTACGGGTGCTCCCATACCCTTGCAAATCGGTATTCCCATAACCTACCATATGGGTATTCCCGTATGGAGGGGCATCATGAACGCTATTTATAAGGGCCTCGTTGAATACTTCGGCACCCAGGAGGCCACCGCCGAAAAGCTCAAGGTTGATCAAAGCACCGTTTCCGGCTGGGTTCGGGGGAAGCACGGTATGTCTCCAGTGATTGCCAAGCGAGCGGAGGCGTTGACCGAAGGTGCTTTCAAAAAAGAATCCCTATGTCCGTCGTTTCCTTGGGCCGAGATGGCCGCCTAAGCGACATCCGCGTCCGCCGATCCATTGAAGCAATTTTGACCGCAACCCACCCAAGGAAAAACTAGGACATGAAAACGCCCGTACTAGAGACCCGCCGCCAAGTAATGGCCGCCGTGTCCAACGCTTTCCCTGGCGGGATGGATTGCGCGGCAGCTCGCCTTGGCATCAAGGACAAGCGTCTTGAAAACCAGATTTACGAAACCGCCGGGTGCAAGCCGCTGAGCGATGCCGAGATATTCGTGCTGGAAAGCGAAACGAAGACCGAGCACCTGCCGGACTACATCTGCGCGATGTACGGCGGCGTGTTCGTGAAGATCCCGGAAGCGGGGGAGCTGGACAACGTCGATCTGTACCAGCGCTCGCTCGCTGCATCTGCACAGCGTGGTGCGCTTGACCAGATGGTGGCGTCTGCCCTGGAAGACGGGGAGATCAATGCGAGCGAAGCCAAGAAGATCCGCGCCCTGCACGCCAAGTACATGTCGGCCAGCCTTGAGGCTATCGGGGCGGTAATTGAGTTGCACAAGGCGCGTGTGTAATGCGGCTGATCCAGGGTCAGGTCGTACAGATCGCAATCGCGGGCCGGTGCAGCCCTGAAAGCACGGAAATCATTCCTTCGATTGCCGGGCTGACTCTGCCTGAGTTCTGGCTTGAGTTGTGGGGGCAGGTTGGTAGCAAACGCTCGAAAATCGGCTACGCAAAGTTCGAGCTGGCTACCACAAACGTCACTGAAGAATTTGCTGAAGGTACGTACCAATTAGCACAGCTGCTGCCGGCAGACGCCCAACCCCCTCATCCAATAATTTCAATGTCAGGTGTTTTATGGCCTCGGCAGAGAGTCCTTTCAAGCTTTGCACAAGGCGAGCCTTCTCTTCTGGCGGCGTATCGCTCTCAAGGATGTTCCTTTCTAGGAGATCGCGGAGGGTGTCCTTGTAGTGGTCTAATGAAACCGGACACCCATTTAGGCGAGAATGCTCGCCAGATCGAGGTGTCAGATGACTAAACAACGCCGCTCCTTTACTCCTGAATTCAAGCGCGAGGCTGCCGACCTTGTGCTC